>PVWI01000153.1 GCA_003003725.1 filamentous cyanobacterium Phorm 6 | reverse complement strand
TGATCTAATTTTCTCTGTTGGATCCTCACGAGTGAGTGTCAGTAACATGATACCTCATATTTCTGAGAAAGGCT
Source organism: filamentous cyanobacterium Phorm 6 (assembly GCA_003003725.1). GTDB lineage: Bacteria > Cyanobacteriota > Cyanobacteriia > Cyanobacteriales > Microcoleaceae > Microcoleus. The sequence continues at coordinate 15,532 of PVWI01000153.1, read as the reverse complement.
ATATCTCCATTTTCGCGCAATTCCGGCCGAGAATGAGCTTGCAGCCATTTGAGTTTTCCTGATGCTGTCACAATCCGCCACTGGTGGACAAATGGTTCGAGATTTGCGGCACTTCTGACAATGACCTCGAAGTGGCTGGCGCGATCGTCCGGGTGCATTTGTTCGTAGAGTAAAGCAGAGTTGTTCTGGATTTCCTCCGGCTCTAATTCTTGAATTTCTCGGCACAGCGGACTGATATATTCCATCTTGACAGAGCCGTCGGGATGCTGCACGAATATGTAAAGTTCTCCGGGCACCGTGATTGCTAATTTGTGAAATAGAGCTTCGCTTTTTTGCAAGGCTATTTGTGCTTGTTTGCGATCGCCAATATCAATCCCAAACCCAAACAAAAAGTTAAAATTGCTATTTTCATCCAAAACGGGCGTACCGTACCACTCGACTAACAAAGTATCACCGCACTTAGTGAGAATCCGGTGTTCGTTAACCGTTTGCTCCCTCGCTGTGACGCGCTCAAAAATCGAGTGCAATCCGGCTCGATCGCCGAACGGTACAAATGTAGCTAAGTAATCTTGGCCGATAACTTCAGCAGCAGTATAGCCCACAGATTCCAGCATACATTCATTGGCCAGCAGGATTTTACCCTCCGAATCGATCGCCACAAAAAAGATCGGAGAATTTTCGATAATCTTTAAGTTAAAATCCCGCTCTTTGCGGACAATTTTTTCAGCTTGCTGGCGCTCCTCAATTTCGAGCTCCAAACGGGCATTAATTTGAGCTAGTTCCAGAGTGCGCGAGGTTACTTCCGTTTCCAGGGTACGGTTGTAGTCTGCCAATATTTGCTCTGCTTGTTTGCGCGCCGTGATATCTTGAAAAACAATCAGTACGTAAATCACATTCCCCTCAGCATCAAACATTGGCTGCGATCGCACTTGCAAGGGAATAACTTTCCCATTCCGGCGAAGATCCATATCTTCAAGGAACGTTTCTTTGCCCATCACGGCGCGTTCAAAGGGCGAATCTTCGATCGGGTACAGCCTGTCTGTTCCCGATATATAAAGTTGATAAGTTTCGGAAAGTTCTTCAGGGGTGGTATTTGCCACCGCCCCTTTACCCGTAATCTCTGCTCCCATCGAATTCATAAAAATCGCGCTACCAGCCGGAGTCAGGGCTATCACCCCAACCGGCAAGCTTTCTAGCAACTTGGCAAATTTTTCCTCGCTTTGGGCCAAAGCTTGAAAAGACTTTTTCAATTGAGCCGCCATTTCGTTAAAAGACTGCGCTAAGGAGCCGACTTCATCCAGCTTGCTGACAGCAACAGTGCGATCGAATTCTCCTTGGGCGATATCTTTAGCTGCTTGGTTGAGCCGCAGCAGGGGCAGCGTCACCCACCGGGCATTGAGCGCTCCGACAATTGTCGATAGCAGCAGCGCCGCGGCACAAAGTAAAATTGTACTGCGGGTATTTTGGTTAATTTGCCCCATGAAATCCGATGCGGGAACTGCGATCGCGATCAGCCAGTTCAAACCGTTACTATCCGAAAACGGCAGCACTTCCACAAAATATTCTGCCCCATCTCGGCTAAATTTCAGTTGTTGTCGCTGCTGAATGTTACTAAAGCCGCCAAACTTTTCGTACAAATACTTAGCTGCGGTGCGAATGACAAAAGTTTCACTGTCTAAAACATTTAGACGCTCAGGTTCCTGCTTTCCCGACATCTTTCTAAAGGATGATTCTTGACTCGAACTGGCCACCAGCAAGCCCGATCGTTCGATCGCGAAAATTTGTCCCGTTTTGCTAAACTTGAGGCGATGGAGATATTGCTGAAGCTCCGAGAGCGACAAATCTACCGCACAAACTCCCAGCAATTTACCATTGCGATCGCGAATTGGTTGGCTCGCAGCAATAAAAACAGTCCCCGGAGTAAAACCCTGATAAATGCTCGTCCAAATCGGTTTGTTAGCTGCGACAGCTTCTTTGTACCAAGGGCGCACGCGGACATCGTAGGTTCCCGGTTCTGCGTTTAATTTGGCGGTGCGAGTACCTTTTTTGTCTGTTGCGTAGTAAATACTCTGATAGTTAGTAGACTTGTTAGCTGCGATAATTTGCAAGCTGTTGTCCTTCGGGTTGCGCCAAATGCCGAGATATTCTCCTGATTTTTGAGAACCGAGGGAGATCCATTGAATGCTTTTAAACGATCGCATTTGCTGCCAGAGGAACTTTTCTGCCCGAGGCTGGCGCGTTTCTAACTGTAAGTTTAATTCCGCGCGGTCGATCGCTTCAGCATTAAGTTGATTTACCCAGTGGGTATTTTCGAGAACAGTAGTCAGTTGTTCTTCAACTCTTTTCCCCGTCTGGGCGATCAATTCCTGGGCAAGTTCTTCGACTGCTCTTTCTCCGTTGCGAAAAGAAAGATACCCGACAATCCCGACTGCTGCGACGATTTGCAGCACAAAAGAGGCTACTAGAACGGAGCGTAGGGGTATTTTTGTGGGCTGTTGGACAGTTTGAAAGGCGAATCGGGACAACGGCATAGGCTGGTGACTAATTCCTCCCTTTCACTGTAACTGTTTCGGTCGGTAATTTGACGTAGGGGCGATCGGGCTTGTTTACTTCCCGTCAGTCGATTTGAGATTTTCGATTTGAGATTTGGGGATGAATAATTCTGCATCGGCTTGGAGGTTGCCGACAGTTGCATTTTTTTTTAACTGATATTACACACTCTTGGCTAACAATACCTCTGCCATTTTCTTGCTTTGTGAGGTTTCTTACCTCAAGCCAACCTACTTCTTGCCTCGAACCTAAACCATCGAAACTCAACATCCATCCGTTAAATCCGTTAGAATATTCGCTGCTGAACCTCATCCGTGACATCCGTTAAATCCGTTAGAAAATCCGTTGCCGAACTTCCCTCTTCGTTCGAGCAACTGTCAACTGTCAACTGTCAACTCAACAGCTACGCGGAAAATCCCCCGCTTGTCCAAACGGATCTAGCGAGGGGCGAGAATAGGTATTATCGGAAAATATAAAGTAGTGGCAGTGGCTTTTGTCGAGCCATTGCCATCTATAGAATCCATACTGTTTTAGGCGCACTGAAAATTTTCAGAGCCAACTCTCTGCGTGCAGTCAATGCTTGAAGTCAAACCAACCTGTTCAAGCAAGAATTCAAAGCAAATTCTAAAAGCTTAGGATACTTCTTCGCGATCGATTTGGCGCAGGTGAATGTGCTTGCGTCCCAGAGAGATTTCAAATTCATCTCCCGGCTGGAGTTCCATCTGCTTGGTGTAGGCAGCTCCAATCAGTAAGTTGCCGTTAGATTGAACGCTAATCCGATAGCTGGCCGAGCGTCCGCCGCGTCCGTTACCGTTTTGCTTCCCGTCAAGCTGAATGCCTTCTGCATCAATCAGCGCATTCAGGAACTTCATCATGTTCACCCGTTCTACGCCATTTTTGGTAATGGTGTAGTAGCCACAGGCTCTAGCTTTTTCTTCCTTGGTAAGGTTCTCTAGGTCTTTGACCTTTTTGATCAGACCTTCGCCTTCAAGGGGTTCGATATTTTTCTTTTTAGCCATTTACTGAGTCCTGAAATATTCAACTGGTGTACGGATTTTTTCTTGGTTGGTTTTTGGCTTGACCAAGAAACTTTAGCTTTATAGCTGGTCGTAAAACCATATTACACCGATCGGCTCAATTGTTAACCACTATTATCTAAATATTTTTAACAGCGTGCAGTTTTTCTTGAGAAGTAGCTACAGCCGGTGCAAGCAATCTCTAAACTCGGTAGCATAAGCTATCAGCTATCAGCTAGCTGAATATTTGCCCCTGATCTTAAAATCCCATGAAGTTGACCACACGCGGACACTACAGTGTCAAAGCATTACTGGATCTAAGTTTGCAACCTGGCTTTGCCCCGACATCGGTGAAATCGATCGCGAATCGACAGGAGTTACCAGCTCCGTATCTAGAAAAATTGCTGATTGAAATGCGACGAGCCGGTTTAGTCCAATCAGTTCGGGGCTCGCAAGGAGGATATCAATTGGCTCGCGAGCCCGCTCAAATCTCTTTAGGACAAATCTTAGAGGCTGTAGGCGAAACTATTGAACCTTTACCTCGACATTCTCCCGACGCATCCCAACCGGAGGACTGGGTAACGTTCAGTTTGTGGAACCGATTGCACAAAAAACTTGCCGAAGCGCTATACAGCATTTCTCTCGAAGACTTATACTATGATGTCCGCAGTTGGCAAGCGGCTCTAGGGGAAGAAACTAGCTTTATCATTTAACTGGTAAGTTCATTTATTCGATCGCTCTTCTAGCAAACATGAACGAAACACTTGTTACCTACTCCGGTGGCACACGTTGCGGTGCTGTCCGCTTCACAGTCACGGTTGACAAACACGAAGCATCTGACTGCAACTGCTCTATCTGTAAAAAGAAAAGATTTTTGCACCTAATTGTGCCGCCGGAACGTTTTACGTTGCACGGGCGGCGAAGATGTTTTGACAACTTATACGTTTAATACAGGAACTGCCAAACATACTTTCTGCCGGATTTGTGGCATTCACCCGTTTTATCGACCCCGATCGCATCCCGATCAATTCGATGTGAACGTCCGTTGTCTTGACTCGGATGGCATTTCCCAGTTTAATATCCTACCCTTTGATGGTGTTAATTGGGAGCAGAATGTACACTTGCTGGGCGACTAAAGTAATCTCAGCCGTTATGACAAAGACGCCAGATCATTATGAAGTTTTGAATTGCTCAAATCTTTACCCTTATTGCTTTGTACGGATTTTTGTCCGCTCAGATTAGCCTCCGTTAGCCTGGATTTTGCAATAAAATCGCTGCTCAAAAATCAAAGTCTGCAAGAGTACCAGGAGTGAAAATCTATTATATCGGGCGATCGAGGAGCGATCGAACAATCAAGCAATTTTGCGATCGGCTCCCAGATTCATCCGTGGAATCAGACAAAAGCTCGGAATCCCGATCCCTAATCCCTGGATTTATCAGTGGGTTCGCTTTTTTCAATTCTTCAATTTTTGAATCTCACATCTAAAATCAATTGATGGGCTATCAAGTTTGACACGATATATAATGATGCCGGATGAATTTACTGTTTTGATTTTAGCTGCGGTATTAGATTATTCGATCGGCGATCCTTGGGGTTGGCCCCATCCGGTGCAGGCGATGGGTTGGGCGATCGACCGTTATACTCGACTTGTCTTTAATATCTGGAATAATCCCTCCGACAAAATCTCTCTCCCAGACGATCGCCTGAAAGACGATCGGCACAAGCTGCTACTACGATGTGCTGGTACAATACTAGCGATCGGGCTGATTGTCGGAAGTTATACTGTCAGTTGGTCGATCGTCCTTGCTGCTAGTTGGGTGAATCCTGTTTTGGGGATTGCCCTACAGACCATTTTGCTGGCAAGCTGTTTTGCCGGTCGCAGTTTGAGGGCGGCCGCCGAAGACGTGCTAGCACCTTTAAATGTTGGAGATTTAGTCAAGGCGCGAGAACGGTTGAGCCTTTACGTCGGCCGGGATACCGAAAACTTATCCGAGTCAGAAATTTTGCGAGCACTGTTAGAAACTGTAACAGAGAATGCAGTCGATGGTGTCACAGCACCACTATTTTATGCCTTAGTTGGGTTCGCTATGCCTTGTCTATTATTAAGTGTTACCGATCGGTCGATCGATCTTAACTCAATGTGGGCGAGTGCAATAGTCCCCTTGGCGATCGCTTACAAAGCAGCCAGCACATTAGATTCTACGATCGGCTACAAAGAAGCACCATATACAGATTTAGGATGGTTTAGCGCCAAACTAGAAGACGTGCTGACGTGGATTCCTTGCCGGCTAACAGTGATTACTTTAGCCGTTATATCTGGCAGGCCGATTTATATTTGGCAGATTTGTCAGAGAGATGCGGTTAAAGATGCCAGCCCCAATTCCGGTTGGAGTGAGTGCGTCTACGCCGCCATTTTGGGAGTGCAACTAGGAGGGACAAGTTCCTATCGCGGAGTTATCCTTCACAAACCGCTGTTAGGCGAGCCCATTGGGCCGATCGCCCCGGCGATAATTAGCCAAGCATTGCAATTAACAAGGGTTTGCTTTCTGATTTGGTTGGGACTATCATTGCTTGCTTATACTCTACTATGTTCGATCGGCTAACTGCTGACCTCAAATGCGGATAGATACATATCTCCGACAGGAATTAGTAGTTCAAACCCGCAGATCCGTCTCTCAAATCAATCTCAAATCTCAAATCTCAAATCTCAAATTGTCCGATCCGCCAACAGCCAACAATTAGATCCCAGCAACCAATGACTAAAATAATCAAAATTTTATCCCCGGATGAAATGAGGCGCACTCTTACCCGCGTCGCTTCCCAGATTGTCGAAAAATCTGGTAATCCATCCGATTTAGTGCTGTTGGGGATTCATACTAGAGGAGTGCCTTTAGCTAAAATGTTGGCCGCTCAAATTGAAATCCTGGAACAAGTCAAAGTATGTGTTGGTGCTTTGGATATTACGTTTTACCGAGATGACTTGGATCGAGTTGCAATGCGGACACCGGCTAAAACAGAAATTCCTTTTGATTTGACGGGCAAAACTGTGGTGTTGGTAGATGACGTTATATATAAAGGTAGAACGATTCGAGCGGCTTTGAATGCGGTAAACGATTACGGGCGACCGGAGAAAATTTGGTTAGCGGTATTAGTCGATCGCGGACACCGAGAAGTGCCGATACAGCCAGATTTTACGGGTAAAAAGTTGCCAACTGCAAAGGAAGAACAAGTTAAGGTTTATGTTCAAGAGTACGACGGGCGCGATGGAGTGGAGTTAATTAAGCGCTAATCTGGTTTTGGCGATCGAGCCTGAGTCACATCAAATCCCGTGGCAGAGGAATTAATCTTACCCGAAATCAGGACAGGGCAGAAATCAGGACACGGCAGAAATCAGGACACGGCAGTGCCGTGTCCCTACAATAAATCACGGTAGGGAAACGGCACTGCCGTGTCCTCGCTTGTCATTCCGGCGCAGCCGGAATTGATATTACCCGAAATCACGACACGGCACTGCCGTGTCATCGCTTATCTGATTTCTCGTTCCTAGCCGCCAAATTTCCGTTGAAACCCGGTTTCTAGCCCACGCCCAGCATTTGTTGATTGATTGAAAATCGGCAGTGCAGGAGTTGAACCTGCCTGGGGCGAATTATGAGTTCGCTGCCTAAACCGCTCGGCCAACTGCCGTTAAATCAATTTGGTTTGACTTAACTCAAAAGCAACTATAACATAATTTCCCAGTCCGTGCTAAAACTAGAGAACAAAAATCAAAATCTTTAGATCTGTTGAGTCCCGATCGCCCTTCGAGTGCCACTGTGCCCTCCGAAAGATCGACCAGACAAAGCAGTTTCTACAACTCGGCATAAACTTATAAGGAATGGCAGTGAATTCGACGGTAGTGCTGACTCTAATTCTGCTCTCTCTGATGTTTGGAGCAGGCGTAACGAGTTCTGTTTGGGGATTTACTATAGGTCGCGAAGCCTTGCAAGGAACGACTCAACCCGATATTCGCCCCAGCAACAATGCTGGAAGTGGCAAGCAGGGAAATCCGGCTAGCAAAGACCAAGTGAGCATCTTGAAAGAAACAGACATTCTCAAAACCGTGAAAGCGCGGGTAGAAGGTCGCGATCCCGAAAAAACAGCTTCAGCAAATACTAAAACAGACAAGGCAAGCCCTAAACCAGCCACAGCCAAAAAACCGGGCGCGTCAAATGCCAGTAACAAGTTTCCCCTCAACAGTCGCGATGGGGGAATAGTCCTGGAAGTGAGCGCAGCCAGCCAGCGTGGCAACTCTATGCTGATAGACGTGAGCATGAAAAACGAAGGCTCCCAAGCTGTCAGGTTTCTGTACAGTTTTCTGAACGTCACAGACGATCGCAACCGGGCCCTTTCCGCGACTACTGAGGATTTGCCGGCGGAACTACCCCCCAACGGGCAGGTGTATTACGGTACGGTGAGTATTCCCACAGCTTTGCTGGAAAATGCTAAGGAAATTTCGCTAACCTTGACAGATTATCCTGGTCAAAAGCTACAGTTGCAAATATCAGGCATTCCAGTGGCGAAGTAAGATAATAATGGGACAAAACCTCCAGACCGATGCTCAAGTTCGATCGAGAAAATTGTTCTAGGGAGAACTGTGTCACTTTTAGGGGCGAGAGTGCAGGAGATAGCTGATTTACCCGCGATGACTCCGACAGAGGTGCTGTCGCGGTTGCTTTCAGTGCTGCTGCTGATTGCAATCAATGCTTTTTTTGTGGCGGCTGAGTTTTCGATGGTGACGGTACGCCGATCGCGCATCAATCAGTTAGTAGAGGCCGGCGACATTGCAGCCCTAACTGTTCAATCTTTGCAAAAAAGTATCGAGCGATTGCTTTCGACAATGCAGTTGGGCATCACTCTTTCTAGTTTAGCTCTGGGCTGGATTGGGGAAGATACGATCGCCGTGCTAGTTCGAGGTGCGATCGGCAGTTTGCCAGTGCCAATGTACCTCAAGGAGTCGATCGCCCATTCTTTGGGCGTATCAATAGTAACTTTTTTCCTGTTAGCTTACCTGCAAATTGTCCTCGGCGAACTTTTCCCCAAATCTGTAGCGTTACTTTATTCCGAACAGCTAGCCAGAAGTTTAGGGCCTCCGAGTCTATTGATTTCTCGTTTGTTCAATCCCTTTGTGTCGTTTCTGAATCAATCCACTCGATCGCTCCTGCGACTTGCGGGTATCGAATACGACCTCAAACATCGGCCGGTTACTCCCGAAGAACTGCAATTAATTATAGCTACTTCCAGCGAATCAAGCGGCTTGCAAGCAGAAGAGCGAGAATTGCTCAACAACGTGTTTGAATTTGGCGAAGTTTGGGTAGAAGAAGTGATGGTGCCGCGGCCGAGCATTGTGGCACTTCCAAAGACAGCCACCTTTCAAAATTTGCTCGACGAAATGGCAATTTCCAACCATTCCCTCTATCCCGTGACGGGAGATTCTTTAGACGATATTATTGGCATTATTGGTTTCAAACAACTTGCAAAACCTCTAGCTGAAGGTTTGCTATCTCCCGACACGGAAATTGTAACTTGGATGGGTGCGGTGAGGTTTGTGCCGGAGATGATGCTGCTGGGGGAATTGCTACCTTTGATGCAGAGTTCGTCGGAAGAAATTGCGATCGTAGTTGATGAATTTGGCGGCATTTCCGGGTTAGTGACGCTGAGGGATTTGATCGCCGAAATTATCGGCCGTACTTACCAGTCGCCCGACAGTAAAGAAATTGCTGTGCAAGTATTGGACGATCGCACTTTTTTGGTACAAGCGCAGTTAAATGTCGATGATGTGAATCAAATCTTGAATTTGGATTTGCAGGTAGCTGACGAATATCAGACTATCGGAGGTTTTTTGAGCTATCAGTTGCAAAGAATGCCGGCTGTTGGGGAAATTTGGCGCTGCGAAAATGTGGAACTTACGGTGGTTTCTGTGTGCGGGCCGAGGTTGGATCAGATTCAAATTCAGTTGTTGTCTGGGGCGGCGGACGATCGAGTTTTGGGTGAAATTGTCGCTGCGGGCGGGGAAGTTGTGGCGAAAGGGCGATCGAATGGCGGGGTGAGAGGAGGCGCGAGATTTTCTAGTTAAGATTTGGATGGGGAGGGCGATCTCTCAGGGCGCAATTTTTTAGCCCTCGGGAATTATCTGCGAACTGTTTAAGTCGATCGTCCTCGATTTTGTTAGAGTTATAAATCGCTATTTTTGTTCTCCGTCGAAGGCAAAAAACAAGAACTGTATAAATTCCTCGCTACACCCACAACACCACCATATAAGTTTTTGCCGCCTCTTAGTGCTGCTTCCTCTGCTGCCGGATACAGAGTGGAATAATCTACACCATGTTCCGGATAAAAAGCTACCCCACAAGATACTGTCAAGGGAAAATAAACTTCTACATAACTGTTATCGCTCATACCAAAAAATCTTCGCAATGGGGGAAGATGAGAATAATTCTGATTAACTGCCTTACAAATTCGCATTGCTAGTAAGACAACTTCTGCCATCTTCAAATTATTTATAAGAATTAAAAATTCCTCTCCACCTGTTCTAAAGACATCAATACCATCCGGTAAATTTTGGCAAATCAACTTAGCAATCTCTTTCAGTTTTTCATCGCCCACATTATGACCGTAGCGATCGTTGAAATATATAAATCCATCTATATCTCAATACGGTTCACTTAAGACAGATCCCCCCTAACCCCCCTTGAAAAAGGGGGGGACAAGAATGCTCTCAAAGTCCCCCTTCTTAAGGGGGATTTAGGGGGATCTCCGGCGCATAAATAGTGTTAAGTAAACCGTATTGATCTAGATATATCAAGATGATCCCAAATTCCGAGCGATCGCCAGCGAATTGAGCAAAGCGAGTTTGCATCATTCTTCGATTACCCAATTCGGTCAAGCTGTCAATATCTGAATTATTCATCTAAGAAGCATCCTTTTCAAATCAAACAATGAATATCAAAATCACTACGCCAACCAAATAACTTGTAAGGTGCGTCAGGCTTGAAGCGAGTACGAAATAATTAAGGTTTGCCGTCTGACGCACCCTACATATTAAGCATAAGGAACCGGATCTTGCAACCCCAATTCCTCAAAAGCAGCCAGCCGCAGCCGACAAGAATCGCAAACGCCGCACGCAGTTTCGCCGCCTGCGTAACAAGACCAAGTTTGCTCCCAAGGTACTCCCAACTTGTTACCTAATTCAATAATTTCGGTTTTTTTAAGTTCGATCAAAGGTGTTACAATCTTAATAGCTTCTCCTTCCCTTCCCTGCTTGGTTCCTAACCGAAATACTTCCTGCATTGCTTGGATGTAATCGAGGCGACAGTCGGGATAGCCGGAATAATCTAGAGCGTTGACACCGATATAAATGCGCTGAGCTCCTAGGGTTTCGGCGTAGGCGAGGGCAAAGCTGAGAAAAATTGTATTTCTAGCTGGAACGTAGGTAATGGGGATGTTTTGCGACATTTCTGCAAGGTTGCGATCGATCGGCAATTCCATCTGATTGTCCGTCAAAGCCGAACCGCCCCACAGCGTTAAGTCAAAGTTTACCACCTGATGGGCCTTAACACCGGCCGAAAGTGCGATCGCCCTTGCTGAATCCAACTCCCGCCGGTGTCTTTGCTGGTAGTCAAAGGAAATCGTGTAACATTCGCAGCCGTCGGCTTTGGCTTGATATAAAACAGTTGAGGAGTCCAGCCCTCCCGACAATAAAATAACTGCTTTCACTTAAAATAACCTCCATTAAATTAGCCTTTACATTTATATCAAATTAGTTGTGAATTGACAAGATTACAGCGATGGATTTTAACGAACCGCGAAGACGCGAAGCAAGAGAAGAGAAGAGAAATAGTTTACAGTTTATGCGAGAATTGCTATAAGTTTAACTTGCTAACAAATTGTCTAGTTCCCGGTAATCTGGCAAAGTTGTATCGATTTCTTTACCTTGCCGCAAAACTGTGCGATCGCGCTGCGATCGAGATAACAATTCGCTGAAAGTTCGCGCCTTAAATAAAATCAAGTCAGCGGGTAAACCAACTCCTATTTGTCCTACATTCGGCAATCCCATTAAATCTGCTGGTGTTGTTGTGACTGTGCGCGGCCAATCTTCCCAAGGCCTGTCTAAATGGGCTATGCGGACTGACATATTAAAGACTTCTAAAACATCGTGATCTCCAAATCCGTAAAACGGATCGCGACAGTTGTCGCTAGCAACTGTGACGGGAATTCCTGCTGCTTTGAGTTCGTGCACCAGCGTCACTCCCCGCCAACGCGGTGTACGCCCAGATTGTCTGTCTTGCAAATAAAGGTTGCACATCGGTAAGCTGACAATGCCAATATTTGCTTGCTTGACTAATGTCAAAGTTTCTGTTACTAAATCCGGCGGTTGTACGGCTAAACTGCAGCAGTGCCCGCAGATTATTTGACCGCTAAATTTATGGCGGATGGCGGTTTTTGCGACTTCCCGCAATGTTGTGGATTCTGGATCTTTGTTTTCGTCGGTGTGGAAGTCGAGGTTTAAACCGCGTTCTCGGGCTAAGCTAAATACGCGATCGAGTTGTTTGTTTAAATCCGGGTTCATGTAGGCAACTCCGCCGAGGATGCCGCCGATTTGGGCAATTTTGTCTGCTAATTTTTCGCCTGCTGGTGTCAGGTAATAGTCGAGGGAAACTAGGGAAACTGCTTGCAAAATTAGCCGATCGCTCCATTCGGCTTGCAAGGCTTCAAATACTGCTAAACTAACGGTTCCCCCATCGCCTGCGCTGTCGATGTGAGTACGGATGGCTTTGGTTCCGTGCGCATAGCTGCACTTTAGCGCGAACTCCATTCGCTGGTAAACATCGTCTGCATTCCAGTTTTTTTGAGCGTCAGCGCGCGCGGAGTCGATCGCGCTGGCAAAAGTTCCATCGGGGTTGGGCGATCGTTCCCAAATGTGGCCTTTGTCTAAATGGGTGTGCATATCGACAAAACATGGGAAAATTAAGCCCCCTTGTAAGTCTACAATGGGGATATCTGGAAGTTGGGATAAAGGTTGCGTACCTGTGGGGATGATTTGGGCGATCGTACCTGCTGCAATTTCCAAATCCACCGCACAAAAATTGTTCTCTGTCCCCGTAGCGGCAGTAGGAGAAGCTGACGCGGCTAGAAATTGCATCTCTAAAAGAGACGTGGGCACGCGACCATTTTTGAGCAAATAATTAGATATACTTGGCAACATTAATTTTGTAAGTTAGTATTTTCTTAAGAATTCAGCGCTACCAGTTCTAACTATAGCAACCCTTGTAGGATTTATAAACATCTCTTTTTCCCTATTTCCCTCTTTTCTCGATCTGCGCCCTCTGCGCCCTCTGCGGTTATTTTAAAAAGTATTATTGACACATGAAATATAATTGCCATATAAAATTAGGTTAAATATATAGCTTTTATATTAGCAATCCAGCCACAGCACTGAACCACAAATGCAAAATTTTTAGCTTGTTGAGAAAATCGCGCCAGTCAGCGCCACCAGTTTTGCTATGGCGAATACTTTCAGACCCAGCATCCTGTTGCTATCATAAATCACTGCTTCAAATTGCAATGAAGCTTCCAACCAACAGCAGCATCCATAGCAAGAGAAACAAAAACTGTGTCAAAACCCAAGCATATAGTTTTAACATCCCATCCTGACAGATCCGGCACAAAACCTCTTCCCATTTATTGGGGAGAAATCGATCCCCTCAAACGGGGGCCTGTGATTGGTAGCCTCAGTAAATCGTCTCATCGGAATGCGATCGGCACTCATTCGGGTTCTTACTCTGTTTATCGAGCGCTAGCAGTTGCTTCGGGCGCACTTCAAGCGGATCACCGCCCCGATTTTACCAACACGTCTCCGGCGGCACACATCGGGCCGCATCCGAGTTGGGGCGATCGCAATTTGATTGTTTCTCTCGATCCTTTTGGAGGTTTGGTTAGCGAAATTTATACTTCATTTTCTCAGCAGGGATACGATATTAGACCGACAATTGCTGTTACTAAAGCTCACATTAGTATGCCGGAATTGCAAGATGCTATTGCTAAGGGGCGGGTGCAAGTTGATGGCAAAATAGTTAAAGAAGGCGGCAATTTAGCGGTGACTAAAATTGCGATCGACCCCGTGTGGTATTTGCCGGGAATTGCCCGCAGGATCGGTGTGCAAGAAAGTGTTCTCCGTCGTGTCTTGTTCGAGCAAACAGGTGGAATGTTCTCGGATTTAGTCACGCGGCCGGATTTGCAGGTTTTCTTGCCCCCAATTGGCGGAACTACGGTTTATATTATTGGCGATGTCGCGAATATTTCCGATCCACAGAAACAGTTGGCGGTTCGGGTACATGATGAATGCAACGGTTCCGACGTGTTCAGTTCGGATATTTGCACTTGCCGCCCTTATTTGGTGCACGGGATTGAAATTTGCATCCAAACTGCACAATCCGGCGGTTCTGGAGTAGTTGTTTATTTCCGCAAGGAAGGGAGAGCTTTGGGGGAAGTGACTAAGTTTTTGGTGTACAATGCCAGAAAACGGCAGGAAGGTGGCGATCGCGCTGATGCCTATTTTACTCGCACTGAATGTGTCGCCGGAGTTCAAGATATGCGGTTTCAAGAACTAATGCCAGACGTATTGCACTGGTTGGGTATCTCTCGCATTGACAGTTTAGTTTCCATGAGCGATCTCAAATACAATGCTATTATCAATTCTGGCATTCAGGTGGTCGATCGCATCCCCATTCCCGAAGATTGGATTCCCGCAGACGCACAAGTCGAAATCGTCGCCAAAAAAGCCGCTGGCTACTACACGCCAGACCCAGTGCCAAATGCTACAATTCTTGCAGAAGCGAAAGGACGCGATTTAGGAGATTGAGAGGGCAAAGATGCGATCGATTCGGGCGCGAACTATTGCGTCTTTGCCACATAAAATTTATTGCTGGTTTTTGATCAGTCAGGGTAGGTTATGGCTAATTTGCGTTCTACTGTGATCGTAAAAACAGATATTTGCGGATATACCGCCCGAGTTAAAAAATTATCTCAGTCGGACTTAAGTAGTTTGTTAAACGATCATAAAAATTTTATTTCAGATATTAGTACCAGAAATGAAGGAAGCGTGATTAAAGGGGAAGGTGATTCATTTTGGATGATTTTTCCCAGCGTCACAGCAGCGGCTATGGCAGCCATAGAAATGCAGCAAGAATTGAGAGCGGAACAATCTAGCAAATCCAACGACGAACGATTGGCTATTCGCGTATCGATTACATTAGGAGATGTCTTGCATCAAGATAAAGATATCTTTGGCGATACGGTGAATTTAACCGCGCGCATAGAATCAGTAACTCCACAGGATGAAATATATTTGTCCCAAGCCGCATGGTTGGCGCTCAACAAAGCAGAAGTACAAACATCTTTTGTGAATGAGTTTTCTTTGAAAGGGATGAGCGAACCTGAAAAAGTCTACAAAGTTGACCAAAGTCACAAAACCAGAATCGTAGAAAATCAAGCAATAATTAAAGCTGATTTGAGAGGTTTTATTGCCTATCAAGAATCTAATTCTATCAGAGACGTTGAATATTTGCTGACCAATTTCGATACTTTTGAAAAAAACGTTTGCGAAGAATACGGCGGCACAATTCGGAGTATTGTTGGCGATTCGCATTTGTTGACTTTCCCGGAAGCTCACGCAGCCTTAGCGGCAATGGAAAGTTTGTGCGAGAATTGGAAACTGTTTATTCACGGCAATCAAATACCTTGCGGCTTGTCGGTGGGAGTTGCTAAAGGAAATTTGTATATATTTCGCTCTTGTACTTACGGAAAAGATATTAACATCGCCGATAGGTTGGAAGATTTAAGCAAAATAGTATCTCCGGGTACAGAAAAAAATTCTGTGATAGTTTCGGATCAAATAAAACGCGAAGTCAGCGGCTCGAAGTGGGAGTAC
>PVWI01000498.1 GCA_003003725.1 filamentous cyanobacterium Phorm 6 | reverse complement strand
AATCGTGTGACTGGACTCAACTGGTATCGGCAGGCCCCATTCCAGATTCACCCGAGAAATCGAAAAATCTTGCAGTCCAGAATTGACGAAGCTGAGCACTTCGTTACGCCGGCTTTCCGGCGCGATGAAGTCGGGACGTTCTGCGTACAATGCCAGCAGTTGGTCTTGATAGCGCGACAGGCGAAAAAAGTAATTTTCTTCGTCGCGCCACTCAACTTCCTTGCTGGGGTGGATCGAGCACCGATTTCCCGCTAATAAATCGCGTTCATCTTTGAATTCTTCGCAGGAGACGCAGTACCAGCCTTTTTGCTCGTTCAAGTAGATGTCGCCGGAGTTCCAGACACGCTGAAAAAATTCTTTGACAATGTACTCGTGGCGCCGCGAAGTCGTGCGGATGAAGCGATCGTACTGGATGTCGAGTTGCTTCCACAGCGCCTCAAACCCAGGAACAACTAAGTCGCAGTGAGCTTGGGGCGATCGTCCCAAACTCTCGGCTGTGCGTTGAATTTTCTGCCCGTGCTCGTCCGTCCCTGTAATTAGCAAAACTGATTTGCCCCGCAGTCGCTCAAATCTGGCTACGGCATCAGCAGCCATAGTCGTGTAAGCGCTGCCAACGTGAGGTAAATCGTTTACATAGTACAGAGGCGTTGTGATTGCAAAGGTATTTTTAGTTTGATCGGTCGATTTCATTGAATGCTAAAAGAAAATTGCCTAAATTTAGTTTCGATCTTAACTCAGCAGTTACATCTTTTCTGAAGTTGCAATCAATCCAAAATTGCTGCCAGTTATTTGCAGTTGTCTAACCTGGGCTATTTTCAAAAGAAATATAGCTTGCTTATCAAGACTAATCTCTTTTATATTTTTTTAACTAACTCTCAAAAATGTCTTAATATTTGGACAGTTTTCTGCCTTCGGGATCGACAATCGCCCTCGCCCGCGTCCTCAATTTATCGATCGCCATCTCAAGCCCCGATCGTACGTCCATGTCGATCGCCCGCAACTCCTGCCAGTTTCCGAGCCGCTTCTGGAGAGCATTGGTTTTTTGTCAACAAACCCGGTTTTTTGATGTGGCGAGTGCGTCCAAAGATCGGAAAATCCCAAACCTGTGAAGCTTGGGGCGATCGAATTAGGGGACATCTAACAAGGGATTGTGCGATCGACCTCGCTAGCCTTCAGGAAAATTCACTCGATTTCCGCCCATAGCTTCCGACAAATAATCCGCCGCAGCTTCCACCACCGCGATCGCATTTTCGTAAACCATCCGCGTCGGCCCCAAAACCCCAACACTACCAACCGGCACTGATCCCCGGCGGTAAATCGAAGAAATCAGAGTACAGCCGCGAATTGGTTCTAAGGAATTTTCCGAGCCAATACGCACCGTTACCCGCTTCCCGGGCGTGTCCAACTCAGGCGATTCAAAAATCAAAGGCCAAAGTAATTCCTGATCTTGTTCGAGTAATTGCACCAGAGTTTGAACTTGCTGTAACTGCGAAAAATCTGGTAAGCGCAGCGCTTCTGCCAAACCGCCGATCAGAATCCGCGTGTAGGTTGGATTGCTTTGGCGGCTGCTCAAAGCAGCCAGCATGGTTTCCATCCACTCAGTGTACAATTCAAAGTCCCGGTCTAACTCGCTCCAGTCTATAGTCGAGAGTTCCGAGAGCGATCGCCCGCGTAACTTGCTGTTCAAAAAATTCGATAAAATCTGCAATTCGCGATCGACTATTTCAACATCAGGCAAATTACCTTCTGCGCCCTTCGGCAACTGCACCAACACCGACTGAGTTTCGTAGGCATCCGTCACCACGATCAGCATCACCTTTCCCGGCTCTAGCTGCACCAGTTGCAAGTGGCGCAAACAAGCCATATTGGTTTGCGGTATGGTAATCATCGCAATGTAACCGCTGATAGTTGCCAGAATTTGAGCCGCACCGCGAAGTGCCGCATCCATGCGACCATCCGACCAATTGAGCTGATCTAGTACCTGTTCCACCTTACGAGCCAGAGTATCAGACGGCTGAATCAACTGATCTACATAAATTCTGTAGCCGGAGTCAGACGGGATTCGTCCGGCTGAAGTGTGGGGCTGATAAAGCAATCCAGCTTTTTCAAGAGTCCCCATCGCATTGCGAATTGTCGCTGGGCTGACGCTGAGATTGAATTCGTCAGCCAAAGCTTTTGAGCCAACGGGTTCCGCTGTTGCTATGTAGTGGCGAACCGTTGCCCAAAGGATGTGTTGTTGCCGATCGGTGAGGTTAACGCGCACAGATATTTAAGTAGAATTAGAATTTAGAGTTGAAAGCCGCTATATTAATCGAAACGTCTGTCCCAACAGGGCGATCGGGCAGACTTACTTATTTAAACATAACAGATTTTAGGTTAAGGAAGAGTTGACAGTTGTTACTGGTTATTGATTATCGGTTATTGGTTATTTGTTATTGGTTATCGGTTATTGGTTATTGGTTATTTGTTATGCCCCATGCCCCATGCC
>PVWI01000497.1 GCA_003003725.1 filamentous cyanobacterium Phorm 6 | reverse complement strand
TTTTTCATCTAACAAATAACTTTTGTACCAAACCTCACCTCCTGCAAATTTTGAGTAGCGAATTATGAAAAATAGAGATCCCTTAGACAATCCTGAACTCGATCGGGCAAGTCTGTTTGTATTAATGATCCCAGTCATCGGCTTTTTCCCCGCCCTCTGGAATCTTTACCGCCGTGAAGGTACCCCCGAACGCAAAGCCGTCAGCCGCTTGGCAATTGCCCTTGCTTTTAGTTGGCTCTTAGGACATATTCTTTTAGAAGCTGGAGCGATTTCTGCGGAATCTCCGACACTTACCATGTTATTAATGAGTAGCCTGCTGACAACCAGCTATTTCATCGTCGCTATCGGACTGATGGTTCGCCTCTGGAAGCGTCAACCGCTATGGTTGCCCGGAATTAGCCGCGTAGCCGAGCAAGTGGTGGGAAAACATTTATCATAATTTAGGGTTCCTTTAAGCCCCTACCGTATTGATTAGAGTGCGTCTTCAGC
Organism: filamentous cyanobacterium Phorm 6; assembly: GCA_003003725.1. Lineage (GTDB taxonomy): Bacteria > Cyanobacteriota > Cyanobacteriia > Cyanobacteriales > Microcoleaceae > Microcoleus. The sequence continues at coordinate 2,001 of PVWI01000497.1, read as the reverse complement.
TTGATACTACATATTGCTACGATCTTTTTTATTTTTGTTGTGTGAGGAAGCCAGTGTCAGCTCAAAAAATTCCTAGTCAAGACCCTATCCAACAATCAACCGCTCAACCTTCACCCAAAAAATCGCACCAGCCGCATCGAGGCCGTTGGCTGGGTTTTGGTTTTGGGTTGGCTGGAGTAGCCATGCTTTCAGCCACAGCCGGAGCGCTGCTAGCCGTCTCCCTTTCGACAACACCGCTTCAGCAGCGAAAATTGAGTCCTGAAGAAGCGGCAGTGTTTTCTCAAGGCGACATGGCAAAGCTCAACATGAAAATGCCAGAACTCACTCGCCCAGTTAATATTTTAGTTTTAGGACTTAAGGTGCTGAGTTCAGACATCAAGGGTGCTCCCGACAAGGACAAGGGATATGAAGTTTGGGAAAATTCTTTTAAGGGATTAACCGACACCATGCTGTTGGTGAGGTTCGACCCTCAAAATAAAAAGTTAAGCGTGCTTTCTATTCCCCGAGATACCCGCACATACGTTGAGGGTAGGGGTGAGGTAAAAATCAACGAAGCTAATTACTACGGCGGCCCAGCTTCATCAGCGAAGTCAGTCAGCGGACTGCTGGGCGGCGTGGGAATCGATCGCTATGTCACAGTCAATATTCAAGGCATCAAAAGTTTGGTAGATGCCCTTGGTGGGATTACTATTAATGTCCCTAAAGACATGAAGTATACCGATGAAAGCCAGCATTTATATATTGATTTAAAAGCTGGCAAACAGCGTCTCAACGGTGAACAAATCGTGCACTATTTGCTTTACCGACACGATGATTTAGGCGATATCGGGCGGGTACAGCGCCAGCAATTGTTAATGCGGGCGTTTGTGGAAGAGCAAGTTAATGTAGGTTTGCTGTCTCGCTTGCCGAAGATTTTGTCGGTGATTCAGTCTCACCTTGACACGAATTTGAGTATAGAAGAATTGGTGGCTTTGGCTGGTTTTGCTACTCAAACCGATCGCGCCAGCGTGCAGATGTTGATGGTTCCCGGCAAATTCAGCGATCCCAAGGACTATAAGGCAAGTTTTTGGTTGCCAGACCAAAATGCGATCGAAACTATGGTGGCAGAGCATTTTGACTATGGCCAAAATACTTGGCAAATTGAGAATGCTGATGCGACTTTTTTGAAGGTGGCAGTTCAAGATAGTACCGGAGATCAATCGGCTGTTGAAGATTTTGTCAGGACTTTAACTCGGGCCGGCTATCGAAATGTTCAGGTTTATAAAGCTTGGCCCGAACCGCTGGACGTAACGACGATTGTAGCTCAAGATGGCGATGTTAAAGGTGCCCAAGCGATTCGCCAGTCTTTGGGTTTTGGAGAGGTACTGGTTGAGAGTACCGGTGCTTTGCAATCCGATGTGACAGTCAGATTGGGTAAAGATTGGTTGGAAAAAAAGGATCAGTCAGGTGGGGACTTTAAGTCTTTTTAAACAAGTTTTCAAACTCGGTATTCGTAGGGACACAGCAGTGCTGTGTCCTCTTTTTATTTCAAATTCAGTATTCGTAAGGAAACAGCAATGCTGTATCCTCTTTTTATTTCAAATTAAGTATTCGTAGGGAAACAGCAATGCTGTGTCCTCTTTTTTGGGTTTTTTGTCGCTTAGTCAGGGCAAACTTATATCACAATACAGTTCACTTAAGACAGATATCCCTGGCACACCCCTACAAAGGGGGAGACAAGAAAGCTCTCAAAGTCGCCCTTGCTTTCGGGGGATGCGAGGGGGATCTCCGGGGCATAAATAGTGTTAAGTAAACCGTATTGGGATAGAATACGAATTGTCGATCGCCACCTGCGTACCTCACCAATATTTGTAAAGTCAAATCTAAAATCCAAAATCCAAAATCTAAAATCGATTTAGCGGGGTAAAATTGTAACCACCAGCGGATTGAGTGTCCGGTACAACTTGCAAAAGAACTATATTGCTGTTACGATCGCCACTCGACAAAAATCTTATCTCCCCA
>PVWI01000496.1 GCA_003003725.1 filamentous cyanobacterium Phorm 6 | reverse complement strand
TGACTGGAGAAATCCTGTCTGAGCAAGTCAGCTCGTAGATCGAAGAATCCCCGCGCGTTCACGCCGGGGAGTGTCAAATCTCTGATTTAGCGGCTGAACGCGATCGCGCCCGGGGGATGGCTTGGTTCGGTACAGCAGTGAGTCTTGGAGTGATTGTTGGTCCAGCTTTCGGTGGCTTGACAACTCGTGAAGACTTACATTTCACCCTTGGTCTTTTCCATATCAAAATTGAAAACTATGCTCCTCCCTTTTTTCTAGCTGCGGTTTTGATGTTCTTAACGCTGCTAGTCGCTCTCCGCTGGTTGCCCGAATCGTTGCCATCGAGATCGGCAACTGTACTCGCTCATCAGCCAGCACTAGATTGGACAAAGCTTGGTAAATCGCTATTACTGCTGTTGGGTTTAGCCACGATCGCACAGTTTGGACTCACGCTCTTTGAAGCCGTTTTTGCGTTGTATGCTCAAGAAATATTGGGATACGGCCCCATCCAAACAGGCTTTGTATTCATGATTTGTGGCTCAGTGATGGCAGTCTTTCAAATCATTGCAGTGAGCTATCTGTCTCGATATGTGAGTGCGATCGTCCAAGTTGCTCTGGGATTTGCACTCATGGGAAGCGGAATCTTCCTACTGCTAATGGCGCGATCGCTTCCCATTGTGCTGGGAGTTGTCGGTATATTGGCATTCGGTATGGCATTGATTACCCCAAACTTAACTGCTTTGATTTCAAAACGGGGAGGTGAACACACGGGAACAGTCTTAGGAATTCAAAATGCCGCCAATAGCCTCGGACAAGTTGGGGGATCGATGTTAGGGGGCGTTCTGTTTGCATGGCAGGTAAGCGCTCCTTATAGTTTTGCTGGCGTTTTACTGGTTGGAACTGGCTTCCTGCTGGGTTGGAGGAAGAAACATCAGCTATGGTTGTTGATGGCAGCCCTGTCAAGGTGGTGAATAAGACCCATCAAACCCTCGAAAATTCGTAGCGGGCGCTCCTTAAATCTTCCTGAAAAATTTCCCGATCTAACGTGGTATTTCCAATTAATTTAGACACCTCATAATGCGTTCGATCGATGAGACTGATACGCCTTAAGTTGTGCCCGTAATTGGGCAATTTCAGTCGCCATATCGAGCACCATTGCGGCTCCGGCTAAGTTCAATCCCAAGTCTTGACGCAACCGTTGAATCTGAGCAATTCGAGCAATCTCGCGGGGATGTAACATTGAGCCGATCGGCTCAATCACCCCTAACTCAACATAAACCTTCACTAGCGTAATCGAAGTCTCTGTTACCAATGCGGCATATTCAAAGGTGTAAAGTTGCTCACCTTCGGGTGAAACCACTGTTGTTGAAAGGCTAAAGCTCATAATTTAATCTCCTCTAACTGGGCGCGCGGGTTAAAGTTAGTATTTGCTTGGATTTTTTCGTAGCATTCTTGCTCGATCGCACTTAAGTCTTTCGGCGTGACAATCAGGAGTTTGGCGAGTAAGTCACCGCGTCCCCCTTTTTGCAATGTCCAGCCTTTGCCGCGAAGTCTTAGGGATTGTCCCGATCGCACTCCTTTAGGCACTTTCATCGTCACGCTACCATCCGGTGTGGGCACGCTGATTTCCGCCCCTAAAACAGCTTCATCGGGGCGAATTGGCACATCACAAACGAGGTCATCGCCTTCAAATCGGAAGCAGGAATGGGCTAATATTTCAATGGTGAGATACAAATCGCCACGCTGTTGAGAGAACGGGCTAGCGCGGCCTTTACCCTTGAGGCGAATCCGACTACCTGGTTTTGCGCCTGCGGGAATGCGGACGTTGATGGTTTCATCGTCGAATTGCAGGCGCTTCTGGACACCGTGAAACGCTTCGGAAAATGTCAGGGCGATCGCAGCTTCGCTATCCGGTGCGGGGGCTTGAGAGCGAAATCCGCCACCATAATCATCAAAGCCGCTGGTTGCGTTGGTTCTACGTTGCGATCCGTTTCGCGATCGACCTAACAAATCGTTGATAAATGAATCAAAATCGCCGTACTGATCGAAGTCAACCGTCCCAGGATTAGTTCCTCTGGATGGTGGCGCTTCACTGTAAGCAGGCTGATTCCAGTGCTCACCAAATCGATCGTATTTCGGCCGTTTCTCTGGATCGGAAAGCACTTCATTTGCTTCATTGAGGTCTTTGAATTTTGCCTCTGCGTCTTGATCTCCAGGATTGAGGTCAGGATGGTATTTGCGAGCAAGTTTGCGGTAAGCTCGTTTGATTTCTTCAGGAGTTGCTGTTTTGCTTACTCCTAGGATGGTGTAATAGTCTTTAAAATCTGTTGCAGTTGGCATCACTGACCTTTTAAATTGGGTATATTTTTAGTTGGAAAGTTAAATCATTTTGTCTATGAGTCTATGAGGGCGGGCACGGGGGCACCACCCCTACAATTGGCACGGCAATTTCATGATTTGTAGGGGCAATCCCCCCGTGCATAGGTGTCAACTTAAGGTCAAACCCTGTCAGAGA
>PVWI01000019.1 GCA_003003725.1 filamentous cyanobacterium Phorm 6 | reverse complement strand
AGCATAGGGGATTTAAGCCCCCACCTTTAGGTGGATTGTTTTTAGGCAGGGGCTTAAATCCCCTGCCTAAAAACTTCACTGTCAACTGTCAACTGTCAACTGTCAACTGTTAAGGACATCGACAGGGCGATCGCCCACAAGCAATCTCAAGTAAAAAGCCAATCGCTATGTCCCAGAACGCAATCATACTATACCATTGCTGAGAAATCTCACTCCAATGTGTCGATCGCACTTACACACCCGCACCATTGTGTGCTAAGAACTACTACTTGTGACAACATCGACACAGCAGTTTATATTTGGAGAATAATTGATGTCAGGTAGCGAAGTTCGTGCAGACTTTTGGATGAGCGAGTACATTACCCCCTGGGATATTTACGTTCACGGTATCATCAGCGTGCTCGCTTACAAGAAAACGGCCTACCAGGAAATGTACGTCGTTCAAACCGGCACCTACGGCAAAGGCTTAGTTTTGGACGGCAAATGGCAATCTTGTACAGGCGACGAGTTTCTGTACCACGAACCCCTCGTGCACCCAGCCATGATTGCTCACGGTTCGCCCAAAAAAGTGCTCGTGCTCGGCGGCGGAGAAGGAGCTACAATTAGAGAAGTGCTGCGCTGGAAAACAGTTGAAAAAGTCGTGATGATCGACATTGACGGCGAAGTAGTAGAAGCCTGCCGCGAACACCTGCCAGAAATGCACCAAAATGCCTTTGACGACCCCCGCTGCGAAGTAGTAATCGGCGATGCTTTGGATTATTTAGACAATACCGACAGCGATTGGGATATTGTCATTTCTGACTTGTCAGATCCCATTGAAGAAGGCCCATCTTTCCAGTTGTTTACCAAGGAGTATTTTGAGAAAGTTCGCAAGATACTGTCGCCTAACGGATATTTTGTAGTACAAGCGGGCCCCGTTTCTCCAGCAGAAATGAAAATGCACGCCCGCATTGTCAACACCCTAAAATCAGTATTTCCCAACGTTCAATCCTGCACCAGCTTTATTTCTACCTACGGAGCTCCTTGGGGTTTTGCCATAGCTTCCAGCCAGGAAATAAACACGCGGCCAGAACCAGAAATTACCGACAAAATACTCGCCGAAAAAACAACTGGCGGGTTGCGGATGTTGGACGGGATTACACTGTTGGGGTTGATGCAGGTTCCTGGTCACTTGCGCCGGGTAATTGCCGAGGAAACCGAAGTTTACACTATGGCAGCACCGCCTAAGTTTTTCGGGAAAGGTTCTGTCAGTCAGTGAAGCTAAACTGAAAGAGAAAAGTCGTTTGGAGTAACTTGAGATGAACAATTTAGTTCGCATACTCGCCGCCGTTTTTATTCCCCCTCTGGGCGTATTTTTGACTGTCGGGATCGGTACTGATTTTTGGATCAACTTGGTTCTAACCTGTTTTTTCTGGTTTCCGGGTATGATCCACGCCATTTGGGTGATTGCTAAGCACGATCGAGGTTAAACTATTTTTGTAAGGTGCGTCGCTGCCAAATTTTCGAGTTTATTTGGAGATGCTTGATAGCGACGCACCCTACAATATTTACAAGGTTAAGCTATTTTTGTAAGGTGCGTCGCTGCAAAATTTTCGAGTTTATTTGGAGATGCTTGATAGCGACGCACCCTACGATATTTACAAGGTTTTATTGATTATTGCACCTCAATTTCTTGACAAACCAATTCAGCAATTTTTTTCGCCGCCCCCGATTCTCCTCGAACCGCACGCAAACGATCGCCCATTCGTGCTAATTTATCAGGATGGCTCAAATAGTCGATCGCCAAATCCGCCACAGCATCCGGTTCCAGCCGCCCGATTAACTCCGGCACAATCTCTTCCTGTGCCCAAATATTCGGCCAAGCATAAAGTTTTCCCTTCCCCAATTGCAAGATGGCCCAATTAATCGCCGTCGCAAAAACAGAACCGACTAACGGCAAATTTGCCAGCAATCCCGGCAAACCATCCCAAGCTTTCATCGCATCCAATTGCTGCGTCGGAATCAACACAATCATCGGTACAGCTAACGAACCCAATTCAGCAGTATTCGCCCCCACAGTAGTCAAACACAAACTGCATTCTGATAGTAAATTATAAGCTGGAGTCTCAGTCCAAAGTTCTATTTTTAAGCCATTTGCTGTCAGCAAAAACGGTGATTCTGTTAAATGTAGTTCTGCGCTGGCGCTGTCAAATAAATGTAAGCAGGGATTTTGTTCCGGGTCAGCAAAACGTGCTATAGTTTGCACATCTATGGTAGGCGCAACCGGAATTACAAAGCGTGTTTGAGGTCGGATGCGGTGGATGGATTGGGCGATCGCCAAGCATAACGGTACACCTAAAGCTAATTTCGCCGCCTTAGAACCCGGTAACAATCCAATTAATTCTATTTTGGGAGCAGGCGAAGCCTCTGGATATGCGTTTCCATGCAGAGCCAGGAAACAAGGTAAATCAGTCGATTTGCGATCGGCTACTTCGGCAATCAAATCTCCCACAACTGCAAATTTACTAGCATATTTTTGGGGAATTTTAGCAAAAACTTCCGGTTTCATCGCCCCAAACTTATCAATCCAGCGATACCACCGCGCGTCCCATTCCGCATAAGTAACAGTGCGATATTTTAGCCTTTTGCCAATAACAACCGTAAAAAATTGGTCGCCACCTAAAAATAAAACAACTCCGGTTTCGTGCCAATCCCAATTTTGGGCAGTTTTGCCAGATAATAGGAATGAAAAAAAATGCTCCGGTGCTTGCACTCTGTCAACTTCTGGATAGGAAGATGCGATTTCTGCTTCTTTCCCCGTGGCGTGCGGACAGGGGGACAGCACTACCGAAATTCGGGCTTCTGTGCCCCTGTTTGCCAATTGCTGGCGCAATGCTTGCACGGCGGGACGCACCCAAGTTGCTAATTCTCCGGGGCCGTTGGAGAGGATTAAAATATCGACTGTCATAGGATTTAATATTTGAAAGGATACAAGGGAGAATTTATGACAGATTTAATTGATGCCGTCAAGATGGGTGATGTTGTGGCTGTGGAAAGTGCGATCGAACAACGCGCAGATATCAACGCCAAAGATAACGAAGGCGCGACGGCTTTGACGGCTGCGGCTGAGGCTGGCAATGCTGAAATTGTCAAAAAAATCCTCGCAGCAGGCGCGGATGCTAACAGTCAGGATAATGACGGTTGGACACCGTTAATGAGTGCCGCTGCTGCTGGACATAGCGAGATTGTACAGCTTTTGCTGGAAGCTGGGGCGGATGTGAATGCTAAAACTACTTTTGGTTTGACTGCTTTGATGAGTGCGGCGGGTAGCGGGCGCACTGATGTTGTGCAATTATTACTCGATAAAGGAGCTGATATCAAGGCGAAAGATAATAATACTTGGACTGCGTTAATTTGGGCATCTTCGGAACATCATCAAGATGTCGTTGAGGTTTTGAAGCTGGCGCGCGATCGCCATTAAAGACTTAACAACCGGGTTTATTCGAGAAACCCGGTTTCTGGATGCTACAATTAATTATCGCACTCCCCAGCCGCGATCGGGCAAATCCTGAATATCTTCGAGATTTCTATCCAAGTGAAAATGTAAAATCTGGAGATGATGGTAATTGATTCAATGTCAGATTTCCGCCGCCTTCAATAACAGCGATCGTATCAAAGTTACTGGTTGATAGCACTCCATTTATAGCGTTTCTAAAGCCCTTCGTTTGGATAGCTAAATCTCGACCATTGTTAATGGGAAACACCGAGAATATATCTAAGTAAGAATTTGATAGTGTGAAAGATCCTGCTAGCTGAATAGTATCCTGACCTTGATTAAAGTTCCGAATTGTAGCAAAACCCGGCCCGATATAAAACTGTGTCGATCCTAGTAGCGATCCCCTACGGGTTATGTTCTCCTTACCAAGCGCAAATGTATCGCGGCCGCTACCGCCAATGAGAATATCGAATTCATTACTGCCATCACTTTCATAAACTCGACTGCTTCCAAAGCCATTACCTGTAGCTAAACCTACTTCAACTGCAATTAATTCAACTTTCCCCACCCCGGAACCGGTGAGGATGTCATTCCCAGAACTTCCGACAAAAGTCGCAGACCGGCTTGGCTCGTTTTTCCCAAAATTGAAGTAGTGTTCCCGACCAGTTTTCAAGGTTCCAGAGTTGACAAATGGCACAATATCGGGGTTTTTCTGTAAGTATTCGGTTTCAAAAAATGAAGTTCCAAAACGACCTTCTTTTACCCCGAATTGAATGAATTGCTGGTAGCCTGATTTGAAAGTTCCGTTCTGAATAAACGGCTGCAAATCTCGGTTATTTGCTATGTAAAACGCTTCGTCATAATCCGGCGATACGCGCGTGCGACCCTGTTCGTAACCTTGTTGGATAAAGTGGTCTAGTCCGGTCGCAAAAGGAGCGTTTGGGTTGTTAGGAGTGCGGACAAAGGGTGCGATGTCTCGGTTGCCGTCAAGGTAAGTAGATTCGTCAAAATACCGGGATATTTTTGTGAGACCACCAGCTTGACCAAATTTTTCAAAGTGTTCTCTGCCGGATTTGATAACTCCGGCATCAATGGCTGGTTTGACCCAAGGATATGAAGCGAGGTAGTATTGTTCGTCGAAAATTGCGTAATTAGCCATGTTTTACTCCTGATGTTTGGATGATTTTGAGCTTGAATACTCATTAGTTTTCCAGATAAAAAAGTCATGAATCATCGGCGTTACCTAATGACCAATGACTAATGACTATCCGATCGCGAAAGTACCATTACCATTAGATTGTTGGAATACCAGATTCAAACCTGCTCCTCCTTCAATCACGCCCAGCACATCTCCAAAACGCTGGATTGACAAATTGTTACCCACAGGAGTTAGGCTGTAGCTGTCTAAAGAAGTTCCTTGCAGTTGAATCAAATCGTCTGCTGCGTTGAAGTTGCGAATCGTAGCTTGACCGTTACTCAAATACAGCGATATCGCGGATGAATTCTGGGCTGCTGCTGGAACTCCGAGGACGAATGTATCAATTCCCGGGCCGCCATACAGGAAATCGAACTCATTGATGCCGAAGCTTTCATACTGCCGGTTGCCATTGCGATCGATACCTACTTCTACTCCAATTTGTTCGATATTCCCCACGCCAAGACCAGTGATAACATCCCTATCGCTATCGTTATCGTTGCCGCGGGTGCCGACAAAAGTTGCAGAACGGTTCGGTTCGTTTTTCCCGAAATTGAAGTAGTGATCCCGACCTGTTTTCAATGCGCCTGAGTTGACAAACGGCACGATATCCGGGTTTTTCTTTAAGTATTCCGGTTCAAAAAACGAAGTTCCAAAACGACCTTCTTTTGCCCCAAATTGAATGAAATGCTGATACCCAGATTTGAAAGTCCCCTTCCGAATAAACGGGTCTAGTTCTGAGTTGCTTGCTAAATAAAAGTCTTCCTTGTATTCGGGCGATACTTTGGTGCGCCGGAATACGAAGGCTCCTTCATCGTAACCGAACTGGATAAATTGATCGAGGCCGGTGGCAAAGGGTGCGCTTGGGTTGACTGTGCGGACGAAGGATTCGAGGTCTGGATTTTGTAGAAGGTAAGTAGCTTCGTCAAAATAACGCGAGACTTTAGTTAAGCCGCCTTCTCGCCCGAATTTTTCAAAGTGTTCTCTACCGGATTTGATGACTCCTGCATCAATGGCCGGCTGAATCCAAGGATATTGTGAGAGGTAGTATTTTTCATCGAAAATTGCGTAGTTTGTCATGGTTTTTTGCCTAAAATTAGTTGTTTAAACATGGAATATAATCGCTGCTACTATAGCCTTTCTCAAGGGCGGTGATGTATTTCCGGTAATGGGTAATTGATCACTTTTAATTGCTCGCATTTGACCAAACTCACTCAGGAGCAGCGCTACATACAATTTTACACTGTTTATTGCTGGCAAAAGTATCTCTTCAGAGCTATTTATACGATCCGATGACTAATCTTTATTACTTCGGCTCGCTGCGCGCCATTAATCGAATTTGGATAAATTATTGCTTGCTGTTTTTGCTTGTACAGTCAAGTTATATCAATTCTGGTTGCACCAGAATGATAAAACGGAGGAGGAGACGGCAGTGCCGTGTCCCTACCCCGATTAACTGTAGGGACACGGCACTGCCGTCTCCTAATTTCGGCTAATAATACCGATGTAACCGGAAACAATATTAATTATTATTAGATTACCTCTAATAGTTTTAATTGCAGCATAAAAAAGCGCGATCGCCCTTTTTGAATAAGACGATCGCCCACCAAAACTCAAAAGTCATCAATCATCAGTATTGACTAATGACCAATGACTAATGACTGATGACTGATGACCAATGACTAATGACTATCCGATCGCAAAAGTACCGTTACCATTAGATTGGATGAAACTCAAATTCAAGCTTCCTCCTCCTTCAATCACGCCCAGCACATCTCCAAAACGCTGGATTGACAAATTGTTACCAACAGGAGTCAGGTTGTAGCCGTCGCTCAAAGAATTTCCTTGCAGTTGGATCAAATCGTCTACTGCGTTGAAGTTGCGAATCGTAGCTTGACCATTACCCAGATACAGCGGTGTCGCAGTGACATTCCCGGCTGTAGCAGGAACTCCGAGGACGAATGTATCAACTCCCGGGCTGCCAGTCAGGACATCGAACTCATTGGTGCCGAAGCTTTCATACTGCCGATTGCCATTGGGAGTGATACCTACTTCTACTCCCACAAGTTCGGTATTCCCCACGCCAACACCAGTGAGAACATCGTTGCTGCGGCTGCCGACAAAAGTCGCCGAACGGCTTGGCTCATTTTTCCCAAAGTTGAAGTAATGTTCCCGACCGGTTTTCAAGTTTCCAGAGTTGACAAACGGCACGATATCCGGGTTTTTCTTTAAGTATTCCGGTTCAAAAAACGAAGTTCCAAAACGACCTTCTTTTGCTCCAAATTGAACGAAATGCTGATAGCCAGATTTGAAAGTTCCGTTCTGAACAAATGGTTGTAGTTCTGAATTGTTTGCTAAATAAAAGCTTTCGTTGTATTCGGGCGATACGTTGGTGCGGCGGGTTCCTTCATCGTAACCGAACTGAATAAAGTGATCGAGGCCGGTTGCAAAAGATGCGTTGGGATTTACTGTGCGGACAAAGGGTGCGAGGTCTGTGTTGCCAGCAAGGTAAGCATTTTCGTCAAAATAACGCGAGACTTTAGTTAAGCCGCCTTCTCGCCCGAATTTTTCAAAGTGTTCTCTACCGGATTTGACGATTCCTGCATCAATGGCCGGCTGAATCCAAGGATATTGTGAGAGGTAGTATTTTTCGTCGAAAATTGCGTAGTTAGCCATGTTTTTTTCCTATGGTTTTGATGAGTTTGACAATTAAAAGCAACTAACTTGACCTACGATCGCCATCGCGAACTTAGACAATACAGAGTTTCTAAAACCGTTTTAAGTTCCCGCCAAAAATAGCTAATTTTCTAAATAAGTATGCGGAAATCTACATTGCAATGTAACAGAATGTAAAGCTCATAACCTCTGCAATTTTTTTGCTTCACTTCGCTTCCTTCGCAATAACATACCTATATATTTATACACTCATTTATTTACCTTAGTCATCCTACTGAAGGAATAGTTTAACGTTCGGAAATTAGGCATTTTTGTGGTTAATTAATTGCTCGATCGCCTGTTTAATCAGTTATACAAACTTAAAAACTTTTCTCAGGAGCGTTTTTGTTAAATATTGGTTGATAGTTTATTTTTTTTGATTGTTTTATCGCATTCATACTAGACGATTTATGTCAAGTAAATTTTTGTAAAGAAAATTTGGAGTAGTTGCTCAACGAATTTGTCAAATAATGTAACGAAAAATTGCAATAAATTTGTCGAATTGTGTAATTGGTAGGATCAAATCGCCTAATGGCCAACGTTTTCTGGTAAAAATGCTTATGGGATAAAAAAATTCCCGATTGCCGAAAACAGCATCTTAAAGGAGCCTAACCGGATGTTCACTCACGTCAAGCCCACCGTTCGCCACATCGTGCCGGAAAACTTGCAGGGCCGATCGCTCATGAAGGTGGTCTATGTCGTACTAGAACCGCAGTATCAAAGCGCCCTGTCCGCAGCGGTTCGAGCGATAAATAAGAAAAATCCCAATCTGGCAATAGAAATCAGCGGCTACCTGATCGAAGAACTCCGCAGCCCGGAAAATTACGAGGCCTTCAAGCGGGATGTCGCGGATGCCAACGTATTTATTGCTTCTCTAATTTTCATTGAAGATTTGGCTGAAAAAGTGGTAGCGGCTGTGGAACCGCTGCGCGACAGCTTGGATGTCGCCGTTGTCTTCCCGTCGATGCCTGGGGTGATGCGACTCAATAAAATGGGCACTTTCTCGATGGCGCAGTTGGGACAAAGCAAAAGCGCGATCGGCGAATTCATGAAAAAACGGAAGGAAAAGTCCGGTAGTTCCTTCCAAGACGGAATGCTGAAACTGCTGCAAACTTTGCCGAAAGTGCTGAAATATTTGCCGATCGACAAAGCGCAAGATGCCCGCAACTTCATGCTAAGTTTCCAGTATTGGCTGGGCGGTTCCCAAGAAAATTTGGAAAACTTCTTGCTGATGCTGTCACAAAAATATGTCTTCAAAGGCCAGGAACAGCTAACTTTTCAAGAGCCCGTTGTCTACCAGGACATGGGGATTTGGCATCCTTTGGCACCGTCCATGTTTGATGATGTCAAAGGATATCTGAACTGGTATAATGCCCGCACAGATATTTCCTCAGACCTCAAAGATCCCCTGGCACTCTGCATCGGTTTAGTGTTGCAGCGCACTCACTTAGTCACCGGAGATGACGCGCACTACGTCGCAATTGTGCAGGAATTCGAGGCAATGGGCGCGCGGGTGATACCGATTTTTGCCGGCGGTTTGGACTTCTCGAAACCGGTGGAAACCTTTTTCTTGGAAGTTGGGCCCAAGGGTTTGGCACCGCTGCCGATCGTAGATGCGGTGGTTTCTCTGACTGGTTTTGCGTTGGTGGGCGGGCCGGCGAAACAAGATCACCCGAAGGCGATCGAGACTTTGAAAAAGCTCAACTGCCCTTACATGGTGGCTTTGCCGCTGGTTTTCCAAACGACGGAAGAGTGGGAAAATAGCGATTTGGGTTTGCACCCGATTCAAGTTGCTTTGCAGGTTGCGATTCCTGAGTTGGATGGTGCGATCGAACCGATTATTTTGTCGGGAAGAGATGGCGCAACTGGTAAGGCGATCGCCCTACAAGACCGAGTTGAGACGATTTCCCAGCGCGCCATGAAGTGGGCAATGCTGCGTCGCAAACCAAAATTAGACAAGAAAGTTGCGATCACAGTCTTCAGTTTCCCACCCGACAAAGGCAACGTCGGAACAGCCGCTTACCTCGACGTTTTCGGCTCAATTTACGAAGTATTGAAAGCCTTAAAAGGCAACGGTTACGACTTGCCAGAACTGCCTGAATCCGCAGAAAAACTGATGCAAGAAGTCATCCACGACGCAACAGCCCAATACCAAAGTCCAGAATTGAATGTTGCTTACCGGATGTCCGTAGCTGAATACGAAGAATTCACTCCTTACTCGGAACGTTTGCAAGAAAACTGGGGCCCGCCTCCCGGACATTTGAACAGCGACGGACAAAATTTGCTGATTTTCGGCAAACATTTCGGTAACGTGTTTATCGGAGTGCAACCTACTTTTGGATACGAAGGCGATCCGATGCGGTTGTTATTCTCTCGTTCTGCAAGTCCCCACCACGGTTTTGCTGCTTACTACACATATTTGGAGCGCATTTGGGGTGCGGATGCGGTGCTGCACTTCGGCACTCATGGTTCCCTAGAATTCATGCCTGGTAAGCAGATGGGAATGTCTATCGATTGTTATCCCGACAGTTTGATCGGCAAGATTCCTAACCTCTATTATTACGCCGCCAACAATCCCAGCGAGGCAACAATTGCTAAGCGTCGTAGTTATGCTGAAACAATTTCTTACTTGACTCCTCCGGCGGAAAATGCTGGGTTGTACAAAGGTTTGCAGGAACTCAGCGAGTTAATTGCTTCCTATCAAACTTTGAAGGGTACGGGCCGGGGTGTGCCGATTGTGGATGCGATCGTTGAAAAATGCCGTTTGGTCAATTTAGACAAGGATATCGCCCTACCTCCCGAACAGGAAAGAGGCGTTGCTGCGGGCATGACTGCGGAGGAACGGGACAATTTAGTTGGCTTGGTTTACCGCAAGTTGATGGAGATTGAATCGCGGTTGTTACCTTGTGGTTTGCATATTATCGGGAAGCCGCCAACTGCTGAAGAGGCGATCGCAACTTTGGTAAATATCGCCAATTTAGACCGGGAAGAAGACAACCTGTTAAGCTTACCGCGAATTATCGCCAACAGTCTGGGACGCGATATCGAAGACGTTTACACCAACAGCGACAAAGGCATTTTAGTCGATGTCGAATTGCTGCAAAGCATCACCCTAGCCTGTCGCGATGCCGTCAGCGCTTTGGTGAAGGAACAAACCGACGCTGAAGGCCGAGTTTCCTTGGTTTCCAAGTTGAATTTCTTCAACATGGGCAAGAAAACACCTTGGATTGAATCGCTGCACGCCGCGGGTTACAAAAATGTCGATCCAGAACCGATTAAACCGCTGTTTGAGTATCTGGAATTCTGCTTGAAACAAGTTTGCGCTGACAACGAATTAGGCGCTTTGTTGCGCGCCCTAGAAGGCGAATACGTTCTACCGGGCCCCGGTGGCGATCCGATTCGCAACCCGGATGTTTTGCCCACTGGCAAGAATATGCACGCTTTAGACCCGCAGTCAATCCCCACAACAGGGGCAATCAAGTCTGCTAAGGTTGTAGTCGATCGCTTATTAGAAAGACAGCGCACCGATAACGACGGCAACTATCCCGAAACCATCGCCGTTGTGCTCTGGGGAACCGACAACATCAAGACTTACGGCGAATCCCTCGCCCAAGTAATGTGGATGGTTGGAGTCAAGCCAGTTCCCGATGCTTTGGGCCGAGTCAACAAACTCGAATTGCTTTCTTTAGAAGAGTTGGGCCGCCCTCGAATCGACGTAGTAATTAACTGTTCCGGCGTATTCCGCGACTTGTTCATCAATCAAATGAACTTGTTAGACAGGGCCGTGAAAATGGCAGCAGAAGCCGACGAACCCTTAGAAATGAACTTCGTCCGCAAACACGCCCTGAAGCAAGCCGAAGAAATGGGAATCAACCTGCGGCAAGCAGCAACCCGCGTCTTTTCCAATGCTTCCGGTTCCTATTCATCTAACGTCAACTTGGCGGTAGAAAACAGCACCTGGGAAAGCGAAGCCGAGTTGCAGGAAATGTACTTAACCCGCAAATCCTTCGCCTTTTCTTCCGACAATCCGGGAACTATGGAACAAGACAGGCAGATTTTTGAGTCATCCTTAAAAACTGCTGATGTCACCTTCCAAAACTTAGATTCTGCGGAGATTTCGCTAACCGACGTGTCGCACTATTTCGATTCCGATCCGACTAAATTGATCGGCAGTTTGCGCGCCGACGGCAAGAAACCAACATCCTTTGTTGCTGATACCACAACAGCCAACGCGCAGGTGCGGACGCTATCAGAAACCGTGCGTTTAGATTCGCGGACTAAGCTGCTGAATCCGAAGTGGTACGAGGGGATGTTATCGCACGGTTATGAGGGCGTGCGGGAGATTTCTAAGCGTCTGGTGAATACGACTGGATGGAGTGCGACTGCGGGTGCGGTGGATAATTGGGTGTATGAGGATGTGAACGGTACGTTTATCCAAGATGAGGAGATGCAGAAGCGTTTGCTGAATCTGAATCCTCACTCATTCCGCAAGATTGTGAGCACTTTGCTTGAGGTGAATGGCCGGGGTTATTGGGAGACTTCGGAGAGTAATTTGGACAGGTTGCGTGAGTTGTATCAGGAGGTGGAAGACCGGATTGAGGGGGTAGAGTAAAATAGTGTGGGGCAGGCCCAAAAGCCTGCCCAAATCCGCTATGTTATGTCTAACTTCATCCAAAACAAAAATGAATTCAACTATGTATGCTCAACAACTTGAATTATTCGATCTATTCAATCCAAATTCTATTGAAACTGCCCGATCGCAATTAACGTTCGTAGACTTATTTGCTGGAATTGGTGGCTTTAGAATTCCTTTAGAAGAATTAGGATGTAAATGTTTAGGCTATTCAGAAATTGATAAAAAAGCCATTCAAGTTTATCGAGATAATTTTATTAAAGATGCCAACTCAGATGAAGTATATTTAGGAGATATTACTAATCTAAGTCAATTTCCTTTTGCGATAGATGTATTAGTGGGTGGTGTTCCCTGTCAACCTTGGTCGATTGCAGGTAAATTACAAGGTTTGGACGACCCAAGAGGCAAGTTATGGACAGATGTATTTAGGGTAGTAACAGCTAATCGTCCCAAAGCTTTTATATTTGAAAATGTCAAAGGCTTGACCGAACCAAGAAATTTTGAAAGCTTGAAATATATAATTAATAATTTAACATCATCTGGTTATGTTGTCAAATACGAAGTCCTAAATTCCTATGATTTTGGATTGCCACAAGATAGAGATAGATTGTTTATTGTTGGTATTAGGAACGATCTAGAAAGATGCTGGGGATTCACATTTCCTAAACCAATCGAGGACACGATCAAGCTTTATGATGTGATACCAGGGATTCAGCGTAGCAATCTTAGGAAGCAAAAATTTTCGCCAACCGTTTTATTTGATGGTAAAATACCCGGTTCCAGAGGCAGATTTCAAAAGCTAGATGAATTAAATGACTTTTTCTTGTTTACTGATATTAGAGATGGACATACTGCAATCCATTCTTGGGATTTAATCGAAACAACTAGCAGGGAAAAAACAATTTGTCAAACGATTATGAAAAATCGGAGAAAAAATATTTATGGAGAAAAGGACGGTAATCCTTTGGGATTTAAAGTGTTAGCAACACTAATTCCTGAGTTGAAACAAACAGAAATTGACAACTTAGTTGACAAAGAAATTTTGCGAAATGTAGATGAGAAAGGCTATGATTTTGTAAATTCAAAAATTTCTTCAGGTATTAATGGCATTTCTAAAATTTTCTTACCTCATGCCGATGCGATCGCCACTTTAACTGCAACTGGAACTAGAGACTTTGTGGCAACAATCTCGATTCAATGTCAAGAACCCTTAGCATATAAACAAACATTTATTAGGGAGATTTATGAAAAGAAAAACTTTCAACCTCTAACTGCACAGGATTACGCAAAATTGCAAGGATTTCCCGAATGGTTCAAAATTTCTGAAAATGAAACTACAGCGAAACATCAATTGGGTAATGCTGTGTCAATTCCTGTGGTTTACCATTTAGCCAAAGTATTGCTAGAAATCATTTTGTAATTGTGACTTAAAATATGGCAGCTATTACCACAAAACAACGACAAATAATTAAAGGATATCTCGAAGGTTTTATTCAAGGTATTGTAGATGAATATAAAGGTCGGATTATTCACAAATCCACAACTGGAATAGAGTATCTGTCGCGCAGTTCAACTAATGGAGAATTAAAACCTTTTCAAGCCGCGTTAATTCCAACAGAATTAATCCGCATCAATCAATTTGAGCGAGGTTTAAGTACCAGATTAGGAAACTCTCTTGAAGAATGCGCTAAGTTAATTGCCCTAGAACATCATCAGGATGCACGTCGAGGGTATGATATCACAGCGGAAGTCAGTATTGCAGCTTTTGAAGAAGCCGGCCGCCAGAAAGAATATTATGAATCTATGGTTAACAGAGGACAAGCTAAACCATCTTTTGAGCAGATGATAACAGCAGTGTTGAATGCTAGACGATCCGATGATTTAGTCACAAAAACTGTACGCGCTGACCTTTGTATTTTTGCTAATAACGGAACAGAATACTTATTTGAGATCAAAGCTCCTAAGCCCAATAAAGGTCAATGCTTAGAAGTTATCCAGCGTCTGTTGAGGTTTCATTTACTGCGGGGTGCAAAGCGTCCGCAATTGCAAGCTTACTATGCGATGCCTTATAATCCCTATGGTGTAACAAAAGCTGTTTATAAGTGGTCTCAGGCAAGAAATTATTTGCCTTTTGATGAAGCTGTAGTTATTGGGGATGAATTTTGGAATATTGTAGGCGGAGCTACTGCTTACGAGGAATTATTGGAAATATATTTAGAAGTGGGACGTGAGAGAAGTAAATATATGATGGATGCTTTAGCCTTTGGGTTTTAAGGAGATTCCACCTGTCAAAGTGACGATCGTTTCTCCCTTTTCTCAGTCCCTCAACTTTCCCCGAAGTGCGATCGACATTTTTAAGTGAGGTCAAATTCCCTAATGAAGTATGAAGTCATCATTTACTGGAGTGAGGAAGACCAGGCATTTATTGCAGAAGTGCCTGAATTACCGGGATGTGCGGCTGATGGTGAAACTTATCAGGAATCATTGGAGAATATAGAAATTATTATGCAGGAGTGGATAGAAACGGCTAACGCACTGTGTCGCCCTATTTCACAACCGAAAGGTCGATCGATGTTTGCGTAGTTGAAATAGAATCACAGGCGATCGCCCTTATCTTCCCAAAGCGCGATCGCTCTTATTTGTAAACATCTCCCCTAGAATTAATCACAGTCACAACATATACTTGGTTTTCCCTGTCTTCTACAAAAAGTATCCGATATTTACCCACTCGCAGCCTTAATTCAGGACGACCTTTAAGTTGCTTAATGTCAAGCCCTCTATCGTCACTTACTAAAGTATCTAAAGCTTTGACAATTCGTACTTGGTCATCCGGTTGCATTCGCAATAAATAGCGTTCTGCTGCTTTCAGGAGAATGTAGTCAGTCAATTATTTTCTCCAAATAGCTTCAATTTGAGTTCTTGGGATGATATCCCCCGATCGCGCTTTGCCTGATAATCTTGCCAAGCAGCTTCACTCTCTGCTATTTCTTCTGCTGAAATTACTTCATCATCTTCTGCAACTTCTTCCCGTAACTGAATCATTTTTTTCAAGTCTTCTAATAACCGCAGTTGGTCTGCAATCGTGAGGCTTTTAACTTGATTCAATACATTGCTATAAGTAAACATAGACTTGGTTGTAAGAGTTTTTGCTTGTTCTCTATTATATCTAAATTTAAAGTTCTGGGAAAAGCGATCGACCTTATCATTATTCATCCCTACCTGGAAGTGGACGATCTTGACGCAATTCTCGCTGCCATTCCACCGGATCGCTAATCTCAGCAAAGACATTACTTGCTGCAATCTTTTCCAATATTTCAACTATTCTCTGACGGCGGAACTCAGCACTTAAAGTCGATCGCTCTTCTTGTAAAGTAACGTAAACTCTGACAGGGCGATCGCCCTGTTTTGGAACCTCATTAGCCCATTCTAAAAGGTTTCCCTTCAATATAGCCTCAAATATTTGCTGCATAGCTAATATCCACTATTCTCTATTTTTACCATTATAACCCTTGATGACTGGCTCGCCCCTTTTCTTTCCTCTCTTACTCATCCCATTCTGCTCTAAGTTGCAACTGGAATTCCAAAGCATCCACACGATACGGTAAAAAACCTCGCCATCTCTTTAGATTTTTCCTCGGCAATCTTTCACTGCTACCCTGAGTTTGGGTTGTTACCCGATCGCGCATCAATGCTGATAATACTTCTAAAAGCTGCTGTTGCTCGTCAGGAGTGAGACTTTGAGCCTGACTCAATACCTCGCTGTAAGTAGACATAGGCTTTATATTGAGATTTTTGACTCCTCTTACTATTATATAGCAATTTCTGGCTATGACTTCTGTAACTCAGCATTATTTACCAATCAGCCGATCGTACTCTGCGTGTGTACCAATCCAAAACCACAAAATACCTGTTTTAATTTCAACACCCAACGCCCGATAAGCTTGTCCAGCCCTTACAGACCAATAGTTACCAACCTTCTTAAAATGCAGAGAAGGATGAGACGGATCTGCCTTCAGCAACTCATAACATTGATCTGCTGTAGCTTGTACATTTGATGGCAAAGCATTGTAACAATCCCAAAATTTTCGAGTAGTATAGTGCATCAAATTGCTCGATAGTTACCACTGTCAAAATCTGCGATCGCCTCTGCTGCTAAAGCATCGAGTTTCCCCTCAGCAATATCTTTCTCTAACTGAACATCCCATCGTTGGTAATCCAAATTTAGAAACCACTCTAACAACTCTCCAATCTTGTTGGGCGGAAGTTGGAGAATTGCATTTTCTATCTGTTCAATAGTCAACATAGGCTATCTTAACTTACACTGAATTTTGTTGATTTTTTTTGCTTGTTACTTATTATATTGGATTTTGCTCAATAAAGTAAATCAAAGGCGCGGTGTCTATTGATTGTAGCTCGACTAACGATGATAATAGGACGGGTTCCTCCTTGTTCAGAACCCTCAACAGGTTCAAGTCGAGCATCATAGACTTCTCCCCGGTTCATACAGGAGATTCTCCCAATTGCAACGCTTCCCAACTCGCTACCGCAAACTCAGCCTCCATCTGTAGCACTTGAGCTTGATACTCTGGATCTTGTGCCATTTCAATCAGTGCTGCATCAATTTCCGATCGTTTACCCTGAGTTTGGTTTCTTACCCGATCGCGCATCAATGCTGACAATACTTCTAAAAGCTGCTGTTGCTCGTCAGGAGTGAGACTTTGAGCCTGACTCAGTACCTCGCTATAAGTAGACATAGGCTTTATGTTGAGATTTTTTGGCTGATTGTTATTATAGCAATTTAGGATCGAAGGAAGTGCGATCGCCCTTATCTTCCTAAAGTGCGATCGCTTTCATGCCAAGTTTTTGATAAACTTCCCCAGGTTCGATGCTATTTTCTCCGGCTTGTTTTATCTTGATTGACTCCAACAATTTATGCCTGACTTCTTCCTTAACTTCTAAACCAGAATCAGGATCGCCAAAATATTCTTCTAAACACTGTTCAACGGTATGCCGAATTAAGTCCCGCAGTTGCTCAACTGTCATGTCTTTGACTTGCATCTTAATCTCCTAGTATCTGGGATTATCAATAAATAATAGCAAGTTTAGTACGGTTGCTTCTGTAGCTGAGCTATCCATTTCATGAATCTCTTTCCTGATTCACATATTCTCCGGCATCAATCTCATGCAAAATTTCCTTACCCAAACCTGACAATTCTAAAATACTGCGTTTGGGTGATAGAATCGTTGACCGTGCAAACAATTCAGAGACGAGTCGCATTTGCTCATCTGATGCAAGTTTTAGAACCTGAGTTAGTACCGTGCTGTAAGTAGACATAGACTCTGCATTAAGATTTTTTGGCTGATTGTCATTTAAGATAAAAATTGAATTACTAATCACTAATTACCTTGGGCAATTAGTGATTAGCAATCTTACCAAATTATCACATTTTACTGATAATTCTCTGCACGATTTCCACGCCTGTTACCGCTTGCCAGCCAAACAGCCCTAAGAGCCCCACATTCAGAAAGATGTGAGTGTATCTGGCAACATTGTTACCTTTTTGCATCAAAGGAGTCAGCGAGGCTGAAATGGCAATTATTGCGGTCATTCCCAAGCCGGCTAGCAAGTGGGCTCCCACAAATAGTTTGCCGTTGTTGATGTAGGTGACAGCCATTCCGCCGATCGCCCCCGTTACCATCAAGGCTAGCAGCAAAGATCCCATCTGGTGGTGTTTAATGTTGAATTTGCCCTTAATTAATTCTTTTTTGGCCTCGCCTTCGGCACTTCTGGTGCGCCGGATTTGAACGCCCAGATACAAAGCATAAAATGAGATTGCCAGCAATACCCACATTAAAACTGGGTGGAAGAATTGGCTCCAAACTTTTACTGACTCCGGAATTTCGACGTTCATAAAAAGAAATACGGTATGTGGGAAACTCAGTCACTTTAGTGCTGAGAGGGAAACGACCCGGCGATTTCAATCGCCTTGAACCCCCCCTTTCGGGGTGGAGGGGTATGGTTGCCCCTCCGTGGAGATATGGTTGTCTCCGAGTCCCTTTCGGGTAATGTTAGCCTCGTCAATGTTATAAAGGCTTGTTATGCTGGTAGCACTGTCTCAGTGACTTTAAGACTATTTAACTACCAGCGACAGAGCAGGGGACTGGCTTCGTATCCCAGGGTGTCGTGACCGGTGGGGGACGTAGCCAGTTAAGGCTTAGACTGGTCAGTACAGCTTGCAATTTCTTACAAGCTCAGTCTCTTTAGAGCTGAGTTACTGACAGTGTTCTGAGGATTAGCAAACATACTTCATAAAAATTAGTATACCACTAAGTCAGTCTCGTGCGACGGTAAAAATATACGGGATGAGAGACTATTTATGCCTGCCACTAAACAAGACGCTGTATTGATTCAAGCCGCCAAGACTGGCAATATTATTCACGTCCAAGCTTTACTCGCTAAAGGCGTTGACGCTAATGCCAAAGACTCTGAGGGGACAACGGCTTTGATGTTTGCGGCCCAAAAGGGCTATACGGAAATCGTGCGTATTCTACTAAACAATGACGCTAATGTCAACCTCGCGAGCAGGCGTTTTGGGCTGACGGCTTTGATGCTGGCCGCCGCTCACAAACAAGCTGATGTTATGCGGCTGTTGTTGGCTGCGGGTGCTGATGTTGATGCTAAAAATGATGATGGAAGTACGGCTTTAATGGCGGCTTCTCTGAAAGGCGATATCAATGTTGTGCGACTGTTACTTGATGCTAAAGCTGATGTGAATGTCCGAGATAAAGATGGAGATTCTGCTCTGAAAATAGCGGCTTTATCCGGTCACGAAGCTGTTGTTCAAGCTTTGGCTGATGCGGGTGCTATTGCTGACAATTCTATGCTGTTTTTAGCTATTAGTCAAGGTAGCGCTGAAATTGTCCGAATTTTGCTCGATCGCGCTGCGGATGCTAATCTTAAAAATCTAGAGAGCAAAACTGCTTTGATGCAGGTTGCGACGACGGGCAATTTGGCTGTTGTCGAGGTGCTGTTGGCTGCGGGTGCTGATGTCGAAATTTGTGACAAAGAGGGTGAAACTGCTTTAACTTTAGCTGCGGATTTTGGCAATATTGAAGTAGTGCGGGCTTTGCTTGGTGCGGGTGCTAATCCGAATGTGAAAAGTGGAGATGGGGGGACGGCTTTGATGGCGGCGGCTGCTGGGGGTAATTTCGCGATCGCCCTTATCTTACTCGATGCTGGTGCAGATATCAACGCTAAGGATAAAGATGATGAAACTGCGTTGAATTTTGCGGTGGTTGAAGGCTGCGAAGATGTGGTGGAATTGCTCTTAAACCGAGGCGCTAGTGTCGGTTCGAGAAATCGGTTGGGCGATACGCCTTTGCTGGTGGCGGCTGTTCACGGTCATAGTGCGATCGTATCAGCTTTGTTGCAAAAAGTCAACTCGAATCGCTCTGATTTCCTGAATGCTAAAAACTTTGGGGAAACGGCTTTGACACTGGCGGTTTTTCACGGACATACTGAGACGGTGAAAGCTTTGCTTGAGGTTGGTACCGATCCGAATGTACCTGCGGATTTGGGGAAAACGGCTTTGATGAAGGCGTGCGATCGGGGTTATTTGGCGATCGTCCAATTATTAGTCGAAAAAGGTGCAGATGTCAACTTGCTGGATGATTCTGGCGCAACTGCTGTCATGTGGGCCGCACATCGGGGTTATGCTGATTTAGTCAAGATTTTAATCGCTGCTGGTGCAGAATTAAATCACAAAAATCCGGGCAATTATACAGCTTTAATGCTGGCTGAGTCTAAAGGTTATTCCACTGTGGTCAAATTGCTAAAAAATGCAGGAGCACAGGAGTAATACGATTTTAGATTTTAGATTTTAGATTTTAGATTGAACTTGTTTTACCTCGTTTGGGAGGAGGAATAACTTCGGGATTTGCGTTACCAGGCGCTGACGCTGGTAACGAGTAAAACGGTTTGTAGTGCGGACTTCAGTCCGCAACTAAGCCGGACTGAAGTCCGCACTACGAACTTTGCTTATTGCGGTGCGGTCAATCCACCGGAGATGAGAGAAATTCACCCACAAATCTCTTTTCAATCAGCTTTACGCACCCAGCCATTAATAGTACAACGACTATCAGCAAAAGCTTTCGAGGGACAGCTAACTGTCAAAACTTCGTGCATATAGCGACTCAGGAAAAATACAATGCTATTATTCCGAGGCTCAACAGTTCTGAATGTCTCATCTGCGACATAAAAATTGTTCTCGACTTTGCTATCATAAATCAGCAATTCGCCACCGGAAAAAGCCTTGGGTTCTCGATAGAAATAGTAAACGTAAGTAAAAAATCTGCTAGCAGTATCGGGCGAGCCGCTGTCGTTGTGAAGTTTATAAAAGTTGTTGTCATTGTGCGTGGTTAGCTGAGATTCTATATCACCAAGCGGAAATGATGGGATATTTAATTTCCGCAGCACGTCGGGGAGAATTCCTTTAATCCGATTTACCATCAGTGTTGAAAATTCGGGGAATGAGTGAAGTACCATAGAACGGCGGTAATCTTCGGCATTTGTTGAGGTGCTGGTACTCACAAATTCTGATTCCTTTCCTAAAACATATTTGATTAGTTTGTTCTTTTCGGCTGGTGTCAAAAAGTTATCTATTTGGGCGTAGCGAGATATTAAGTCGTCATTTACAGGCGCGGCAGCGGGAATTTCTAAGGGAATTTCTAAGGAAATTTCTAAGGGAGTTGCTAGCTGCTGCGGTTGCAGTTGCTGTAAGTAAATTGGGGGCTCGGTGACTAATCCGACTAGGTGTTCTGCGGGAAAGGAAAGGCTAGAACGCCCGTCGTCTATGGGGATTTGAAATAAGGTGGAAAAACCTACTGTTGCTTGAGTGCGATCGACTAATGTCTTGACAAGACTGTGCAATAATGGTGTATCTGATTTGAGGATGATGGTGCACTGATGTCCGCCAGTCAGCAGGATTTTGACTTTTATGTCTTGCGGTTTAATTGGTTGTTCAGTGTAAGTCATAATTTTTTCTAGACACAATTCGGGAAGGACGCGATTTGGTAGGGACACAACAGTGTTCATTAGTGTCAACTTAACGTCAAACGTAATACCGGTCTGCTGTTTGACGATTAGGCCTCGATCCCCCCTAGCCCCCCTTAAGAAGGGGGGGACAGGAGTCTTCTCAAAGTCCCCCTTCTTAAGGGGGATTTAGGGGGATCTAGACTTTGCCTAAAAGCGACATTTATCAGGGTTTCAGGCTTAAGTTGACACCAATGAACAGTGTTGTGTCCCTACCGTAGGGTATGGTTCCTAATGCAAGAAGTGGCGGATATCGGTAAACATCATTGTGATTCCGAGTTGGTTGGCTGCTTCGATCGAATCTTTATCGCGCATACTACCTCCCGGTTGGACGATCGCACTTATTCCCGCCTCAGCCGCCGTTTTTACCGAATCGTCGAAGGGGAAGAAACCGTCGCTAGCCAAAATAGCTCCTTTACTCTTGTTTCCTGCTTGTTCCAACGCTAGTTTAACCGATCCCACGCGGTTCATTTGTCCGGCGCCGACACCGATTGTAGTGCGATCGCGCGTTACAACGATCGCATTAGATTTAACGTGTTTCGCTACTTTCCAAGCAAACAGCAACTCTTCCCACTCATCAGCAGTCGGCTGTTTGTCAGTAACTGCGCGCCATTTGCTAGTTTCTTCTACTACATTATCCGAGTCTTGTACCAGCAAACCACCTGCAATGATTTTAACAGTTTGCGCTGGCCCTTGAGTCAAGTCTGGCAAAATTAATACTCGAACTTTCGCCTTTTTCTTGATGATTTCTTCCGCTTCCGGTTCGCACCCCGGCGCGACAATACATTCTAAAAATGTTTTAGTTAAGATCGTTGCAGTAGCAGCATCAATCGGGCGATTGAGGGCGACAATTCCGCCGAAAGCTGAGACTGAATCGGTGTCAAAAGCTTTTTGATAGGCTTCGGAAATAGTTGTTCCCAAGGCTGTACCACAAGGATTTGTATGTTTCAGAATAGCGGCAGCGGGAGTCTCTGGAAATTCTACAATTAACCGTCTTGCTGCTTCTAAATCTACTAAATTATTGTAGCTCAATTCTTTGCCTTGCAGGATGGTGCTAGTCGTCCAGCCTGTCGGTGTAGTTCCGCTTTGATACCAGGTGGCGGCTTGATGGGGATTTTCGCCGTAGCGGAGTGTTTGCAACTCGGTTCCTGATACGCTAAACTCCTGCGGTAGCTTCGATGCTGCGGATTGGCTGCTGAGATAATTGGCGATCGCGCGATCGTAGTTTGCTGTATGTTCAAATGTTTCTAGCGCGCGCTCTTGCCGGAATTTTAAGGATGCTTCGCCGCCGTTTTGTCGCAATTCTTCTAAATAAGTATTGTATTGGTCGGGATTGCATAAAACTGTCAAATGAGCGTGGTTTTTTGCGGATGCTCTCAGCATTGCCGGCCCGCCGATATCTATCTGCTCAATTGCGTCTGCTAGAGTAACTCCTGGTTTGGCAATTGTCTGTTCAAATGGATACAAATTGACAACAACTAAATCGATCGCCCGAATTTGATTTGCGGTTAAATCTGCGAGGTCTTCCGCTACATCACGGCGCGCTAAAATACCTCCGTGGATGCGCGGATGAAGTGTTTTGACTCGCCCTCCCAAAATTTCGGGAGAACCAGTATATTCCGCAACTTTTGTGACTGGGATTCCCGCTTCTTTGAGGGCTGCTGCTGTGCCGCCGCTGCTAATTATGTCAAATTCAAATTCTTCTACTAGACTGCGCGCTAAGTCGATTAGCCCGGCTTTATTGGATACGCTCAAAAGTGCTAGACGTGCCATTGGTTTGAAGTTGCGATCGTAAAAATAGACAGGTTATATTCCAATACGGTTCAGTTAAGCTTGATCCCCCCTAGCCCCCTAAAAAAGGGGAGTAGGGGGTGGGACAAGAACTTACTCAAAGTCAACCCCTACTCCCCTTCTTAAGGGGGATGCGAGGGGGATCTCCGAGGAATAAATATTTTTAACTGAACCGTATTGGGTTATATTCTATCTCAAATCTGCCGATAGGGAGATGATTGGGTAATTGGTAATTATAATTATTTTTTATGTCAAGATGAGCTGACTTGCCTCACAGCGTATTTTGGTGGAAAAATCCTCTAATAATTTATACTGGGCAGTAATTTCCTGAGAATTGCTCTCAAATTTTAACAATTTTTTAGGATGAATTCTAAAAGTCATGTGTTAGCATTTGTATTGTAAATTGTTCTCTCCATAAATTTTCCAGAAAATTGGGTCATCGCCACAACTTAATCTCAAAAAAAATTTGGTAGGGTTTAAATATGTTTTTTCAAGAAGCCGATTCAGAAAAAAAGCTTATTAATATTAGTAGTAGCCAGCCAAAAATTGCTAAAAATATGACCCCGATCACAAAAAACCCACAGATGCGCCAACAATTAGCCGATAATTCGACAGAGGTCAATATTGCAGAAGCTTATAGTCTTAGTTTGTGCGAAATGCAGGAGATGGAGCGAGCAATAGAACAGCTACAAAAGGATTTGAAAGCTAGCGAATCTCGGTTTCAGAATGCGATTGAAAAAAATGCAGACGGCATCACAATCGTCAACAAGCTAGGACTTGTTTGTTTTGCTAATCCGTCAGCAGAAGCGCTGTTTAACTGCAAAGCAGACGAACTTTTAGGTCGAGAATTTTTTGGCGATTTGGTAGTAGAAGGTTCAGCTTGCGATATTGAGATAGACAGCGATATTATTCTCCAAGTTGGAGAAACAGAATCAGCCGGAACTCGCGTAGTGCAAACAGAAGTTGAAGCAATTCGCAAGCACAAAGCAAATGCTGTAGTAGAAATGCGGGTGGTGGAAACGGAATGGGAGGGAGAAATGGCTTATTTAGCTACGCTGCGGGATATTACCGATCGCAAGCGGGCAGAAGAAATGCTTTGGTTGTACGATCGAGCTATAGCAGCTACTAGCACCGGAGTGACGATTTCTGACGCCACTCACCCAGAACATCCAATTATTTATTGCAATCCCGCATTTGAAAGCATGACAGGTTATCGGCGGGAGGAAATTCTCGGGAAAAACAAAGAGCGAATGCAAGGTAATATTAAAGAATTACCGCAAAGACGGAACCACTTTCTGGAATTGTTTCTCAATATCTCCCGTGCGCGATCTAACTGGCAAATTAACTCATTTTATTGGCGTACAGAGAGACATCACCGACAGCAAACAAGCCGAAGAAGCATTGCATAATTCCGAAGCACAAAGCAGAGAACAAGCAGCTCAACTAGCAGCAGCACTTGAGGAACTCAAATCCACTCATTCCCAATTAGTTCAGAGCGAAAAAATGTCTAGTTTAGGATTGCTAATTGCCGGTGTCGCTCACGAAATCAACAACCCCGTCAGCTTCATTCACGGCAATCTCACTCATCTCAAAGATTATACTCAAGACTTGTTTCACCACCTCGAACTGTACGAACAGCACTATCCCAATCCAGTCGAGGAAATTCAACAGGAAAGAGAAGACAATGATCTCGATTTTTTAGCTGAAGATTTACCTAGAATACTGTCTTCAATGAGCGTGGGTGTGGAGCGGATTTGCGAGATTGTTCAGTCGCTGCGAAACTTTTCGAGGCACGACGATTCACAAATGAAACCCGTTAACCTCCACGAAGGTATTGACAGCACGCTGCTAATTCTCAATCACCGTTTGAAAGGAAACGGAGAAAAGCCGCAAATTCAAATTGTAAAAGAATACGGGAATTTGCCGCCTGTTGAGTGTTTTGCCGGCCCGATCAATCAAGTTTTTATGAATATTCTCAGCAATGCGATCGATGCTTTAGATGATGCGAACAGTAGGCAAAGTTCTCAAGAAATGCGAGATCATCCCAGCCAGATTAGGATTTGCACGAAAGTAGTAGACAATTTTGTAGAAATCAAAATTGCCGACAACGGGCCGGGAATAACTGAGGAAGTCAACCAGCGTATATTCGATACCTTTTTTACTACCAAACCCATTGGCAAAGGCACGGGAATGGGTTTGTCAATTAGCTATCAAATTATTGTAGAAAGACACAAAGGCGAATTATATTGTACTTCGGAATTGGGCAAGGGCACGGAATTTACTATCAAAATCCCGATCGCACATTCGTGTAGTTACCCACAATAAAAATTGTTTGTAGTGAGGACTTTAGTCCTTCTTCATGAAAATATAAGAAAGGACTGAAGTCCTCACTACAAACGGGAGCTTATTGTTTGTAGTGAGGACTTTAGTCCTTCTTCATGAAAATATAAGAAAGGACTGAAGTCCTCACTACAAACTGGGGAATTAAAAAACCTCCGCACCCTCCAACTTCTTCATAGTTTCAACCTTAGCCCTCGCCGCTTCCCCGCAAGTCTTCGGCGTCGGAAACATCTTCCCAGGATTCGCCAAACCTTTCGGATTAAACACCTCCCGTACCCACTGCATCGTCTCCAAATCTACCTCCGAAAACATATCCGGCATAAAACACTTCTTATCAGCACCGATACCATGTTCCCCCGAAAGACTACCGCCGACTTTCACACAAAGTCTCAAAATTTCCCCGCCCAATTCTTCCACCTTTTCCAGTGCACCTTTTACCGAGTTATCATACAAAATCAGTGGGTGCAAATTCCCATCTCCCGCGTGAAATACATTCGCAATCCGGTAGCCGTATTTCTCGCTCAAACCCTCAATTTCTTTCAAAACATAAGCCATTTGCGTGCGCGGAATTACACCATCTTGCACGTAATAATCCGGGCTGAGATGACCCGCCGCCGCAAAAGCAGCTTTCCGCCCTTTCCAAATTTTCATCCGCGTTTCTGGATCGTGAGCAGTCGTGATATTACGCGCTCCATTTTGCTTGCAAATATCGGCTATTCGCTGTTTGTTTGTGGCAACTTCCACTTCTAAACCGTCGATTTCTACGAGCAGAATTGCCGCCGCATCGCGAGGATAACAACCAGTTGCTACTACATCTTCCACAGCATTGATGCTGATGTTGTCCATGATTTCCATGCCGCCGGGAATAATGCCAGCGCTGATAATATCGGAAACCGATTCGCCCGCTGCTTCAATGCTGGGAAAATCCGCCAACAGAACACAAATCGATTCCGGCGCTTTCAGAATTCGCAGAGTCACTTCTGTAGCGATTCCTAAAGTGCCTTCGGAACCGACAAATACACCAGTTAAATCGTAACCAGGCATTTCGGGAATTTCGCCGCCGACATCGACAATTGAACCGTCAGGAAGTACCAATTTTAATCCTAAAACGTGATTGGTTGTTACTCCATATTTAAGGCAGTGAACGCCGCCAGAATTTTCGGCAACGTTGCCGCCAATCGAACAAATAATTTGACTGGAAGGATCGGGTGCGTAGTAGAAACCTGCGCCGCTAACTGCTTGCGTTACCCAGTTATTAATTACTCCTGGTTGCACAACTACTTGTTGATTTTCTAAGTCTACTTTCAGAATTTTTCGCATCAGGGCGGTGACAATCAGCACGCAATTTTCTACAGGCAAAGCGCCGCCGGAAAGCCCTGTACCCGCACCTCTGGCTACCCAGGGAATGGAATTACGATCGCATATTTTGACCACATTTGCCACTTCCTCGGTAGTTCGCGGTAATACCACCAAAGCTGGCCGCTGGCGGTAGCTGGCTAGCCCGTCGCACTCGTAGACAATCAATTCTTCGCGGCGCTTTACCACGCCGTTTTTGCCGACTACAGCCTCAAATTCTTTAATAACGGGTTTCCAGTTTCGTTCTGTTTCTAGGGCTATCATTAGTGATTTTAATTAGGGAACTCTCAATAATATTGTGACAAATTTTACGAGTTTTGTGCAACCATAGCTAGAGGAATAAGACCCTTCGACGGACTCAGGGTAAAAAGAAGCAAGCAGGCCATAAAATTAATGGAATGGTTTTCGCCTATTTTTTTAAGGGTTACAATATTGGCACAGCCCAGGCTCAGCCGTTTCTCGACCTTCTGGAAATAGTTCTTCCTTAGTATAATCGCAGTTTTTGCATTGATAAATTTGCGATCGGACTAGCTGAGTCGGAAAATAGCAAAGTCCGCAGGGCAACCCTATTTTCCTTTCGGCAACTTCAAATCCCGGCCAACCGCACTCGGGACAAAATTGGTGAAATTTTTTAACTAAATCCAGAGTTGCATTTTCGATATTTTTCATCCGAGTTGGATTGTACATCGCCCGCATATCTGTTTCGATGTGAACTCGATTTGTTGACGACTTTTTCAAACCTGCTGTCACAGCGTCAAAAAGTTGTTTTTCTGTCGCAATCCCCTTGAGAATTTCGCCCTTACCTGTGGCAACATCCCCCGCTATAACCACCAGTCCGTGTTCGGGAAATCCAGCTTTTTTCGCAAACATTTCTGCTTCTTCTATACTGCAAACTAACTGGTGACTATAATTAGTTCCCACAGACAAAGATTCGCCAATTAGTTCTAGATTGTTGGCTACATCTAATAACATTACAACTTCTCGATTAACTGGCAGATATGGCATTGCCGGATGAGGCCCGAAAGTACCTTCGCTGGCAAAAGCCAGAGTTTCGCCCGCAATTTTCAGAGCTTTTTCTGCTTTCTGGCGAGCCGCTTCTATTTGACTCCCCAAGCGTTTAACTTCTCTGGTGAACGTGCCGAAATAGTCTGTGTCTAAATCCGCAGGTACTAGGATTTTCACGCCTAATTCCTGTTCCAAAATCGGAGCCATCACCCGTTCTTTTTGGTGCATGGTAGCCAGAATTGCCGTGCGATTTATCAATAATCGACCTGAGTTCACAGAATCTGCAAAATTAAACATCGGTTAGTTTCCTCCACTCACTCCCCCAGCTTGACCCTTGAGTACAAAAATTACTCCCGTCATAATTAGTCCGACGCCTACCAACCGCAATGGTGGCAAAGGCTCGCCAAATACAATTTTGCCACCCAAAACAGTAAACAAATAACTAATTGACAGTAAGGGTGAGACTATGCTAATGTTGGCGCGAGACAAAACGACGATAAAGCCGATCGAAGAAACTGCATACAAACACAGACCTCCAACTATCAAAGGCTGAGTTGCCATTGCCATAACTTTTTCTACTAAATTAGCAGCCCCAATTGGCCCTAAGATTTTAGCTCCTGCTTTCAGACTGAATTGACCCACCACACTGCACAAAATAGCAGCGAGTAAAACTAGAAAAACGCTTCTACTCATAAATTGACTAACCTATATTACCATCAAGAATTGCTGTCACCTAAAAGCAGAAAACCTTTAGTTAATTTTTGTTGAGTTTTCTTCACCACTAATATTTTAAGCAGACATACTGGAAAAGTAAATATTGTCGATCGCGATCGAGAGTGAAGCAAACACATGGCAGAACAGACAAACACCAGCGGCGAATACACTCTCGAACTCTCCATACTCATGCCCTGCCTCAACGAAGCAGAAACTTTAGAAATCTGCATCGAGAAAGCACAGAAGTCCCTGGGCGAACTTGATATTGCCGGCGAGGTCATCATAGCAGACAACGGCAGCACTGATGGTTCCCAAGATATCGCTACCAGATTGGGGGCCAGAGTCGTACCCGTAGCGGCCAAAGGCTACGGCAGCGCCCTGATGGGAGGCATCGTAGCGGCGCGCGGAGTCTATATTATCATGGGTGACGCTGACGACAGCTACGACTTTTCCAACCTCAGCGCCTTTGTCGAAAAATTGCGGGGAGGCTGCGAATTAGTTATGGGAAACCGCTTTCAAGGCGGCATCAAACCGGGAGCAATGCCACCGCTGCACAAATATTTAGGAAATCCGGTGCTGACATGGGTTGGGCGATTATTTTTCTCAAGTCCCGCCGGCGACTTTCACTGCGGTTTGCGCGGTTTCAGGAGAGACTCAATTTTGAAACTAGACTTGCAAACAACCGGGATGGAATTTGCTAGCGAAATGGTCGTCAAAGCATCTCTGTACAAGTTAGGGATCACTGAAGTCCCAACCGTACTGTCTCCCGACGGGCGCAGCCGCCCGCCGCACCTGCGAACTTGGCGAGATGGCTGGCGACACCTCCGATTTTTGCTGCTTTACAGTCCCCGGTGGCTATTTCTGTATCCCGGTGCAGCCCTGATGATTTTGGGTCTAATTGTTGGCATTTGGCTGTTGCCGGGTACTCAAAAAATTGGGAGTATCAGCTTTGATATACATACGCTGCTGTATGCTGCGATCGCAATTATCGTCGGTTTTCAAGCAGTAACTTTCGCTTTCTTCACCAAAGTTTTCGCCATCAGCGAGAAACTGCTGCCCGAAGACCCCAAACTCAACAAAATATTTCGCTATGTTACCCTAGAAACAGGATTGATTGTGGGAGTCATACTCATGTTAATTGGAACAGTTGGCTCATTCCTGTCATTAACTATCTGGAGTGAAACTGCTTTCGGTACCCTCGATCCTTCCAAAACTTTACGTCTGGTAATTCCCTCGCTCACTTGCCTGACTGTCGGCTTGCAGATGATTTTATCCAGCTTTTTTCTCAGCGTCCTGAGCTTAAAACGTAGGTAATAAAATCACATAAATTCACATTCTACCAGCTACAGCAAAGTATCACAATTGCTGTATAGGCCAAGAAAATTGCCACTGCCAATCAAGCTGTCACTCCTGGACGCAAACTTTTAATTTTCACACTACCAATTGTGTAAGGTGCGCATTGCTAGCCCTACAAATAGAGTTGGCGGGTAAGTCCTGGCTATGTTAGATTGTTGTTTTGTGCGATCGAGTCCGATCAACTAATTAGAGCTAAGTTTGTAGTCAAGACTTCATCCCTAAAAAGTTTCAAGAAATGACTACTAACACTTTCATCACAGCTAATTAGCCGGAACAGATATCATTCCGTCCCAATATAAAATTTCAAATCTATGACAGTAACTGAAGACAAATCTAGCGAGTATATTGGCCCCAAATTAGGCGGTTTCGCAACTAGACTATCTTGGTATGCTCGCCAAAAAATGTTTAATTTACTCATGTCCTTAGCCAATCCAAACGCCGATACAACAGTGCTCGATGTAGGAGTCACTTCCGACCGCCGCGAAGATTGCAACTTCTTTGAAAAACTCTATCCACATCCCGACAAAATCACCGCAGTTGGCATGGAAGATGCTGCATTTTTAGAAGAAGAATATCCCGGTTTAAAATACGTCCGTTCTGATGGTTCAAGCTTACCATTTCCCGACAAAAGTTTTGATTTAGTCGTGAGTTTTGCCGTAATCGAACACGTCGGCAACCGCCAACAGCAAAAAGCTTTTGTTCGAGAACTTTGTCGCGTCGGCAAAACTTGCTGCATCACCACGCCCAACCGCTGGTATCCCGTAGAATTCCATACTGCTGTGCCTTTAATTCACTGGCTTCCAGCCTCCTGGTTTCGAGCTATCCTGAGATTGCTCGGCAAGCAGTTTTTCGCCAAAGAAGAGAACCTCAACCTTCTATCCGAAAAAGAAGTATTAAAGATGCTACCAGCAGATGCTGAAGTTTCTACCAGACATTTTCGGCTGCTCGGTTTGATATCTAATCTGCTCTTTTATGTGAAAAACCCCATTTGATAAAATAAGACTCGGCAGTTACAACAACTACTGCACAGACTCTCATCCACCCAAGTAAACTAACAAAATAAAACTGGTTTGTAGCAAGGACTTTAGTCCTTCAACAATCTGAGAACTAAAGTCCGAACGATCAAACTTATGGCAAAATAAAACTGGTTTGATCGTTCGGACTTTAGTCCTTCAACAATCTGAGGACTAAAGTCCTCACTACAAACTTATAGATACGGCTTTAGTTCCCAAATCCAGCACAAAATTTTCTCCGTCTTCATAAAGCTTCTTTCTACTTTTTGCAAGTTGCTGCACATTATCCCGAAAATCGTGAGAAAGTTGTGCTTGCAGTCGAAACCAAGATGACAATCCAGGCCCTGAAGTATCTACATCTCCGGGATGATTGAGACTCCAAGACGAATAAGCTACATATCTAATAGATTTTGAAACTAAATAGTTTGCCAAAGCTTCAGGGCCTTTGAATGCAGGCATACCGGGCGGCAAACTCGCTCCCCCCGGCCAGTCAGCCACAAAAATTTGATTGCGTTTGAAGTCGAGGATAAACGGTGCATCTAATCTTGTTAAAACTATTTCTGCCTCTGGAATTGACTGTTGTAGTGCTGCATACTGTGATTTTTGCTTAGCTGAAACTAACGATGGATTTGTCATGCCAAATTGAATATTTTTCACATAAGCTGAATAAGTATTCTTGGTAATATCCCAATCGTAACTGATTGCGAGGCCCGAACAAAATACAGCCGCAATAAAAAAGTTAGCAACCCCGTTTTTATTCAACGTTCCCGTATCAGTCATGGCGACCATAATTAATATGATAATTCCCGGGAAGAGGTGAGAAAATGAATAGCGAAAAGGGTCAGCATTTTCGGTCAATACGCCTACTGCAACTGTTGCCAATAGCGCTGCAATTGTTATAGATACAACTGCTTGGCGGTTCGAGAACGAGCGTTCTTCGGGTAAATTGCCAAACCTCAGAGGTCGGATGCTCAAGCTCAAACAGCCGAGCAATATCAGTATAAAAACGTAAATGCCTCGGAAAGATGCGATCGCAGTTTTAGCAGTACCCAATAGTGTCGAACCTGATTTGAATGTAATGCCGTAGGCGGAGGCGTGATAACCCTTTCCCAAAATAGGATACAGTAAACTACCTGACGATTGATACAAAGAAATCATCCAAGGTAGGAGAAATATTCCGACTAATACTGTCGCTAGCCCGAATTCCCATACAACTTTGAGTTTGGTATTTGAACTCATAAAATAGCAAATGTAGCTAACTGTAAACACAATTGCAGAGGCGGGAATTAAGGAAGATTTTAAAGTACAAAGTGCTGCGGAGATTAAAGCGATAATACAAGCATTTGAAATCCAAGAGTTGCGTTCTATTTCCTTACTATCAAGCGTCCTAAACAAACTTACAAATAAAGCTACTGGCAGCATGACACTTGTAGTGTTAGCTTTAGGGACGGCAATCAAAAGCAAGAATAAAATAGTGAATATAATCCGTTTGGTTGAGGCTTTATTTTCCCGAAAAAATCCAATGATTAGTCCGACAGTAATTATCATGGACAAACCGGGGTCGATCAGGTTTAAATTAGTGTCTGAAAGTACGCTTAAAATCAATGTATGGATAAATGACTGCCCTCCCAAAGATACTATTCTTCGTTCGCTAAAAGGCTCTAGCCCCATCGAACCAAGTTGCAGCATTTTGTGGGGAAATACTAAGTAAGCGTGATAATCATCGCTGGTATTAAACCCGTCAGCATAAACCATGTTCGCAAAGTTGACTCTGCCTGTATAAACCCATCCCGCGTATTGAATTAAAATCAGTAGACCGACTGTAGCAACGCCTACTAAGATGATTTTATCTTTGCGAGTTTCTTGAAATACCTGTAAAAGATTGGTGACGATTGATTGTCTATGATTTACTAAATCTACTAGACAATAAATGAGTCCTAAACCTACAAAAATTAAAATTGTGGTTGGTGAGATAGCCCAAGTTGCGTTTAGTACACCGCCAATGATCAGGCTAAAGGCTAGACCCCAAGCGGCTTTTTGTCCCCAGTCAATTAGCTGGTTGGGAAAAAGGATGTGGTTGAGGACTTTTCCCCAGCCTGTGAGGGATAGTAGCAGGCAAATGCCCCAGGAGAATGAGATTAGGTATGAAATCATTGGTGCAATGGTGTGATCTATTAAATAGTTAACTTTTTAGGTGTTTAGTTGTCAAGTGTTTGGTTTTTTTTGGTGAAGGTTTTGTCGTTATTGGCGATCGGACTTTGGTGAATTCCAGACTATCTGGTATAATTAAACAGGTACCTCCCATAATTTTCAATAGCTATGAACTATGAAAACTCAAGAAGTCCGTCAGAACCTCAAGTAATTCATAAATCGCTGATCTCCTGAAAGACTACTCGTTGCGGCTAATTTTTTAGCTTATTTAGCAGAACGTGAAAGCAATGAAGCTACGATGGAATTATTGAAAAATCCTGGTTTTATTGAAGCTTTTAATAAAGCCCAAAAAGATGTAACAGTAGATAAGCTGACTTCTGTTGGGTAACTCAAACAAAAATACTGATGAAAATCTGAATTTTTATTCAGTGGTTCTTAGCTTTGATGCTGAAAAGGGTTATGATACCGCTCTTTTCTTACTCTCCGAAAAATGGGGTTATATCAATTCCGGCTGCGCCGGAATGATAAGCGAGTCCAAATTTCGGCTCATTATTCCGATGCAATGGGAAACGATATCAAACCGCTCGTAGAAACCTAGACAAAGCTACCCATAGGTAGCCAATGTTAGACATCTACGTTTATAATCTTAGTCCACAGTCCTAAAAATACAGGAATAAACGGCAATCCCTCTATTCCCTTCATGAAGTCGGGAATTACTTTTCTAGCTATATTTATGCTGCCATTAGTATCAGCATTGATTATTTGACCAGTGGAAGCTCTATATAAACCACGCTGAACACGTTTACCACTAAAAACAGACTTGATCTCTGTATTTTTGCTATAAGTCGGTAAATTATCACCATCTAAAGCACTCGCTTTTGACGTGTAACTTTCCTCAGTTAAGGTGACTGCAATCCCTGCTAATTGTGCTTTATATGTCAACAAATTAATCAGTTTGGTATGGGGAATATTGGTAAATGCTTGATTGTTTTTTTTACCAATGTTGATGGACTGTTTCCATCCTGGGTTCTTGCCGATAATTAACTGACCAATCTCGTTCAATTGACACCAATCTATTACACGACGACTCGCAGTATGAAGATAGTTGTCAATTCTTCTATTTCGCTTACTGTTAAGTTCCTTAATCTGTCTGCTAGCTTCGATTGATTGTGCTGCGGCTACCCGTTTATTGAAGAATTGGTTAATACTTTTCAAAGGTCTACCATTAATCAACAGCGGCTTGATGCCCGGATGATTGGATGTTATAGCCATCAAATTGTTTAAACCAAGGTCTACACCAGCCAGATATTTCCCGTGGGATAAGGGTATGTCATTAACTGTGTAAACAACTTCAATAACATAATGGTCAAGCTTGGGGACAATCCTTACTTGGTCTACATTTTTAGCTTGAGTAGCCAACTCAATATTAGTCTGAGACAGTTTAACATTCCCTTTAGTCAAAGCAGGTTTTGATATTGCATCTATCGGATAAATTACAACATTT
This sequence comes from filamentous cyanobacterium Phorm 6, assembly GCA_003003725.1. Classification (GTDB taxonomy): domain Bacteria; phylum Cyanobacteriota; class Cyanobacteriia; order Cyanobacteriales; family Microcoleaceae; genus Microcoleus. Next base: position 4,604 of record PVWI01000019.1, on the reverse strand, counting down.
CTGCCATGCTCTTTATGCTTGTATCCTGGTATTTTCGGTTTGCCCAGATATTTTTCAGGGTGTTTTGACCAATCTTTAAGTGCAGCTAACCATCCTTTCCAACTCTCAGCAACTCTACGAACAATTTGTTTGCTAACTTTTGTTGGTAGATACCGATAAGCTTCTAAGTTCTTAGTCTGGTTATAAATATTGATGGAGTTGTAATACTTGTTGGTTTCAAAAAAGTATTGGCGCTGGACGTAGTTAGCAGAATTGTATAGATGTTTTGATTGTAATGCTAAGTGGTCGCACTCATTCCAAAATCTATGCTGTCTGTTAATTACGTGTTTTTCTACTAGCTGCACTTGACTCGACATGAGTAAATGTATTCTGCTTGGTATTATATACGACTTCCTGCGAGCGTCAAGATGGCAGGTAAAAAAAATTTATAATAAGTCCAAACGCAGATTCCTCTGACGCAAGACGCCGGCATCTGCAATCAAATGGCACTAAGAGTCAAAAACAAATTGAACTAGGGGCAAATAGTCTGGGGTGATGCGATCGCAACGAATGGCGCGGATAAAGCTACCCAAATAGTAAAGGATGGGTAGCTTTGTCCATAAATTAAGTTACAGTTTCAAACCCTGATTTTTTCGTTGGGTTTCGTTGGCTGTAATGACGGAAATTCGTCATAATTTCGAATATTGAGCTAGAAGTCAAGAAGATTTTCGCAGTGGACTTCAGCGCTCTACATATATCCTGTTAACCTTCTCGATCGCCCAAACGACATTTTAGCCACATCTCATAAAAATTAAAAAAGGCGGCACCCAGATTTGAACTGGGGGTGGAGGTTTTGCAGACCTCTGCCTTACCACTTGGCTATGCCGCCGTTACGTCTGAAATTTGACGTTTTTTTATAGTACACCAAATCTCGATTATTTCAACATATTTGTCATAACTTTTGTGAAGCGAAGCTATCTCGATCGTGAATCACCCTTTGTTCGCATATCCCCAAAACCCCATCCCAGGCTACATTAGAAATAGCTCGATCGCCTCCGCTTCGCCCGCAACACCATCCATGACACCAGTTTCTCCCCTACTTGTCGCCCAAATCACCGACACTCACTTGTTTGCAGAGTTCGATCGAACTTGGAAAGGCCTTTCAACCGCCCACACTCTCCAAAAGGTGATCGAACGCCTGCAAGAGATCCAGCCCCCGCCCGACTTACTGCTGCTGACAGGCGACTTGTCTCAAGACGAAACACCGGAATCCTACGAAATCCTCGCCTCCCTGATTTCCCCGCTAAATATCCCTGCTTACTGGATACCGGGAAATCACGACAACTTGTCGGTAATGCAGCAAATATTAGATCGGCCGCCTATTTTCCCAGAAAAATCGTGGAATCTAGGAAACTGGCAATTTCTCTTGCTTTCGAGTGTGGAAGCCGGATGCGACGGCGGGCGGCTTTCCCCAGAGAGTTTTGATTGGCTGGACTCTCAATTGCAACAAACGGGCGATCGAGCCGTTATCATTGCTTTGCATCATCATCCATTGCCGATCGGCAGTAAAATCATGGATGGAATGATGCTGCACAATGCCGATGAATTCTTGGCAATTGTCGATCGACATCCTCAAATCAAAATCGTCCTCTGCGGCCACATTCACCAAGAATTCCACCAACAGCGGGGATCAGTTTCTTACTTGGGGACACCCAGTACCTGCATCCAACTGTTACCCAAAAGCCATCCGATTGTCCTCGACACCATCGGGCCCGGATTTAGATTGCTCGAATTGGCGATCGACGGTACTTGGAATACCAGAGTTGAGCGAGTTGCCGCAGCACTACCAGCCGATCCCCAATCTCCGTTCTACCTGAAGTAATTTTTATCAAATTTACATTCTTTTGTCAATCCATCTGTTGATAGATTGTTTCTATCGACCCCATCTTTTATGATATTTGTTGACTATAGATTGCAGACATACGTAAACTAGCAAGCTACGAACATAAATGTCGATCGCAATTTTACCAAACAGGAGAAACTAAATTTATGTCTGAAGTCAATGGCGTCATGATGCAGTATTTCCACTGGTACAACCCCGCTGATGGGAACCTCTGGAATCAGCTAGCAGAATCTGCAAAAGATTTAGCAAAAATTGGTGTAACATCCCTGTGGTTGCCACCCGCCTATAAAGGAACGGCCGGCGGTATGGATGTAGGCTATGGCGTCTACGACTTGTTCGATTTAGGCGAATTCGACCAAAAAGGGTCGGTACGCACTAAATACGGTACAAAAGATGAGTATTTGCGCGCAATCAAAGCTGCACAAGATGCAGGAATTCGGATTTATGCCGATGTTGTATTCAACCACAAATTAGGTGCCGATGCCGAAGAAGAAGCCGAAGCCACACCCTTCAATCCAGACAACCGCAATGACACCGTAGGCGAATATCAAAAAATCAAAGCTTGGACGCATTTTACTTTCCCAGGCCGCGGCAAAAAATATTCCAGCATGGAGTGGCATTGGTGGCATTTCGATGCCATTGATTACAACGTTTACGACACAGAAACCCATGCCGTTTACCTGCTAAAAGGCAAAGAATTCGATCAAGGAGTAGACCTAGAAAAAGGCAATTTTGACTACCTCATGGGTTGCGACTTAGATATGGATAACCCAGAAGTCACCGGGGAATTAAAATACTGGGGTGAGTGGTACGTAGATACAACAAACGTTGACGGCTTTCGTTTTGATGCGGCCAAACACGTAGCAGCAGGATTTTTCCAAGAGTGGCTGGAACACGTCCGCAACTATGCCAAACGCGACCTATTTGCCGTCGGCGAATATTGGTCTTATGAAGTGGAAGCTTTGCATTACTTCATCGAAGCAACGGATGGTAAAGTATCCTTATTTGATGCGCCCCTCCACTATAACTTCCACGCTGCTAGCAAAGCCGGCAACAGCTACGACTTGCGAACAATTTTTGACGGCACCCTCGTTCAACAGCAACCAACTCTAGCCGTTACTTTGGTTGACAACCACGATTCTCAACCCTTACAATCTTTAGAATCAGTTGTCGAGTCTTGGTTTAAACCCCTTGCCTACGCTTTAATCCTGCTGCGGCGTGAAGGATATCCCTGTATTTTTTACCCGGATTATTACGGCGATCACTATAAAGATACAGCAAACGATGGCAATGAATACGAGATTTGGTTAGACAAACATCAGTGGATTCTGGATAAATTGCTGTTTGCCCGCCAAACCTATTCCTACGGTAATCAATACGATTACTTCGACCACGCTAACACAATTGGCTGGACGCGACTAGGAAACGAAGAACACCCTGGTGGCATGGCTGTGGTACTAAGTAATGGAGGCGATGGCACTAAGTTTATGGAAGTCGGACAGCCCAATCGAACTTATATTGACATCATGGAACACGTCAAAGAACCCATCGTAACAAATGACGATGGTTGGGCAGATTTTAGGTGTAACGCCGGTTCAGTTTCTGTCTGGGTTCCGCAGCAGGAAGCATGACCGTAATCTTGACGGAATCCTCTGTCTAAAGTAGGGTGCGCTACGCGCACCTTACCGCTACAATTATCGCATCAAACAAATTTTTACTTAGCTATTTTTGATAACTCAAGCCTATTCGTAGTGATGACTTCAGTCCTATCTCTCTCTACTTATATTTATAGGCATCGCTCCAAAAAAATTACATAAAAAACATATGAAACTTGCAGAAAAAGTTGCCGTTATTACCGGCGGCGGGTCGGGAATTGGTCGTGCAACAGCAATGTTAATGGCCCAGGAAGGCGCAAAAGTTGCGATTATCGATCGCACTTTAGAAACAGCACAAGAAACAGTCCGCCAGTTAATCAGTGAAGGAGGTTGCGGGCTGGCGATTGCCGCAGATGTGGCTGATTATGAGCATATGCAGCAGGCATTTGAAACAATTTTTGACAAATATCAAAGAATTGATATTGTGTTCGCCAATGCGGGGATTAACGGCATCTGGTCGCCCGTAGAAGAGATAGAACCCGATGAGTGGGATCGGACAATTAACACCAACCTCACCGGAACCTTTTTGACTGTTAAGTATGCTGTTCCTTATCTCAAGAAACAAGGAGGTTCCATCGTCATTACATCATCGATTAATGGCACCAGAAGCTTCAAAAAAGTTGGCGCCACAGCTTACGCTTGCAGCAAAGCTGCTCAAGTAGCTTTAGCAAAAATGCTGGCGCTAGAACTTTCTACGAGTCACATCAGAGTCAATGTTATCTGTCCGGGCGGCGTGCTGACTGCGATCGATCAAAGCACCGTTAAGCGCCATCTGGATCGCATTCCAGTTGACCGCGATTGCATTCAAGATATGATTCCTTTGACTGATAATATCGCTGGTTCTAGCCTAGATATCGCGAAATTAGTGTTATTTCTGGTATCCGATACCTCTAGTTTTATCACGGGTACTGAAGTCTGGATTGATGGCGGCGGTTCTTTGGTTTAAAAGTTCAATAGTTGATTAGATCGAATACGGTTGTATGGGAATTAGGTAGTCCTGCATAGCAAGGAATATCTAGGGTTTTAATTGATAGATAAACTGGCGTTATACTCATGAATAAAATACC
>PVWI01000495.1 GCA_003003725.1 filamentous cyanobacterium Phorm 6 | reverse complement strand
CCCTCAAACGATTGAAGTGGTGCAAACTCGCGCTAAGCCTCTGGGAATTGAGGTGATTGTCGGCGACCATCGAGACTTTAAGTTCGATCGTACAATCTTCGGCGCACTCCTGCAATACCCTGCCACAGACGGCGCAATTTACGACTATAGTGATTTTATTCGATCGGCTCACGAAGTCGGCGCATTAGTCACAGTTGCCGCCGATATTTTGAGCCTATGCGTTCTCACACCCCCAGGCGAATTCGGCGCTGACATAGCCGTAGGAAGCACCCAGCGCTTCGGAATTCCCCTCGGATTCGGAGGGCCTCACGCAGCCTATTTCGCCACGCGAGAAGAGTTTAAACGGCAAGTTCCAGGGCGAATTGTTGGCGTTTCCAAAGATGTTAACGGCAAATCTGCTTTGCGTTTGGCATTGCAAACTCGCGAACAGCACATCCGCCGCGAAAAAGCAACTAGCAATATTTGTACTGCTCAAGTTTTGCTAGCAGTAATGGCGGGTATGTATGCTGTTTATCACGGGCCACAAGGACTAAAAGAAATTGCGGAACGAGTACGGGATTTAACTGCACTTTTGGCTTCCGGTTTGAAAAGTCTCGGATACAAAATTGGTACTGAACCTTTCTTCGATACTCTGCGGGTAGAATTGGGAGATAAGCCGCTATCGTCGGTTCTAGAATCTGCGAAACTTCACCAGATTAATCTCCGGGTTTTTGATGACAAAACGGTGGGAATTAGTCTGGATGAAACTGTCACGGCGGAAGATGTCAAAGAGTTGTGGACAATTTTTGCACAGGAGAAGAATCGGATTAGGGCTGACGGCGAGATTGTTTTGAGTATGTCGCTAGATGCAGATGATTTTAGTTCATCTTTAGTTTATCCGGCTTTTTGCGATCGCACCAGCAGCTATCTCACCCATCCAGTTTTCAACAGCTACCACTCGGAAACCGAACTTTTGCGGTATATGCACCGATTGGAAGCCAAGGATTTGTCACTGAATACATCAATGATTCCCTTGGGTTCCTGTACGATGAAATTGAATGCCACAGCGGAAATGCTACCCGTGAGTTGGCCGGAATTTAGCAAGATTCATCCCTTCGCACCAAGCAATCAAACCCGCGGCTATCAAATGATGTTTGTGCAACTCGAACAATGGCTGGCAGAAATCACCGGCTTTGCGGGAATTTCTTTGCAACCAAACGCTGGTTCTCAAGGCGAATACGCGGGTTTGTTAGTAATTCGTCAATACCACGAACATCGAGGCGAATCTCACAGGAATATCTGTTTGATTCCCCAGTCAGCCCACGGCACAAATCCAGCCAGCGCCGTGATGGCGGGGATGAAAGTAGTGGCAGTTGATTGCGATTCTCAGGGCAACATTGATGTGGCTGACTTGCACAAAAAAGCCGAAAAGCACAAAAATGAACTAGCAGCTTTGATGGTAACATATCCATCTACCCACGGCGTTTTTGAAGCAGAAATTAAAGAGATTTGCGAGATTGTGCATCAAGCCGGCGGACAAGTTTATATGGACGGCGCTAATATGAATGCCCAAGTTGGTTTGTGCCGCCCCGGTGATTTTGGTGCTGATGTTTGTCACTTAAATTTGCACAAAACTTTCTGCATTCCTCACGGTGGCGGCGGCCCAGGAATGGGGCCGATTGGTGTGATGTCTCATTTGGTAGAATTTTTACCCAGTCATCCTGTTCTTAACAGCGAACAGTCAACCGCTAACAGTCCACAAACATCAGTTGGTGCTGTTTCCGCCGCGCCTTGGGGAAGTGCCAGCATTTTGACTATTTCTTGGATGTACATTCGGATGATGGGAGGAGTTGGTTTAACTGAGGCGACAAAAGTAGCAATTCTGAATGCGAATTACATGGCAAAACGATTAGAATCTTATTATCCGGTTTTGTATAAAGGGAAATCTGGTTTAGTCGCCCATGAGTGTATTTTGGATTTGCGAACTCTGAAAAAATCGGCGGCTATTGAAGTGGAAGATATTGCTAAACGGTTGATGGATTACGGCTATCACGCGCCGACAGTTTCTTGGCCAGTCGCCGGTACGGTGATGGTGGAACCGACGGAAAGCGAATCGAAGCAGGAATTAGACCGTTTTTGCGATGCGATGATTGCGATTCGAGCCGAAATTGCGGAGATTGAAAACGGCAATTTTGACGCGCAAAATAATGTCTTGAAAAATGCACCGCACACCGCAGAATCTCTGATGGTTGATGAGTGGAATCATCCTTATACTCGCGCGCAAGCGGCTTATCCGACTGCTTGGACTCGCGAATATAAGTTCTGGCCTGCGGTGGGTAGGATAGATAATGCGTTTGGCGATCGTAATTTTGTCTGTTCTTGTTTACCAATGGAGGCTTACAATTAAGATTGTAATCCCTGTAAATCTCGTTTTACTCCAAGTCTAGATCCCCCTAAATCCCCCTTAAGAAGGGGGACTTTGATTACTTCCAGTCCCCCCCTTCTTAAGGGGGGCTAGGGGGGATC
>PVWI01000152.1 GCA_003003725.1 filamentous cyanobacterium Phorm 6 | reverse complement strand
ACAGGGGATTTAAGCCCCCACCTTTAGGTGGATTGTTTTTAGGCAGGGGCTTAAATCCCCTGCCTAAAAACTTCGCACTCCGAAGTCAACTGTCAACTGTCAACTGTTAAGCACTCTACGACCGAATTATTCTAAATTAAAAACACAATAGGGAAAATTCGTGATCACACAAACCTGCGGCCCCAAATTCGTACCCCGCAAATTTGCACGCTCCAAATCAGCCTGTCTCAAATTATTAACCGCATCGATATTTGTCCCGCTCAATTGAGCTTTAGGAAGCCTAGTATTTGACAGAATAGCACTCTGCAAATTAGTATCGCGCACATCAGCAAAAGACAAATCCGCTCCGCTCAAATTCGCGCGACTCAAATTAACTCTAAACAGCAGCGAGCGCCTCAAATCCGCATTCGATAAATTAGCTTGGAGCAGATAAGATTCGCCCAGATTAGCACCAAAAAGTTTAGCACCACGCAGGTCAGCTCTTGTGAGATTGACTCGCCCCAAAAAAGCATTAGATAAATCCGCATTTCGCAGATTAGCACTGTCCAAGTCAGCACCAAACATCTCAGCATTAACTAAATTAGCATTTGCCAAATTAGCACCACTCAAATCAGCTTCTAGCAAATTAGCTTCGTAGAGATTTGCTCCGCTTAAATCAGCTCCTCTTAAATTAGCTCTGTACAAACTCGCCTTAAACAAATCAGCATTTCTCAAATCGCAGCCCTCACACTCCTTACTTTCCAGCAATCGCCGGACATGATCTGGATTTTCAGCTTTGACGGGAGTTGCTAGCAAAAACGGGGCTAAAACTGCTATAGTTGCCGTTACACTTGCCAAGATTTTAAGTTTCACAAACAAACCTCACTGCCACTTCAGACCAATTATACTCGCAAAATTTGCGATCGCTAGACTTGCGGCTGGGAAAAGTAATATTATGTCCCTGAATAACTCCAAGATAAAAGGTTTGTAGTGAGGACTTTAGTCCTCTGAATGCGGACTAAAGTCCTCACTACAAACCAAGATAAAAGGTTTGTAGTGAGGATTTTAGTCCTCTGAATGCGCACTAAAGTCCTCACTACAAACCAAGATAAAAGGTTTGTAGTGAGGACTTTAGTCCTCTGAATGCGCACTAAAGTCCTCACTACAAACCAAGATAAAAGGTTTGTAGTGAGGACTTTAGTCCTCTGAATGCGCACTAAAGTCCTCACTACAAACCAAGATAAAAGGTTTGTAGTGAGGACTTTAGTCCTCTGAATGCGCACTAAAGTCCTCACTACAAACCAAGATAAAAGGTTTGTAGTGAGGACTTTAGTCCTCTGAATGCGGACTAAAGTCCTCACTACAAACCAATTTTATGAAGATGGTTCTAGTGGAGACAATATATGTCGGGAGAAGGCAGAAATTTCAATAGTATAGAAAACTAAAAAATTAAGTTTTTTTTAATTGACAATTGTCTTGAATTCTGCCTTCAATCTTTTACCTTCTATCCGAAGATTTAAGCCTCATCTAAAGCCGCAACACCAGGCAATTCCTTACCTTCGAGCAGCTCCAAACTAGCACCGCCACCAGTAGAAATGTGGCTCATTTCTGAACCCAAATTCAACTGTTCAACAGCCGCCACCGAGTCACCACCACCGATAATTGTGGTAGTACCAGTTTTAGTAATTCCCGCCAAAGAATGAGCAATACCTTCAGTACCCGCAGCAAACTTCTCCATCTCAAACACGCCCATCGGCCCGTTCCAAATTACAGTTTTGCAATCAGCCAAAGCAGCTTGGAAAGTTTTCACTGAATCCGGGCCAATATCTAAACCCATCCAACCGTCAGGAATGTTCTCAACGGAGACAATTTGAGTATTCGCATCAGCAGCAAACTTGTCAGCAACTATCACATCAGTAGGTAACAGAAAAGTAACTCCCCGTTCCTTCGCCTTAGCTTCCAAAGACTTAGCCAATTCTAGCTTGTCATCTTCGACCAAAGACTTACCAACGTTCAAGCCGCGAGCCTTGTAAAATGTGAAAACCATGCCGCCTCCCAGCAGCAATTTGTCGCACTTTTCCAACAGTTTTTCAATGACTCCAATCTTGCTAGAAACCTTGGAACCACCGATGATAGCAGCCAAAGGACGCTGAGGATTGTCGATCGCACTACCGAGATACTGCAATTCCTTCTCCATCAAAAACCCAGCCACAGAAGGACTCAGATACTTAGTAACGCCCTCAGTAGAAGCGTGAGCCCGGTGAGCCGTACCAAAAGCATCATTCACATACAAATCGGCAACAGAAGCCAACTTCTTCGCAAATTCCGGGTCATTTGCCTCCTCCTCTGGGTAGAAGCGGACATTTTCCAGCAAAACCACATCGCCATCAGCCATCGCCGCCACAGTAGCAGCCACTTCATCGCCGATACAGTCGTCAGTCTTTTTGACTTCTTTCCCCAACAATTCCGACAGCCGCTTAGCCACCGGAGTCAAGCGCAACTTCTCCGTCACACCCTTGGGACGACCGAAGTGACTGCACAAAATGACCTTAGCACCCTTAGACGCTAAATCTTGAATAGTCGGCAGAGCAGCCCGGATGCGAGTATCATCGGTGATATTGCCGTTGTCGAGCGGCACGTTAAAGTCCGCCCGCACCAATACCCGCTTGCCCGATAAGTCCGATGCCGATAAATTTGCTACAGTTTTTTTGGTCACAGGATTAACCTCCTAATATTTGTGTTTTTGTCAAATTCCGTTGAAATGGCGGCACTGGTAACTTGCACTTGGGCCTAGGACGCATTCAATCGCGCCCCTACAAAAAAACGGAAGATGGAATAAGCTGCATTGATTGGTTCAACCTAAACATTTTATCGGAGTCCGTGCCCGGGAGATGTGCACTATGTTCAAGACTGTCTTATTTCCAGTAGATCAAAGCCGAGAAGCCCGCGAAGCCGCGGAAAAGGTTGTCAATATTGTGAAAACCTACGGCGCTCGTTTAGTTATTCTGTCGGTAGTCGAGCCCCCCGCCCAGGAGGGTGTCACCCCACCGTCTGAGGTGATGACTTCCCCGGAAGCTGTCGCCAAACTGCTGTCTGAGGCCCAATCGATGTTTTCCCAGCAGGGAATCGAAGCTGAAATCATTGAACGGGAAGGCAAACCTGCTTTCACGATTTGTGATGTGGCTGACGAAATTGGGGCCGATTTGATTGTGATGGGCTGTCGGGGGATGGGTTTAACCGATGATGGGGCGTCTGACAGCGTTACCAGTCGGGTAATCAATCTGTCTCCTTGTGCAGTTTTGATTGTGCCTTAACAGAAGGAAGAGGGAAGAAGGAAGAAGGAAGAAGTAAGACAACTCTTTCTGATTGCTTCTGGCATTTTTCTTGATCCCTTTTCCATTTTCCTGATTTCTTCCTTCTTCCCTCTGCTTTCTTCTCTCTGCGCTCTCTGCGCCCTCTGTGGCTAATTCCTTCTTATTCCTGAGATTTATTGTAAAAGTCGCTTTCCAATTAGGAAATTATCTACGTTTATCTGCATTTATCTGCCTTTCATCTGCGGTTGACTGGCTCGATCAAAGATTTATGTAATAAGTCTCTTCTCTCTTCCCTCTTCCCTCTTCCTTCTTCCTTCTTCCTTCTTCCTTCGTATTATGAAAATTCACTGGTATCCCGGTCACATTGCTAAAGCTGAACGGGCATTAAAAGAACAACTAAAGCGGGTAGATGTAGTGCTCGAAGTCCGAGATGCCCGCATTCCATTGGCTACTTACCACCCCCAAATGCCGAGCTGGGTGGGCGGCAAGCCCCGAGTATTGGTCGTTAACCGCATGGATATGATTACTGGTCGATCGCGCGAGGCGTGGGAAACCTGGTTTGAGTCCCAGGGGGAAACTGCCTATTTTACCAATGCCGAGCACGGCCAAGGAGTACACGATGTTTCCGATGCTGTCCAGGAGGCTGGGGTGCAGCTAAATAAACGCAGGTTCGATCGAGGTATGCTACCCCGTCCAGTCCGCGCCGTAGTAATGGGCTTTCCAAATGTCGGAAAATCTGCTTTAATCAATCGGCTGTTAGGGCGGAGAGTAGTGGACAGTGCCCGCAAAGCTGGAGTAACTAAATCACTCAGATGGATTCGCATTTCTGACGAAATTGAGTTATTAGATGCCCCCGGAATCATCCCCACCCGCATTAACAATCAAGAAAATGCCATAAAATTAGCTATTTGCGAAGATATTGGCGAAGCAGCTTACGACAATCAGGTAGTAGCCGCGGCTATGGTAGATTTGCTCCTAGAGCTTGAGGCTGCTGATGAAACTTTGATGTCAGTATCTGGTTTCAAATCCAGGTATAAATTAGATATAGCATCTAGTAATGGTGAAGATTATTTGCACGAGGTAGCAAAAGACAGGTATAAAGGAGATGTCGAACGAACGGCACGGCAGATGTTAAACGATTTTAGAACTGGCGTGTTGGGTCAGCTTGGTTTGGAGTTGCCGCCGGATTGATAAGACTCACAGGAGATTTTATCTGGTGAATTCAAGTCTTATAAAAGCCTTGAAAATTCAACAGCGGTGATGTGTATGAATGAATTGAATCTGGAACTTCAAATTAATGGAATCATCGAAAAAACCGTGCCTGTCGAGGGTGAGGAATTTATTATCGGTAGATTGCTCAAATCCCATTTGCAACTCCCTTTTTCTGACATTTCTCGACACCACACCCGCTTATTTAAAATAGCTTCAGGGGATTGGCTAGTTGAGGATATGGGCAGTACCAATGGGACGCTACTCAACAACAGTCCCCTCAACCACCCTCATTTAGTCAATCAGGGCGATATTATTTATTTGGGACACCGGATCAATTTGATTGTCGTTTTGCCCGATCGCTCCGACCCCCAACTTCCCGAAATCGGCACCATGCCCGAAGGAGTTACCATCCTCGGCAAAGCGAAAGAACTGCAAAAACAGTGGATAGAACCAGACACAAAAATTGAAAAAAACTACGAACAAGCTATCTCGCGTTTAAAATATTTAGTCGATATCGCTAAGTATTTAAACACCGCTGAATCCATCGAAGCAATCTTCGATCAAGTCCAGCAAATCGTGTTCCGCGATATCAAAAATATTGAACGTTTAGCCCTCTTGATAGACTTCCAAAATAACGGCGAACTGGAAGTAGTTAAAACCGCCGCCAGAACCACAGCTAAAAATAAATATATCCCCGCCGACGGCAGTTGGATCGGTCGCACTATTTGCCGCAAAGTATTGGAAGAACAAGTTGCTCTCAAAACTGCCGACGCTCAGTTTGATGAACAGTTTGATGACAATCTGAGTATGATCGATAAAGGAATTCGGACGGCGATAGCTGTTCCTCTCTGGGATGAAAATACAGTTTTTGGAGTGCTTTACGGCGACGCTCAACTGACTTCTAGAGAGTGGCATCAGGGCGGAGATCAAGACTTGAGTTTTTTTTCAGCTTTAGGAAATATCGTCGCTTCCAGCGTGCAGCGGTGGCTGCTGACACAGAAACTGCGCAACGAAGAAACTATGCGGCAAAGATTGGAACGCTATCACTCTCCCGCTGTCGTCCAGCATTTAATGAATACGGGAACTTTAATTAACCACCGCCTGCCGCCTGTGGAACGTGAAATCAGCATTTTGTTTGCAGATATTGTGGGCTTTACTGCGATGTCGGAACGGTTGAGTCCCCCTGAAATTGCGGGATTGCTCAATAATTTTTTTGAGGAAATGCTGCAAGAAGTTTTTGGGGAAGGAGGAACTTTAGATAAGTTTATCGGAGATTGTATTATGGCATTTTTTGGAGCGCCGGAACCTCAACCGGATCATGCCGATCGCGCTGTGGCGGCAGCTTTGGGAATGCTAAACCGTCTTGACAAGCTCAATGCCAATAACAGTTTGGGCGAACCGCTGCAATTGCGAATTTCTATTAACAGTGGCAAGGCGATAATTGGGGATGTCGGCAGTTTTAAAAGAGTTGATTATACTGTGTTGGGTTCGACAATTAATCTGGCCGCTCGGATGGAGGGGATTTGTCTGCCGGGGGAATGTGTGGTGAGCGAAGCTACTTACAAGTTGCTGCGATTCCCCCAAAATTTTGAGCCGATGGGAGATTTCCGTTTTAAAGGCATTGACAGACCGATCGCAGTTTATCACACCAACAGAAATCAAAGGTAATTGGGCATGGGCATCGGGCAAATGGGGCATCGGGCATCGGCCAAACAGGGAATTGGTAATAACAGTCAACAGTCACCTGACGATGCCACTGAATTTGGAATCAAATGCTCATAAAACTAATCAGGAATGGTATTTAATAGGGATTTTTTGACGCTGATCATTGTAACTTCATCTCCTATATGTATGATTTTTCCGGCTGTTGGATGTGGCACTCGCGTGTTTACGATCAGCCGATTTAAGTGATTTAAACCCCCTCTTTTTACCAAGTCAGGCCTGATTTCATTCTGCTTGGCTGTGAGTACCTTTTGAAAACTGGAATAAGCTTCTTTCGCCGCATAATTTCGCGTAGATAGCATACAAGGCTGACCGGGATTAATACCTTCAAATATTACAGTCCCTATTTGAAACCGGACAATTTCATCAGCTTCTGGGAAAAGTTTGTCTTCCCAAAAAGCCGGGACATCTCCTATTTCAATATTAGCTCGCAAGCGATGTCGCATCTCGTTAACGCAAACTCTCGGAAACCAAGATGCAGCTTCGGCAATTGTTGCGGTACTGATAATGCTCGGCCCCGGTGCAGCGATATCGTCGGGAAAGCCTGTGAGCAAGTTTTCAATTAATTTGACGGGGAAGCCAAAATAGTTGCTCAACCAAGATTCTACTGCGGGGCGTTCTCTATCTAAATGAAAAAAGATTTCTTGTTCGGTGTCTTGAATTTTTAGGCCGGCAATTCTACTTTTAATGTCAAATGATAAGCGCAGAAAATGGACTCCGCTGTTAGGTCTAGTGTTAACAAATTCTCCTGCTTCATTGCAGATTGCTAAGGAGCGATCGACTTCTAGAGCACCGCTGGCAAGAATAGTTGCTTGACTGACAGCTATGCCGTCAAGGGACTTGACCGGATAAATATGAATGCTGGCGACGTAAGACATTTCGAGTCATTTATAAATAATTGTCGTTTTGGATACATTATAGCAGTCCGCGCAGGCAGAAGGAGAACCGCCGTTGACTTTATGAAATAAAAAACGGCAACTTTTTTGAAGTTTAAATTTTATCGCAGCTACTTATAAAGAAAAAGTAAAGAAGTCTGGCTGAGGTTATGGTAGATATTATGCTAATAAATACAAAAAATTGAACCGAGTTGCAAGCAATGACTGAAGGCGAAAAAACCGGCATGATTTCGCGACGCAATCTAATGTTGAGGGCTGGTGCAGGGATACTGGCGGCAAGCATTGCACCAGAGCTTTTACACGCCCAAGCCGCAAATGCAGAGCCAATCTCACAGATTACTCCCAACGGTGCTCTCAAGAAATTGATGGAGGGGAATCGGCGCTACATTCAGCAAAAACGGACTTTTCCCGATCAAGCCCGATCGCGAATTGTGGAAGTAGCACAGGGTCAACATCCGTTTGCAACCATCCTGGCTTGTTCTGATTCGCGGGTAACACCCGAAATTATTTTCGACCAAGGATTGGGGGATTTATTTGATATCCGAGTAGCAGGAAATTTTCTCGACGATGTGGTTCTCGGCAATATGGAATATGCCGCATTAGAATTAGGGGTTCCGCTATTAGTAATTCTGGGTCACGAACGCTGCGGTGCTGTTAAAGCAGCTTTAGATGGCAAAGCTGTGCCGGGTCACATTAGCACTTTGGTGGCGGCGATTAAACCGGCAGTTGATGCTACAAAAAATCGCTGGGGCGATGCCTGGGATAACG
Source organism: filamentous cyanobacterium Phorm 6 (assembly GCA_003003725.1). Taxonomy (GTDB): domain Bacteria; phylum Cyanobacteriota; class Cyanobacteriia; order Cyanobacteriales; family Microcoleaceae; genus Microcoleus. Next base: position 7,736 of record PVWI01000152.1, on the reverse strand, counting down.
CAGTCAGAGCTAATGTGAAAATGAACGTAAATAATTTAAAATTAGCGTCGCCTCTTTTGGCTGAAGCTGTTAAAGCGGGCAAGCTTAAAGTTGTTGGGGCGCGCTACGATTTGGATAGCGGCAAAGTAGAAATAATTGCTTGATTTTGCTGGTTGCATCTCATATCTTGGAATATTTTTAATGAACAGGCTTTCCGGCCTGTTCCACAATCCGAGAATTTGATTGTGGGGTGGGCAGGAGAGCCCGCCCATAAAAGCCATAATGTCAGTTACATCAACCCCATTTCTTGCAGTCCCCGGCGCAGGCGTTCTGCTTCAAAGGGGCGGCGCTGTTCGTGAAGGGCGATCGCCTTTTTGAATTCGGCTAAACTCTCCGGCATTTTGCCAATTTTCAGCAGCGCTACTGCCAAATTTTGATGCGCTTCGGCGTGTTCGGGAGCAATTTTAATAGCTTGTCGATAATAGGCGATCGCATCTGATAAATTTCCGGCTGCTTTTAGCGTCAGTCCTAAATTGTAGTGTCCTGCTGCGAAATTGGGGTCAATTTTCAAGGCTGCTTTGTAAGCTTTTTCAGCAGATTTCAAATCTCCTTCATCTTTGAACAAATTGCCCAAATTATTGTAAGCACCCAATTTGAGGGCCGGGAACACATCTGTATTAATTGCCGCTTGATAGTGTTCCTTAGCTTTGGCAAGTTGCTCTTGCTTGCGATAAGCAATTCCTAAATGATAGTTGAGTTCGTAAACAATAGAATCATCAATGGCGACAGCAGTCAAGCCCTTAGTTAATAAATTAATTCCCCGCCCGAGTTGCCCACTTTCTACGTACAAAGCGCCTAATTTGCTGCACGCGTAAGCATCGTTTGGATAATAAGCTATGTAGCGTTCCATTGCTGTTTGAGCTTTTTGGAATTTACTTTTGGCGGCGATCGCATCTTTGTGATAGCCAGAGTGCCAAATCGCCACATCGGGAAGCGAAGCTATTGTCCATTGCGGTTCCCGCTGCAAAATCTCAGCCACGCTGTCGTCTACCATTGCGTGGTAAGGGCGAGAAAAGCGGAGGTTGGGGCGATTGCGAAACAAGCGCGACACGAGGGAATAGGGAGATTGAGATGCGCCGATTTCTTGACGGATGAGATTGATTAGCAGCAGTCGATCGCTCTTAATTGCCTGCTTAATTTGAGGTACAATCTCTGGTACCAGCATCTCATCGGCATCCAACACCAAGATCCACTCGCCCTGGGCGTGTTTCAGACATTCATTGCGCGCCGCTGCGAAGTCGTCGCACCATTCAAAGTCATAAACTCTGGCACCGGATTCTTTCGCAATTTCACGGGTGCGATCGCCAGAACCGGTATCCAATATCACCATTTCGTCAACAACACCCTTCACGCTGTCCAAAGTCCGTGATAGTGTTGCCTCTTCATTCTTCACAATCATGCACAGAGTCAGATTCATCGGGCGTAAACTTTCCTAATTTGACAGAATTATTGTGATTTTTTTTACCAGTAAAACACAAAAAGTCCCAGAATATTTTTTTATTTCCCTTCGACTTGAACTATAAGTACATTTCGGCACTAAAAAAAATGGGTTAACTCTTTCGACACATTAAAAAGCCTCAAATTCGGACGATTCATCAGAGATTCTACCACTTTAGGTTCCTCCCTGCGGTAGAGGAAAGGGCAGGATATTAGTTGTTATTCTTAGAACATAAGACAAGGCACAAGAAAAGTTAAGTATTCAGGAGAAAAAGAAATGTTTGGAATTATTGCTTGGGTCGTTTTAGGATTGATTGCCGGTGCGATCGCCAAAGCCATTTATCCGGGAACTCAAGGCGGCGGTTTTCTGGCAACAACAGTTTTAGGAATTATCGGCGCGCTGGTGGGAGGTTTTCTAGGTCAACAGTTGCTAGGGACTAGCGCAGGAGCTTCCTTCGGAGCATTGACTTTACCCAGTATAGCTTTTGCAGTTATTGGTGCGATAGTGGTACTTTTTGTCTGGGGATTGTTAACTCAGCGTGCAGCATAACAAATATTACCAATTCCCAGTCCGTAAACTTTTAGGGTATTCATAAACCCGGTTTCTTCAAGAAACCGGGTTTTTCAGTTAATAAACCCCGCTGCGGGCATAATAAGATTGGTTCGTAGTGAGGACTTTAGTCCGCATCCGTCAGAGGACTAAAGTCCTCACTACGAACCTGGTTTATTTGATCGGACTCGGCGGTTGAAACCGCTGCTACACAAAGAAACCCGCCTCCGCGGGTTGAAGGGTAAAGTTAATCAATCCGCAAATTGAAAGGTAAGCGAACGTAAACTCCCTGCGGATCGTTCATCGACTTGATAATAGCCAATTCATCCTGCATTTTCTTAACTTCGGCCGTCAACGGGTCGAGTTTAGTAGCTGGTTGCAAAACGCGAACGCCTGAAAGTCTTTCCAAAATTTGCTCCTCGAAACTGCGGCGTTTTGGATATTCTTCCAAGTGCCAATCGTCGCCAAGTTTAGCTTGCTTAGCTGCGGCTCTGATCGCATCTTCCAGGCCGCCAATTTCATCGACTAAACCCAACTGTTTCGCAGCGGTACCAGACCAAACTCTGCCTTGAGCAATTTCTTGCACTTTGTTTTTCGGTAGTTTGCGGGAGTCGGCGACTTTGGTGATAAATCGATCGTAAATGCGATCGACTATTTTCTGAATATTCGCCAATTCTTGAGGATTTTTGGGGCGGGAAACCGTGTTAATATCCGCAAAACGCGCGGTTTTCACCACGTCCCAAGTTATGCCGTTATTAGCAGCCAACTTTTCGGCGTTGAATAGCATTCCAAAAACGCCGATCGAACCGGTAATCGTATTTGCTTCGGCAAAGATTTTACTAGAACCCATCGAAATCCAATAGCCGCCGGATGCTGCTAAATTTCCCATCGAAACGATAACTGGCTTCTTTTTGCCCGTCAGCGCGACTTCGCGTCCGATGACTTCAGATGCCGTGACGCTACCTCCAGGACTGTTGACGCGCAAGACTACTGCTTTTACGTCGTCATCTTCTCGGATTTTCCGCATTTCTTGAGCGATGCGATCGCCGCCTACTTGAGTCGGGCCACCTTCCCCATCTACAATTTCACCTTCAGCGTAAAGGACAGCAATCTGATTTTTCTTGTTAGCGCGAGTTGAATTTTTATCATCAGCAACTCTCGCGTAGTTTTTCAAACTAATTTGCTTGAAAGATTTGTCTTCTGCATCGGCTCCTGTGAGTTTTTTGAGTTCGGTTGCAATTTCGTCAAAGTAGACAACTTTATCAACTAACTTGCTTTTGAGAGCTTCATCAGCCATCAAAGTTCCGCCATTATTTGCCACCGCTTGCAGTTGGGGAACGGTCAATTTGCGACTTGGCCCGACAGTTTTCAGGTATTCGCCCCAAATATCTCCGAGCAACTTTTGAGTTTGCTGGCGATTTTCGGGACTCATTTTTTTGAGCAAAAATGGTTCGACGGCGGACTTGTATTTGCCGACGCGAGTCACTTGCACTCCCACGCCGTATTTTTCCAAAGCACCGGTTAAAAACATTGCTTGACTGCTAAAACCGTTGATTTCTACAGAGCCGTAGGGATTGACAGCAATTGTATTTGCAACTGAACCGAGGTAATAATCTCGCTCGCTCCAGTCCATTTCGTAAGCAAAAATGGGTTTTTTGGCATCTCGGAAACGCTGTAAGGCCGATCGAACTTCTTTGAGATTAGCAAACCCGCTGCTGCTGGCATCCGAACTACCTTCGAGATACATCCCCACGATTTTCGGGTCTTTTTTCGCAGATTCGATCGCATCTAAAACAGTCCGCAGCGTCACAGCATCGCCAGACTCGTCCGAAAGCGCTTCTTGAATCGCCGCGCTAGTGCTGCGACTCGGTTTGCTGTCCGTGATATTTAAAGAAAGGTCTAATACCAATACAGACTTATCTTTAACTTGCGGCCCTGAATCTTTAGACGACGATGCCGCGACAGCAATTAACAGTACCAGTCCTCCCAATCCAACGCCGCCCAGCAGCAACAGTCCGAGGAAGGTTCCCAGCAAACTTGCACAAGTATATTTTAGAAAATCTTTCATTTAGATAATTGGTCAGTTGACAGTTGATAGTTGACAGTTGATAGTTGATAGTTGACAGTTGATAGTTGACAGTTGATAGTTGACAGTTGATAGTTGACAGTTGATAGTTGATAGTTGGTAATTGGCAGTTGTTATTTGTTATTTTTTAAGCTCTCCCAATAATCAGTAACTACTGACTACTGACTACTGCCAACTGATTTCCTGTCAACTGTCAACTGTCAACTGTCAACTGACTTTTATCTTAACCTTTCCAAAACCCCAGAATGTTTTAACTCATCCAAGTTAGCGCAGCCAGTGCAGAAAAGAACTGTAGCAATCTCTGCAATCAAAACCTCAGCGAGGAGGGCTGTGGCTGATTCCGATTCCGCTGCGGCTTGCAAAAACGGCCGCGCCAGTCCCGCAACATCCGCACCCAGGGCGATCGCTTTTGCTGCATCCAAACCGTTTTGCAAGCCTCCAGAGGCTATCAGGGGAACATCTGGCGCTACGGCGCGGGTGCTGACAATGCACTCGGCTGTCGGGATTCCCCAGTCGGCAAAGGTTGCGCCCAGTCGGCGTTGCTTGCCGTCTTTGGCTCGTTGTCCTTCTATTTTCGCCCAAGAAGTGCCTCCGGCTCCGGCAATGTCGATCGCACTTATCCCAGCCGCGAGCAATTTCTGTGCCATTTTTCCAGAAATACCGTTGCCGACTTCTTTGGCAATCACCGGTACTGGTAATTTATCGCACAATTTAGCAATTTTATCTAGTAGTCCTTTAAAGTTAGTATCACCTTCAGTTTGAACGCATTCTTGCAGCGGATTTAGGTGTAAGATTAAGGCATCTGCTTCGAGAATATCAACGATTTTTTGGCACTCTTCCAAACCATAATTATAGTTTAATTGAACTGCTCCAATATTAGCAAATAATAGAATATCTGGAGCGCGACGACGGACGGCAAATGTGGGGGCAAGTTGGGGATTTTCTACGGCGATGCGCTGGGAACCGACGCCCATTGCCAGTTTGTATTCCTGAGCAACATCGGCGAGGCGATAGTTGATTGTCTGGGCTAATTCTGTGCCGCCCGTCATCGAGGAAATTAGCAGGGGTACGGCTAGTTTTTTGCCGAGGAATGTGGAAGTTAAATCGATTTGGGTGCGATCGAGTTCTGGCAAACAGCAGTGAGCAAAACGGTAGTTTTCGAGTCCGCTGGTAGTTTCGCGAAATTGTACGTCTTCTTCGAGGCAGATTCGGATGTGGTCTGCTTTGCGGGTTTGGGTTTGCGAGGGCGAGGTTAGCGGCAATTTCACGGTGGCTGTTTGGGGAAAGAGTTTTGAGTTGGGAATATAGTAATTTTATTTCATTTTTGAGGTTTTTTTTAACCGCAGAGAGCGCAGAGGGCGCAGAGAGTAGAAAAGAGAGATGTTTGCAAATTATGCTTTCTGTTGCTGTGTTATCCAGGAACGGTCATCGGTACGCCGTTATCTGAAGGTTTTAATTTCAGCAGCAAAGGAACTGCTTTTTGCACCCACGCTTTGATTGAGGTGTAACTTGCCGCATCTTCGCCGAAACAAATGTCCAGCATATCGGTGTGAATTATGCCGGGATTTAAAGGAACTGCTGCCATACCTGGGGGCAGTTCTTGGGCTAGCGATCGCGTAAGTCCTTCGATCGCCCACTTGGAAGCGCAATAGGGCGCGACTTCCGGCGAAGTTGACCTTCCCCAACCGGAACTAAAGTTGACAATTATGCCGCTTTTTCTCGCAATCATTGCCGGGACAAAATGGCGAATTACATTAGCAGTACCTTTAATATTAACATCAATTACCTGCGAAAATTCTTCATTACTGATATTCCAAAGAGGCGCGAGATGATTAGTTATACCTGCATTGTTAATTAGCAAATCTGGCGGCTCATTTTTTGCCAATATTTCTGTTGCCCAAGTTTTTACCTCCGCTTCGTTTGCGACATCCAAACAAGTAAAATGGTTAGGTGCACTATATTTTTGGTTGAGTTTTTCCACCGCTTCCGAAGAACGGGCGCATCCTAAAACTCTGTGTCCCAATTCAATAAATTTTTCGGTCATGGCAAGACCGAGACCGCGACTGACTCCGGTAATTACAATTAATTTGGTCATAGATTTGCTGAAGTTTGGCAGAAAGTAATACAATACATATTGACTGGTCAATTGACAAATCGAGCGCAGGAAATAACAAATGAAAGTAAAAGCAGCAGTTGCTCGCAGTGCCGGCCAACCTTTGACTATTGAGACGGTCGATCTGGACGGGCCGCGGGCCGGAGAGGTGCTGGTGGAAATTAAAGCGACTGGTGTTTGTCACACAGACGCTTACACTCTTTCCGGCGCAGATCCCGAAGGTTTATTTCCTGCTATCTTAGGCCACGAGGGAGCCGGGATTGTGGCAGATGTTGGGCCGGGAGTGACAAGTGTCAAAAAGGGCGATCGGGTAATTCCACTTTACACTCCAGAATGTCGCAACTGTGCATATTGTTTGAGCGGCAAAACCAATCTTTGTCAAGCAATTCGCCTCACTCAAGGACAAGGCGTGATGCCCGACGGCACGAGCCGATTTTCAATTAATGGCGAGAAAATTTTCCATTACATGGGAACTTCTACCTTTGCTAATTATACAGTATTGCCAGAAATTGCGGTAGCAAAAATTCGCGATGATGCTCCTTTTGATAAAGTTTGTTTGATCGGCTGCGCTGTCACGACGGGAATCGGCGCTGTCATCAATACAGCGAAAGTAGAACCCGGTTCTAATGTCATAGTTTTCGGTTTGGGCGGCGTGGGTTTGAATATAATTCAAGCGGCGCGCCTGGTGGGAGCTAACATGATTGTCGGCGTAGACTTGAATCCCGAAAAGCGAGAGATGGCGGAAAAATTCGGCATGACTCACTTTGTCAATCCTAGCGAAGTCGAGGGCGATTTAGTGCCTTATTTGGTAGATTTAACCAAAGGCGGAGCTGATTACAGTTTTGAATGTATCGGCAACATTAATGTGATGCGCCAAGCTTTGGAATGCTGTCACAAAGGTTGGGGAGTCAGCGTCATTGTTGGGGTAGCAGGAGCAGGCCAAGAAATTAGCACCCGCCCGTTTCAGCTAGTAACTGGTAGGGTTTGGAAAGGCTCAGCTTTTGGCGGGGCGAAGGGCAGAACTGATGTTCCGAAAATTGTTGATTGGTACATGGATGGTAAAATTGACATAGACAGTTTGATAACTCAAGTAATGCCGATCGACCAAATTAATCAAGCCTTTGATTTAATGCAAAAAGGCAAAGTAATTCGCACAGTTTTGACATTTTGAACAAAAATCTTGCTCTCTTCTCTCTTCCTCTGTGCTCTCTGCGCCCTCTGCGGTTAATAAAAAAAAGCCCATTCAGAAATGAAAGAGAATTAATATGCTCTCTAAATCCCTCAAACTGGAAAAAGAATATAAAAGTTTTGGTGGCAAACTCGGCTTTTACAGCCATCAATCATCTGCCTGCAACAGCGAGATGAAATTCACTGTTTACCAGCCACCACAAGCAGAATTAAAACCTGTGCCAATTCTCTACTTTCTATCAGGATTAACCTGCACGGAAGAGAACTTTATGGCAAAAGCGGGGGCGCAACAATTTGCGGCAAAATATGGGTTAATGCTAGTT
>PVWI01000151.1 GCA_003003725.1 filamentous cyanobacterium Phorm 6 | reverse complement strand
CCATTCCCCATTCCCCATGCCCAATTCCCCATTCCCCATTCCCCATTCCCAATAACTCTTAAAGTCTCCGCCACTTACGGCCGTCTCGATTAATTAGCAACTCTGCCTCCGCAGGCTCCCAAGTACCCGCCTCATACTGAGGCACCAGTGCGGGATCGCTCGGTGCTTCCCATGCCATCAACGCCGGTGTCACGATCCGCCAAGCTTCTTCCACCTCATCAGAACGAGTGAACAAAGTTTGGTCGCCCAACATACAATCAATTAACAGGCGATCGTAAGCATCGGAGGAAGTCACCCCAAAGGACGAACCATAACTGAAATCCATATCCACCGTCCGCGTCCGCAAATCCGGCCCCGGCATTTTCGCCTCAAACCTCAGCGAAATCCCCTCATTGGGATGCACGCGCATTGTCAAAACGTTAGGAGTAGTTTGTTGAGCCGCTGACTGAAAAATCATCAGGGGCACTTCTCGAAACTGAATTGCAATTTCGCTGACTTTTTTCGGCAACCGCTTCCCCGTCCGCAGGTAGAAAGGTACTCCCTGCCAGCGCCAGTTGTCGATCGTAAACTTCATCGCTACGAAAGTTGGAGTCATGGATTGAGGATTGACTCCTGGTTCCGTGCGGTATCCGGGAACTGGTTTGCCCTTCATCCAGCCTGCCGAATACTGGCCGCGAATCGCAGAATTCTCTAAGTTATGTAAGTCAGCTAAGCGTGTTGCTTGCAGAACTTTCATTTTTTCGGTACGAATACTATCAGCATCTAGGGAGTTGGGCGCTTCCATCGCTGTCAGACAAAAAATCTGCATCAAATGGTTTTGCAGCATATCCCGCAAAGCCCCAGAGGATTCGTAGTAACCCGCTCTGTCTTCTACGCCGACTGTTTCTGCAACGGTAATTTGTACGTGATCCACAAATTGGCGGTTCCACAGCGGTTCAAAAATCGCATTCGCAAACCGAAAAACCAGGAGATTTTGAACAGTTTCTTTGCCCAAATAATGGTCAATCCGGTAAACTTGCTGTTCTTGACACACTTCCTGGACTACTCGATTGAGAGCTTTTGCCGAGTTCAAGTCACGGCCGAAGGGTTTTTCAATAACTAAGCGATGTTTGATCGGATCTGCCAGCATTTTAGCTGCGCCCAATTGCCGAATCGCTTCGGGAAAGAAGTTGGGAGAAACGGAAAGATAAAATATATGGTTGCCGCGGGTTCTCCTTTGTTGGTCGAGTTCTTCTAGGAGGGCTTTGAGTTTTTCATAGCTTTTGGGGTTGTCAATGTCGCCTGGACAGTAGAACAAACTCTGAGCAAAGTCTTGCCAAAATTCTTCATTCCCAATCCCGCCACCAAATTCTTCGATGCCTTCGCGCATTTGCTCTCGGAAGTAATCGTGACTCCAAGGGCGACGCGCGACTCCCACCACGGTAGTTTCTGGTGGTAAGCGTCGATCGCGCTTCATCTGATAAATTGCTGGTACGAGTTTCCGCTGGGTGAGATCCCCGGAGGCTCCGAAGATGACCAGAATTTGTGGTTCTGGCACTCGTTCTTTTCGCAAACCCACCCGCAGCGGGTTTTCAAGAATTGTCACCATTTTTTATTTTGCCCCTTCTAATGCTGTCAGTCTTGCCAATACAGCTTGATAGTTTTTTGTCATTTCCGCTAGTTGTTGGGTCAGGGAATTAATCTCCCCTTCGTATTCTGCTTTGAGTTCCTCCCTGAGTTCATATCTGATTTCTTCCCTAAGTTCAGTTTTAAGTTCCTCTCTGAGTTCCGCCCTAAGTTCCTCGCGAATTTTGTTCCTCTCAAAAGCCAGTCGAACTTCCCAATCCTTATCCCGCTGTAATAGTTCAGCTTTTAGCTGCCTATTTTCAAAGCGCAACTGCTCTAACTCTAAAGCCACAGAAGCAGCGCGATGATCCCTATCTCTGTTTTGCTCTCGGATTTGCTCTCTAAGCCGCTGATTATCCGATCGCAACTTATCGACTTCTGAAGCATGATCTTTAGGCGTTCGACCGTTTCCGTTTGAAGGAAATCGCCGATCGACCAAGCGCTGAACTGCTGCACCAGTGGGCATACCATTGGGCGACAACTGCAAAGCCTCTTGCCAGATTTCGAGTTGTAACTCTGGGGGTAATCCTGTTAGAGGACGGACTTGATTTTCTTTTGTAGGAATTTTGAGACCAATTGGTCTCAAAATTTCGATGACCTGTGCTGCTGCAATAAATCGATCTGCTGTCCGTCTTCCTATGCCCCAGTTATCCAGGCAATAAGCCTCAAAAGTTTTGTGGGTTTCACGGTATAGTTTATGTTCCCGAATCTCATCAAGGGCTTTGCCAACTTCGTAAAAGGTCTGAAGTCCTTGTTCTACAATAGATTCGAGTTCTTGAAGTCTTGTCCGTTCAGCTACATCAAGTTGAGCAATGGCATACTCAGTTTCTAGTAGGGTATTGGTACTTTCCATAGCAATTCCTCAGCCGTCGGAGATGGAGAATTCGAGTTGAATCTTCTGGTGAGAGTTCCGCTAGAGGACGTATTTGATTTTCCTGTGTAGGATTTTTGAGACCAATTGGTCTCATTTTCCCAGATTCGGATTCAGAACTTAGCGCCAAAAGCCAAACTAATCTGGATTTGATTTTCCTTTCTAGGATTTTTGAGACCAATTGGTCTCATTTTTCCAGATTCTGGATTCAGAACTTAGCGCCAAAAGTCAAACTAATCTGGATTTGATTTTCCTTTCTAGGATTTTTGAGACCAATTGGTCTCATTTTTCCAGATTCGGATTCACAACTTAGCATTTAGGAACCAAAACAATTATGTATTTCGACCCCTAAATGCTTCTGCCTCTAAGGATACAGATATTTCCTTAAGCGACAGGTGAGAGCTTCTGCACTTTCTCTGCCAAGGAATCCATCAGAGATTGGAACGGGCTAACGAATTTCTCAATCCCCTCCAGCAGCAAGTCTGCCATCACATTATCCAAGTTGATGTCGATATCTGGATCTTTGAGACTTTCGATCAGCGCGTAAGCTTCTGCCACGTTGTTCTCAATCCGGGGAGCGACATCGCAGTGATCGAAACAAGCCTCAACAGTGTTCGGTGGCAAAGTGTTCACCGTGTCAGGGCCGATTAATTCATCGACATACATCACATCGCTGTAGTTAGGGTTTTTGGTGCTGGTACTCGCCCACAATAGCCGTTGCACTTCTGCTCCCTTTGCTGCTAATGCTTGCCAACGATCGCTCGCCACGATCTCTTTATATTTCTGGTAAGCTACCTTGGCATTGGCGATCGCAATTTTTCCCTTCACCGCTTCCAGTTTGGCTTTCGTAGCAACATCAGTGACGTTTTTGAGTTTCTCATCAATCTGACCATCGATGTTGATGTCGATCCGGCTCAAGAAGAAACTGGCAACAGAAGCAATATTGCTCACATCCAAACCTTTAGCCGCCCGCGCTTCCAAGCCACGAATGTAAGCCCAGAAGGTTTCGACGTAGCTGTCAACAGAGAACAGCAAAGTCACGTTAACGTTAATCCCTTCGCTGATGACTCGCTCGACTGCCGGCAAACCTTCAGCGGTTCCCGGAATCTTGATCATCACGTTTGGTTTGCCGATCGCCTGATAATAACGTAAGGCTTCACTAATCGTGCTTTCTGTATCATTCGCGATCGTCGGCGGCACTTCAATGCTGATGTAACCGTCCAAACCCTTCGACTCTGCGTAAACCGGGGCAAAGATGTCGCAAGCGTTGCGGATATCTTCAAAAACTAGAGATTCGTAAATTTCGAGTACAGATTTACCAGCCCGGATGCCAGCTTCAATATCAGCATCGTAAATCACATTGCCCGCGATCGCCTTCTCAAAAATAGCCGGATTCGATGTAATCCCGCGCAGCCCGCGACTTTCAATCATCTTTTTGAGTTCGCCGGACTCGATCAGATCCCGATTCAAATTGTCCATCCAGATGCTCTGGCCAATTTCTTTGATTTCTAACAGGTGATTCTTTGTCGCTTCTGTCATGATCTTTAACTCCTACAATTTGGTAATTGGGCATGGGGCATTGGGCATGGGGCATTGGGCATTGGGCATGAGTAGCCCTCTCTCCCCCTCTTCCTTCTTCCTTCTTCCTTCTTCCTTCTTCCTTCTTCCTTCTTCCTTCATTCAGAAAGTGTTCTAGGATTGCGCGATCGATGCTTGAATAAAAGACTCAACCAGCGCGACATCTTCTTTGCTACCAATAATCAAAGGCGTGCGCTCGTGAATTTTAGTCGGCACCACATCCAAAATGTCTTGAATACCCGTACTAGCGCGCCCGCCAGCTTGCTCCATCAAAAACGCCAAAGGAGCTGACTCGTAGAGTAAGCGCAATTTGCCATCGGGGTTTTTCACAGTTCCTGGGTACAAAAACACGCCTCCCTGAAATAAAATCCGGTGGAAATCTCCCACCAAAGCCCCTCCGTACCGGGCGGTATAACCTTCGCTGCGGTGTACATAGCGAATGTAATCCCGAAAAGGTTCGTCCCACTGCCAAAAGCTACCTTCATTCACACTGTAAATCGGGCCGCTGTCTGGAATCTTGATGTTTTCGGTTGATAGAATAAACTCGCCCAAACTGGGATCGAGCGTGAAGGAATGAACGCCTTGCCCGATCGAATAAACCAGCATTGTACTGGGGCCGTAGAGCACATAGCCGGCACCGATTTGTTTGTGCCCGTGTTGCAGCAAGTCTGAAGCAGAACCGTCTGCATCATCCCCCTCTTGCTTGCGGATACTAAAGATCGAGCCGACATTCAGATTGATGTCAAGATTGGAAGAACCGTCTATGGGATCGTAGAGCAGACTGTAACGCCCGATCGGACAATTTTCGGGAATGTAGTAGGGTTTTTCCATTTCCTCGGAAGCCAAACGGCAGACAAGTCCGCTTTGTTGGAATACGGAAATAAACACTTCATTGGCATAGATATCCATCTTTTTGACGGATTCTCCCTGCACGTTTACAGCCCCTGTAAACCCTAAAGCATCTTCCATTAGCCCAGCTCTGCTGAGTCGCCTTGCGATCAGTTTAGCCGCCAGCCCGATGCGACTCATTAGGGCACTCAGATCCTGAGCATCTGCTGAAAAGCTTTGCAGTTGCTGGAGTACATGACGGGATAGAGTAGTGCAATCGCGGTCTAAGGATTGCACCTGATCGATCGGGCCAAGGCGGGTTTCCCCTATGGGCGCGTGTACCATGATTTTGATGTCCTCCCTGTCTTGTGGCTCCCTCGTTTGGGATTTTTCAGGTGTTGCTGAATCGGCGATGAGACCGATCGTCCTGTAAGTTCTATCTTAGGGATGGTTTTGCGATCGGGCATAGAACTTTAGGTGAACTTTAGATCCAGGGCGAAAATTGAGGAGTGCGATCGACTGTTGAGTCGGGAATTGTATTCAAAATCACCGAAAAATGAACGGGAAGCCCCTGCCTTCAGGCATAGGAACGTGGCTGCGACACTTCGGCTACACGATCGTGCAACGCTTAAATCGCCTAAATTTTTATTCATATAGTTAATTTTTTCTAATCGCTAAAAACATCTTTTATTAGTAAAGTTCAACCTTAAATAAGATTGCTATACTAACCTAATACTTGAGAAGCAATAAAAATGTTTGGATGTTAACAAAATCTAATCAGTTGTGATAAAAAAATCCAACTAATTCGATTTTTGATTAATTGTTATGCTAAATGTGTCCGTAAAGTTGCATAAAATTTTTGCTAATCAATAAGTCTATTCGTTATGGCTATCATTTGAGGTGCTGATTCGCGACCATCGACTACAATTTTTGATTTTACAGGCAATTTATGATTTTTAATTAATAAACTAGCATAAAAGGTAATGAAGAGCCTAATATTATTGCTCTTTAGTTGAAAAAAGGTAATTGCTCAACCCCCTTGACAAGAAAACGAGAAAGACATTAGATAAAGGAATGGAAAAACTCCCCGACTTAAAGCAACTATCGAACGAGGCAAAAGAAGCCTTGATAGTAGAGCTATGGCAGGAAATCCAAAAACTCACCGCAGCTTCTTCAGCCACAGACCAAGTAAAACTAGGCGCTTCCCCCAGTAAAACTCTTCAAAATTCTAGCACTCCACCGTCGAAAGGATTCAAGCCGAACATCAAGCCGTCGAAAATTGAAGGCATCAAAAGACAAAGAAGCGTCGGAAGAGCTGGAGGGGGAAGACAGCTACATCCTGAACCCGATCAAGTAATTATCGCCCAACTGAAAAGTTGCCCCCAGTGTGGAGAGAAAGTCACCGCCGCCACCCAAAAATTGCAATCCGTCTACGAAAAAATCGAACTACCCCCAATTCGCCCCATCATCACCCTCCGTGAACGTTATGGTGGTCAATGTGCCTGTTGTCAAACCGAGTATGTTGCACCTGCACCATTGGGAATGGAACCAGGCTCACCGTTTGGCAGTTCAATTCAAAGCCTAGTCACATATCTTCGTTACACTCATGCCATCAGCTACGAACGGCTATCGTCCCTATTGGCATCCGTCTTTGGACTAAAGATATCAGAGGGAGCAATCGCCAACTTGCTCTTGAAAGTGAAAACCAATTTAGATGAGCAAGTAACTCAAATATTGCAACGGCTGCGTCGGGCGAAATTAATTTGCTCAGATGAAACCAGTGCAAGAGTTAACGGGCAGAACCAATGGGAGTGGGTGTTTCAGAACCAGGATGTTTGTTTACAGGTCATCCGCCCCAGCCGAGGCAGTGGGGTCATCAACGAAGTTCTCGCAGAACATCGTCCCGATATCTGGGTGTCAGACTTATTTAGTGCTCAAAAAAATCATCCAGCGCCACAATGGCAAGTGTGCGAGTGCTCATCAATTACGGGATTGCCAATATGCGATTGATGCTGGGGACAAAATTTTTGCCCCAGCGATGAAGAGATTATTATTAAGGGCTTTTATCATTCATCGGCGACGCTCAAAAATGGACGAGACTAGACTCAATCGATATCGAACAAATTTACAGGAAAGATTAACCCAGATTTTGGATTTAGTGCCAGACCAAAAGGATGGTATCCGGTTACGAAAACGTTACGGTGGGCTGATTGACAATTTATTTCTATTTTTAGAAGACGCAACAATTCCACCCACGAATAATAGTAGTGAACAGGCGATTCGGATGAGTGTGATATTTCGCCGTGTGACCAATGGCTTCCGTTCGGAATGGGGCCGGGATTTGTTTGCTGCGGTTCGTTCAGTTGTCAATACTGGGAAACGTCAGGGTTTAACTGCTTATCAATCTATTCAACAAGCTCTCTCTACTAATGGCTCCCTTTTTTCCCCTAGTTGAGCAATTACGAAAAAAGTTCGATCGCCCTGACTGTCCGCTGAGTCTGCTGCTGCGCCAACCGGAAGAAACTCTTAAAATAGTTCAAGAACTTATTCTAAAGGCAAAAGTAAGGTTTTTCATGGCAGATCAATTAATTCGCGCTACAGCAGCAGACGGCGGAATTCGGGCTGTAGGCGTCATTACGACCCGCCTGACTGAAGAAGCAAGAGGGCGACATAAGCTCTCCTACGTGGCAACAGCAGCCCTCGGCCGCACAATGTCAGCGGGGCTGTTACTCGCTTCCAGCATGAAGCGGCCTGAATCGAGAGTAAACATTCGGATCAAAGGAGATGGCCCCCTGGGCGGACTTATGGTTGATGCGGGGCTGGATGGAACGGTTCGGGGTTATGTGGATAATCCAGGGGTGGAACTACCACCGAATGCTAAGGGGAAACTGGATGTCGGTGGGGCAATAGGTGACGGTTATTTGTATGTGGTGCGGGACGTTGGATACGGCTTTCCTTACTCAAGTACGGTAGAATTGGTCTCCGGCGAAATTGGTGAGGATCTGACTCACTATTTGGCAACTTCCGAGCAGACGCCTTCAGCTTTGGTTTTGGGGGTGTTTGTGGGGGCTGATGGTGTGCAAGCGTCTGGGGGTGTGCTGTTGCAGGTTCTACCGAAGGCGGCAACGGACGAAAAATTGGTGCAAACTCTAGAATCTAGAGTTGCTGCACTGTCGGGTTTTACGCCGCTGTTACGATCGGGCAAAACGCTGCACGAGATTCTAGAAGACTTACTGGGAGATATGGGGCTCTCAATTTTTTCCGAAACTCAGATGGTGCGTTTTCACTGTGGCTGTTCATTCGATCGCGTTTTGGGAGCTTTGAAAATGTTTGGCGAGGCGGAACTCCAAGACATGATCGAAAAAGATGAGGGGGCTGAGGCTACGTGCCATTTTTGCAACGAGGTTTACAAAGCTAACACGGATCAGCTTGCCGAATTGATCGGCGATTTGCGATCGAACTCAGGTTCTTGAGACGATAATGTGTAATTGGTAATAGGAGTGCGAGTTAAGGATCGAGGCCTTGACCAATTGCCAATTACGGATTATCAATTACCTAATCGCCAAATTTTGTTTTTTGGGGTGTCGGCGATGGCGTCCCGCCCTCGCCCGTGCTACGGCTCTTGCAGTCTCCGGGCTTTAGGAGTATGTCTAATTAATAGAAACACGAATGTTGGAGTATATTGGAGTAAGTCAATAGAGCGGCAGATCAGCTTGATTTCAAAATCAGAGTTCAACAAACATCTCAGGTCGAAAGATGCTAAAACGTCAAAAAGGATTTTCCATTGCCACTAAGTCAGTCAAGGCGAAATTGCTTCGTTCTGGTTTTGATATGCAGCCAACTAAGGCAGCCTATAACGAGATCGTTCATTTCTATTTCCTACTAATTGCGGAAGATCCTCAAGGCATTAGCATCTCGACCAAAGAAAATGGAAACTGGCGTTACTACGAAATACTCACGGCTAATCATCCTTTCGTAAAAGGCTTTCCTTCTCCAATCAAGAGAGCCGCCATCAGACAAGCAATTGGTGCTTATCAAAGCTGGAATTCAACCTATCAAAAATGGTTGAATCGCCCCAGAAAGATCAAGCACCACAAGCCACCAGTCCATCCCAGAGCGTTTAACTTTAACCCTCAGTACGATTCTGGAATGTGGAAAGAGGATGATGGTTTCTCCATTGTTCTGAAAATGCTAGTAGGCGATTCATGGAAGTGGATAAAACATCAGTACCAATCTCCTGAAGTTCCTACAGAATGGGTAAAATGCTCTCCGAGAGTGCAGGTTCAAAACGGTTCTTTGTGGATAGTTTTTCCACTTGAAAAATATATCCCTGCAACGGGTGGCATCAAAGGAATCATGACAAAAGGTAGATTCCGTACCTGCGGAATTGACATGGATTTAGATAAGTTCATCGTCATTGCCACAATCCTAGAAACCAACGACAGAGGCGCAACGACTGAAGTCGCTAGACATTTCATTAACCAGTCGCGTCATGTAGCTCGTAGGAAGCGGAATTTAGGAAATATCGCCATCAAAATGGGCAAAACGGGAATCATTTCCCGTGGCTTTGGTAAAAAAGTATGGGACTCTTTATCTGCTAGAGAAATTGAATATTCAAGAGCCGTATCGCGGGAGCTTGTTGAGTTTGCAAATCATTGGCTGGCGGACGTGATTAGTTTTGAGTATCTGGGAAATTTGCGACCAAAACGTGGGAAATATTCAAGACGCTCAAATCAAAAACGTGCTTACTGGTTGAAAGGCAAAATCTATGAACAAGTTAAACGAATTGCCTACCAAGATTATGCAATCCTCACAACTCGCGTTAGTCCGATGAATACGAGCCGTCTTACCCCTTGGGGTGAGCCAGTCTGGAGAGGATGCAAATTCCCTTCAATCCCGATTGAGTTTGATGGCTATCGACCGGGCGCTGCATTAGTAGCAACTGTTGATGGGTACAAAGCTCATAGTGGTTTAAATGCCGCTCGTAATGTGGCGTTAAAAGCAATCAAGCGCCATCTTTCAGAGGTGACACTTAATCAAAAAAGCCTACAGCAGTAATGCGTGACGGTGTGCAATTAAACTAGAACGGTGTTTGGCGACTACCACTTTAATTGTACGAGGCTTGGGTAAACTGCCTAAAAATTCCTACCTCACTACGTTCTATTTGGTTGGGACTAGCTCCTACAATCTGAAGGAAGCGACTATGGAGGAGTTGAAAAAGTGAACTATAGGTGGAATGTTGTGATCTATTCCAATTTGCTCCAATTATGGGTTACTCAAAGTGATGGATATATTATTCTATAGAGCAGTGGATGGCAGCGATCGCAGTTTTGAAATACTTAAGACTGGCTGGTTGTTGTTTGTGGTAAGCACAATATGAGTCAAGATCGCAAAACACCAGGCCGTTGGTCTGCATCAGAATCTTTGGAGTCAAAGAAGGATACTTCATCCCTCGTGCCACTTCCCGCCCGTAAAAACCGCGCTGAGCGACTCAAAGAGCTCCGAGATTTGGTTATTTCGGGAAAATTGCCGGCAGGGCGTCTGAGACGGACGCCGAGAGAGTCTGGGGAAAACTCCGAGCCGCCGGGAGAATACAATCCGTTGTGGCGGATATTCTTGAAGAAATGGCAGTTTTGGCTGGCAGTGAGTTTGATTATGTCGGTGGGTATGGGGTTTGTGGCAATTTCGTCTTTGCTAAACCTGACCTCGCAGTCGAATTGCTCGAAGATTTTTTGGCCGACGGCTTCGGCTAACGATCGCTTTTTTTGCGCTCAAGAAGCGGCTAGCAAGCGGACGGCAGATGATTTGCTGCGCGCGATCGAATTAGTGAATGCTTTGCCACAAGACCACCCGCTGCGACCGAGAATTAACGATCAAATCGATCGATGGTCGCAGGATATTCTCAGGCTGGGAAATTCTAGTTTTCAAGAAGGAAGGCTGGAGGATGCGATCGCGATCGCCCGCAAGGTACCTCAAACTGTCCCGGCTTACGCGACGGTGCAAAAGCAGATTGAAAAGTGGCAGTCAATCTGGAGCGATGCAGAGAAAATTTACCGCGCGGCGGAAGACCATTTGCGTCAAGAAGAGTGGACGCTGGCTTTTCGACAAGCTACTCTGCTTTTGGATTCGGGAAATACTTTCTGGGAATCGGCTAAGTATGAGGAACTAACTAAGGTAATTGAGGCGACAAAGGCTGAGGGCAATAAGTTGGTAAAAGCCCGCAATACAGCTTCGGGTGGAAGCCTCGACAATCTGGTGACGGGGATTAAGCTGGCTCAGGGCATTGGTCAAAATAGTTATTTGTATCAATCTGCGAATAAGCTGATCGCCCAATTTAGCCAGAAAATTATGGCGCTCGCCCAAAAACGTTTGCAAGCAGGTGATTGGCAGCAGGCGACGGCGATCGTTAATCAGATTCCAGAGTCGGGAAATTTAAAGGAACAGGTTGAGGATTTTAAGGAGTTGGCGACTGCTACTGCTCAGGCAACGACTGGCTCTGTTGATGGTTTGTCTAAGGCGATCGAGCTGGCTCAAAAGATGAATTCGGGTCGCCCTTTGTACAAACAAGCTCAAGATTTAGTCGGCCGCTGGCAGCAAGAAATGGCTGATGTGAAAGTTTTGGAGTTGGCAAGCAGGCTGGCGGCGCCGGGAGGAGTCAAGGATTTGAGGGCGGCGATCGCACAATTGCAGACAGTGCCTGAATCAAATCCCCGAAGAACAGAAGTTCGCAGTCAAATTAGTCGCTTGAGCCGTCAAATCGAGCTGCTCGAAGATAGTCCGTTTATGCAAAGAGCTAACGATTTGGCAAATACAGGCGATCCAAATTCTCTGGAGGCAGCCGTTGCTCAAGCTTCTCGGATCGGTCAAGGTAGGGCGCTTTATGGGGAAGCTCAGGGCAAAATTCAAGCTTGGATCGAGAGGAGACAGCGGCTTCAAGACCAGCCGTTTTTGGAAAGAGCTCAGCAGCTAGCGGCTAGGGGCAATTTGGCGGAGGCAATTGATATGGCGCGCCGGATTCGATCGGGACGGGTGCTTTATGAGGAAGCTCGATCGAACATTCGCAATTGGGAATCTCAATTTCAGGGCGAGCAAGGTTTGCAGAGCGCTCGTCAGGCCGCCCGAGCCGGGACTGCTGACGCTTTGCAATCGGCAATTTCTATTGCCCTTCAGGTGCCTGATTCGAGTTCGCTCTCCTCGCAGGCGACTGAGGCGATTGATGAGTGGAGTCAGCGGATTTTGGCGATTGGTGTGGAACAGTCGTCGTCGGATGTGGCTGGGGCGATCGCGACTTTGAGGAAGATTCCGTCAAGTTCTCGGGCTTTTGAGCAAGCTCGATCGCAAATCCAAGTTTGGGAAGAGTCGCTGAATCCTCCGGCTGCTGAGTCTCCGGCTCCGGTTCCTCCGGAAACCGAGCCTCCGAATAGGTCTGGGAATCGCTAGGCAAGCCTCCGCTTGCTCGACGTATCAATTCCGGCTGTGCCGGAATGATATAGAGGAGACGGCAGTGCCGTGTCCCTACCCAAAATAACATTTTAGGGACTAAGGCACTCGCGGTCTCCTCATTTTGGCTTCTAATAATTCCGATGCAACCGGAAGCGATATGAATGCTAAGCCTGTCGAAAATCGATCTTATTCGGAGTGGCCAGTGCCACAGTTCCATAAACCGAAATTCCAGACTCTTGCAATATTTTAATTGCCGATTTAACCGTAGTACCGCTAGTATAAATATCGTCAACTAACAGCACTCGATCGCGCGGGCGCCGACGCTGAAAGTCTTTTCCCAAACTTAAAGCATTTTCCATTTCCGCGATGCGCTGCTGTCGCGTCAGAGCGAATAAAGCTTGAGTATTTTTCACCCGCTCCAAACCGTGCCGCTGTAAAGGCAAACCAGTCAACTCGCAAAAACTTTCAGCCAATAGTTCCGCCTGGTTAAAACCCCGTTCCTTGACCTTTTCTTTGTGCATGGGAATCGGTACAACTGTTAGATTGTCAATAGCTAATTCGGGAAAACTCAGCCAAGCTTGGGCCAGCCAGCCGCCGAGAGGTTTGGCTAATTGGGTATTTCCGTCATATTTCAAAGCTGCGATCGCCCTTTTGAGAGTTCCGCCGTACTCGCCCCACACAAAAACACGCTGCTCTGAATCCCAAAATCGATCGGGCTCGGCTAACTGACATCGCTGAAGTTGCTTGCTACAGTACGGACAAAACTCTCCGGCGGTCGATCGCTGACAAAGAGGACAGCTAGACTTAAGAAATAGATTCAGAAAAGATTTGACTAATCCCGTCCATTGTTGCTTGTTCATCCTAGAATTGTGGTAAGTGATTAATGGGAAAAACTATCAAAATTAAATCAGTTTCCAAGCACAGGATCGCAGCGTGACAAACTTCTACTGGCTCGACAAAATTCAATATTCAGACCGAGATGCAGTCGGAGAAAAAGCATTTTATTTGAGCTGCTTGCTCCAGAAAAATCATCCCGTTGTACCGGGTTTTGTCGTGCCTGCTAAAACATTTTGGCAGTTTTTAGAGTCGATCGACTGGCTAGAACCCCTATTTGCTGACTGGCCACACTCTTCCCTCCACTTGAATGTCGATGAACCCAGACAACTGCAATCGATCGCCCGTAACATCCGCCACCAAATCCTCTGCGCCAAACTGCCAGATTCACTGCTCTTTACCCTAAACTCTGCTGTTTGTCAACTCAACTCAAACTCAAACATCAATTCCCAGGCCTTAATTTTTCGCCCTTCCCTGACTTCCTGGAACCCGAAAACAGCGGGAATACTGCAATCTCACGCAGTAAGCGCCGAACCAGAAGCCATTGAAGCCGGACTCAAACTAGCTTGGGCAGAACTATTTAGAGCTCGAAGTCTATTTTACTGGCAGCGGTGCGGGCTGGGGATACAGCAAATCAATCCCGCAGTTTTGGTGCAGCCGATCGCCAGTGCGATCGCCGCAGGCGAGCTAAAAACTAACGCAGGTGCAGCGTGGGAAATCCAAGCTACCTGTGGTTTGGGAATGTCCCTCACTAGGGGAGAAAACATCCCTGATTACTATCAAGTGCAGCCGGAAACAGGGGCGATAAAATTCCAACGGCTTGGTTACAAAACATTAGCATATAATCTCAAAGCTGGCGACGAAGAACCGAAAGCAAAACCGCAGACTAGGAATTGGACTGCTTCTCTAATTCCCGATTCTGCATTTCTACTTCCTGATTTTGCTAATAGTTGTGTGGAAATTTTGGCGCTGGGAGAGACAGCACAAACTGAATATATTTTAGAGCAATCGCAACTGCAAAAAATCATTGAATTGACTAAAAAGGCGATCGCAGAATTTGACTCGGATTTAATTTTGAAGTGGACGATCGACCAAACAGCAAACAGCGACGAACTACAGTTTTATTTCACTCAAGTTCGTCTGCTGAAAGGGGGAAAAGTCGCGCCGATAGGGGAAAAGTCGATCGCCCCTGCCAGAATTCCTGCGATCCTCAGAGGCTTGGCTGCCGCATCAGGAAAAGCCGAAGCAATAGCCCAAGTTATGACAAATTTCCACCCAGAAAACGCCGAATTCTTAGCCGGAAGCATTTTGGTAGCCCGCACGATCGAGCCGAATTGGCTGCCTTGGCTGAAAGTTGCGGCTGGGGTAGTTGCCGAAGAAGGAGGCATGACAGCCCACGGCGCCATTTTAGCGAGAGAATTGGGGATTCCCGCCGTTGTGGGAGTTGCTGGGGCGACTCGGGCGATCGAGACAGGCGATTGGGTGTTGGTAGATGGTGATAGCGGAGAAGTTTTTGCCACCGCGCAACAGGATGCGATCGAGAAACCAGATAGCAACCAGCTTCGAGACACAGCAACAAATGCAGATATACAAAGTACAGCAGCCAAAATGTCAATAGCCAACTATCAACTTTCCAGCTCAGATCGATCGTCCAATCCCGCGTCTCAACCTCGACGGGCTGAATTTGCCGAATCTGTTGCGCCAACGGCTACTCAACTATTAGTGAATGTCAGCCAAACAAGTTCGATCGACCGCCTCAAAAATCTGCCCATAGACGGGATTGGATTACTGCGATCGGAATTAATGGCATTGGAAGCCTTGGACTGTCAAAACCCCAAAGTATTGCTGCAAGAGGGCCGTCGATCGGAATTTGTCGATCGCATGGCGGATTGTCTTACTTTATTTGCTGCTGCCGTTTCGCCACAGCCGATATTTTATCGATCTCTCGATTTACGGGAATCAGGAACCGACGGCAGTTTCAGTTATACCTTTGAACCGGAGTTATTTGATTGGGAACTATCTGTACTTAAAAAAGTCTGTGAATCAGGCTATAAAAATGTTAATTTAATCTTGCCTTTTGTGCGTTCTGTTGAGGAGTTTGTCTACTGCCAGCAGCGCTTAGAAACAATTTGGAAAAATCGACCTGCCCAGTTTCAACTGTGGATCATGGCGGAAGTTCCTTCGGTGTTATTTTTATTGCCAGATTATGTAAAAGCAGGAGTTCAAGGAATTTCGATCGGCACCAACGACTTAACTCAATTTCTGTTAGGCATTCACCGCAACTCCGAACAGGTAGCAAGTGGTTTCTATGGGCGCGATCGAGCAGTGATGAGGGCGATCGAACAATTAATCCGACAGGCGCAAGCTGCCGACATTCCTTGCTCGATCTGTGGCGACGCGACTGCATTGTATCCCGAGATAGTTGAATCGTTGGTGCGCTGGGGGATTTCGTCTATTTCAGTCAATGTTGATGCTGTAGAACAGACTTGCAGGGCGATCGCCCGCGCCGAACAGCGCCTGCTCATGCACGCAGCTCGATCGATAATTAACAATTAAAAA
>PVWI01000150.1 GCA_003003725.1 filamentous cyanobacterium Phorm 6 | reverse complement strand
TTTGGGCTGGCATATATTACAACTAATTATCGCTGATTTTATATTTATATTATACAATCTAGCTGCGTATCAGCTTAGCAAAATCATTGGCTTGAAGTACATATTTTTGAAATGGTTTATTCTGGCAGCAATTGTAGATGCAGTATTGTCAATCGCAGGTTACTTAGGAGAATTTAACCTACTTTTTGAATTAAATTCTCATTTTAAACTACAATATATGTTAATTGGTATATCTATTTTTATATTCTTCGCTCTGGTGCGATCGAAAAAAATATGGTTGCTGGTGAGCGCATTTTGTATAATCATTAATTTGGCGGAAATTGTTCCTTGGTATTTTCCAGCGCCAGCATTTGCAGGAGAGATTCCTGGCCAACAGTTGCGAATTTTGCATTCAAATGTTTTAACGAGTAATCAGCGATATGCTGATGTGATCTCACTGGTTAAAAAAGAACAACCTGATATCGCGGTTTTTGTAGAAGTCAGCACGTCTTGGGCAAAAGAGTTATCGGTTTTAAGCGAAATTTTTCCTTACTCTGAACAGCAGCAGGAATCTGAAGAATATGGGAGTGCCATCTACAGCAAGCTGCCTTTAGCAAATACTTCAGTTAAGTCTTTTTCGAGCCGAAGAAAGAGTTTGTTAGCGGATGTTCAATTTCAAGGTAAAATCATTTCTTTGATTCTTGTTCATCCGACTGTGCCGATCAAACAGGAGAGTTTTATCGATCGCAACAAACAGCTAACAGCCATCGGCGAGTATGCCGCGCCAGTCAAAAATCCGCTGATTGTGGTTGGGGATTTCAATACCACAATGTGGTCGCCGTTCTACAAAAATATGGTAAATACTGGAAAACTGCACAATGCGCGATCGGGCTTTGGCATTTTACCGACTTGGCCGACTTTTATGCCGCTGGCTTATATTCCGATCGATCACCTTCTAGTCAGCAAAGAAATTGGTGTTTTGAATATTCATACAGGCCCAAAAGTCGGTTCCGATCATTTGCCGTTAATTACAGATTTGGTACTTTGAACGCTGGAGTCGATATTTTCTAACAGATTGTTAATTAATTGTATTTGATAATGCTGCATATTTATCTGTACTGGTTCTTTGCTGTCTTGAAAACAGATAACTTTTTCGGCGATTTCCTTGTAATGTTGCAGCATCGAAAAAGTATCGGTGCTGAAGCGGATGAGATAGTTTTTAGCAGCCTCGCTGCAAATTTCTGTAACTTGATTTAGATAAGCTTCTGAGGATTCAGGTGGCTTTTCATAGCCAGTTCTTTTGTTCAAAATATAGCTAGCACCGCCAACTACTGCGGCTCCCACAGGCCCGCCCAACAGCCAACCTAAGCCCGTTGCGATCGCTACTGGAGTCACTTCGCCCTCGATCGACCTTTTAGCAGCCGGAGCTGTCGGTGGCTCTGGTAAAGCGATTTGCGGGGCTGGGGGAAACGAAATCAAAAGGGCGATCGGCTGTTCTTTCTCAAAGAACTCGCAAGCTTTATTTACCCATTCTGCGATCGTTTGCTGCTCCTTCAACACCTCTCGCTCAAATTTTATCTTCCACGCATCAAAAAGCCCTTCCTGGAGCGAAAAAGCCATTTCCGATTGATATCGCTGCAAAAGTGTGGGTTGATAAAGCCAAATCTCGAAGTCGGAAACGCTGGATTGAAAGCCTTTAGATATCAACTTTTCGGCTTTTTGTTTAATTTCTATTCTGTCTTGATGCTTTTGTTTAGCTGTGGCTATTTCTGCGGCGACAGTTTCAGATTTCGATCGCAGAGATTGACAAATCTTAGTAGCTACGGCTTCAATTCTGGGCAACTTAACTGCTAGTTGTTCCTGTTGAGCGGCTACAATACTTTGCAAAGCCGATTCAAACATCGCAATTCCCGTAGTTTGAGCCGCCGCCACATCTCCTTTCAGCCTCGCCCTCAAAGCCGGCAAAGCATCGACGCGGTAGATATTGCTGATATTATTCGGCAAGTTGGAGCGAAAACTTTCGGCAACAAACAACAACCGATTGTATACTTGTTTTTGGTCGTCTGGTTCGAGTAGATTGAGAAAATTGGCAACAAAGACGACAGTGTTAATTTGCCGATCGCTCAACCAGTCTCTCAAGTTCTCCCGTTCGCCTAAAGTCATCAATTTGCGAGCATCTAAAACCTGCACAACTAAATCAGCCGTGAGCAATTTATCCCTGACTAAGTTATCCTGTTCTTGGCGATCGTTGGTTCCCGGCAAATCCAGCAATTCCACACCCGTTTTCAGGAATGGGTGGGGACAGTACACATTAACGGCGGCCACATCATCCCGCATTTGTCTCGCGTCGTCAAGGATGGCGTAGCGTTTCAACACATCAGTCCCCGGTTCGCTAATTTCCGTGCCGTCTTTCAGGGTAATTTTGGCGTGCAATTCCTCGCCGTAGTTGACATAAATGGCGGCACCTGTAGTGGGTACAAGGTCGATCGGCAAAGCACGATTTCCAAGCATTGCATTCAGCAAAGTTGACTTACCGTAATTAAACGGGCCAAAGACAGCGATTTGAAAAGTTGGTTTGGCGAGATAGTCGCAAATTGAAGTTGTATCTCGGTAAAGTTGGGAGTTTTTATCCAGTTCGAGAATGCCCAGTGCTGATTTGAGATTGTTGGTCAGGTTTTGATAAATTTCTGGTTGTTGCATATTTAAGATTATCTGATTATGACAAAAAAGGTTTGTAGTGAGGACTTCAGTCCTCTTCTAAACAAAAGGTTTGTAGTGAGGACTTCAGTCCTCTTCTAAACAAAAGGTTTGTAGTGAGGACTTCAGTCCTCTTCTAAAAAAAAGGTTTGTAGTGAGGACTTCAGTCCTCTTCTAAAAAAAAGGTTTGTAGTGAGGACTTCAGTCCTCTTCTAAAAAAAAGGTTTGTAGTGAGGACTTCAGTCCTCTTCTAAAAAAAAGGTTTGTAGTGAGGACTTCAGTCCTCTTCTAAAAAAAAGGTTTGTAGTGAGGACTTCAGTCCTCTTCTAAAAAAAAGGTTTGTAGTGAGGACTTCAGTCCTCTTCTAAACCCGAGGACTAAAGTCCTCACTACGAACCTGGCTTTAGGTATGTTGTTGCATCTAGGAGTTCAGAAAATGTGATAAGAACACATTCAGCTAGCAGATGCTAAGAAACTTTGATAAACCGATTCAATACTCTGCGATTCGGCAGAAACATCAGCATCCAATTTTTTCAATCGCTCAGATTCAGCCTGACAATTAATCTCGCGAGATTCCTTTTGTTCGAGCAAATTATCTAACTCAGCTTTCCGAGAATTAATATCAGCATTCATGCGATCGCCCACTTCGCGCCCATAAACATCAAAACACTCTTTCACAGCATCGTGAATCGGTTGCCACTGCTCTTGAGCCACCTGCGGCAGATACTTCACCAGCTCTTTTTTAGCCGCTTTCACCAACTCTTTGCGCGCTCCGTCTGCTTGCAAAACCCCAACACCCATCCCCAACAAAGCCAAATATAGCGGCCCCAAAACAATCCCCGTCACACTAGCAAGAATCGTACTGACACTTAACACAGTAATTAAGTTGAGCAGGATATTTTTCCAGTCAAAACCCGCACCTGCCATTGCTACACCCGCCAGATTTCCGGTGGTTAATGAAAACAATCCCATCGCCCATTTTGCCCAAGTTGGCGAGTTATCTTCATTCGAGTTGTTGACTGCTGCGGGTATTTTTTGCCCGGTCAGTTTTTCGGTGATTTTTTCGGTCACTTTCGTGTAAGATGCTCCATAACTTGCCGCACTTTTCGATAGTTGAGAAAATGCTGAATTCATCTCCTGTTCTGCGGTGAGACTCCAAGCTGCTAGTTTGTCGTTGATGTACTGCTCTAATGCTTGTCTGAGCGATGCTTCAAAGGCTTCTCGCTTGTCTTGGCTGAAGAAATCCAGAAATCTCAGCTCGGGTTGATACCGTAAAAAGTCTGTTTCAAAGGTATTTTCTAAGTTGAGAACGTAGATACGGAAAGAATCTGCGATCGCCCGCGATTTACTATCTCTAACTCCGATAATTTCTTGTTTGAATTCATCGCGAATTTGAGTCAGTTTCTTAAACTCAGGCTCAACTGAATTAATCTTTTCCTTCAACTCATTGACATCGCGATCGAGCAATGGTAATCGGCGTCTAACAGCTTCGCGGATGCGAGCAGAAATTTGACGCGCCAAAGTCCTCGCCGGACGCAATTCCGAAATCGCCCTTTCTTGGGTCAAAAATGTATTCAGTGACGCCATAAACTCAGGAAAACCAGTTCCGGCTAAATCTGCATCCTGATTTTTGATCCGCAACCTGAGCGCCTTAATTGAGGTAATTGGAAACACTCGCTCGTCGTAAATATCGTGTCCTTCTGTTAAACAATATTCAGCCAAATTAGCTTTGAAAACCCGTCCGAGTTTCTCTTCTGCTTCCGCCATTTCTTCAGCATCATCCGGATCGATCAAACTTTCGCGCACCTGATCCCAAGCATTGATCAGAAAGAAAATGCTCAAGCCGCGATTTTTGATGTAATTTTCTAGATAACGTCTTTCCCCCATTGTACAAGGCTGAGTTGCTCTGAGCACAAACAAAATAGCGTGGCAGTTGTTGATGTAACCGAGAGATAATTCGTTGCGGGATTCTGTATCGTTAAGTCCGGGACTGTCTACTATTTCTATGCCTTTTTCTAGCAAAGGTAAAGGATATTCTACTACAGCGCAGTCGATATCGGGAAACGCTGGTTTTTTTTCTTCTTCTAGCCGTTTTGCCTCGGCGGGGTCAATTGTGTAGTTCTGTTTGAAACTTTTAAAATCGAGCTGTTTGGGGCTTTTGCCATCGTTGAAATAAACGGTAACTTTTTTTTCGGAACCGTAGCGCAAAATTGTCAACAAAGCTGTACAAGGGTTGACATCACTGGGGAGTAAGTTTTCGCCGATTAACGCATTGAGAAAAGTGCTTTTGCCGCGTTTCATGTCACCTAAAACTAGCAGCCTAAAGACTCCTTGACGCAAGTTTTTGCTGGCGAGATTGATATCGGCATTTTCGGTTTCTAAGCCTAGTTTTCCTGATGCTGCGGTTCCGGCTAACTCGGATTGATCGATCGCTGTGGCGATGTTGCTGAGGCGATCGGCAATTTCTCGACGGACGGTGGCTACTCGCTCTAAATCGTTGAGAAAGTTGCTGGTTTCTACTTTAAGATTCATGTTTTTTTTTGATGTTTTTTTAATTGTCTTGTGCGAGAATAAGCAAAAAGTAATTTGATATCAAATCCGGTGGCATCGGGATTCGTATTAACCGCATTCAGGACACTCAAGATGCCGTTTCCCTACAGTTGATCTGGCGATAGTTACATTTGGTGCGAGCGCTGATGATTATTTTGGAGTATGGAAATGTCATGGCATTGCCGTGTCCTCCGTTTGTAAAAGTTTTGGGTTATTTTCTAGTCTTCTTCAAAAAATGTTTTGTGAACAATCAAAGCAATTCCTCCAATTACCAGCGCCATTCCTAGCCAAGATGCAATACGAACCACAAAAATAACAGCAATGACAATGCCGATAAATTGAGCATTGGCTAGGATTTTTCGGCGCCACTGTTGTTTGAGTTTGCTGTTAGCTTGGGTGTCTGGTTCGTCGTACTTTATGGTTAGATAGGCTGGTACTGAGAGGTCGATTGCTGCTTCTAGTTCGCGAACCAAAATTTCTTGTTCGTGTTTCCGCAGTTCTTGTTCTTTGTGCCGGAGTTCTCTTGATTTTTTGTCGGTAGAATTCATGAATTTGCCCCTGTTTGACAGTTGAAAAGTGTGTGCTTTTTTGTAAATGTTACCAGAAACAATTGGTTTAAAGCCAAAACCATGATCGGGGAGAAATTAAAAGAAAACTATTCATTACTCCAATCTTCTTCCTTTTAGGTAGAGGTCGCACTCAACTGTCAACTGTCAACTGTCAACTGAATGAAGGAGCGATAGGTTCTCCACAAATGTAACTCACGTTTTTCGCGATGTCGAGAGGGGTTCACAAATTTTAAAGAGGTCGATCGACCTTTTGAGTCAATCGCCCTTCGCATCATCGATAGCCTTCGGGGCTGATGGTAGTGCGATCGCACTCAGCATCCGACAAATCGACCAAACGCGATCGAAACAAGTTACAGCCAGCCAATTGAGCTTTGGTTAACTTGGCTTTCTCCAAATTAGCTCGGCTTAAATCGGCATATCTCAAATCGGCATTGCTTAAATCGGCATTGTACAAATCGGCACCTTGCAAATTTGCTTTCTGCAAATTAGCACCTTGTAAATTAGCATGGCGCAAATTGGCTCTTGATAAATTAGCTCCTGACAAATTCGCTTCCGACAAGTTGGCTTGATAAAGTTGAATATCGCCCAATTCAGCATCTTGCAACTCTGTTTTATAAAGATTAGCTTGACTCAGATTTCCGTAGGGCAAATAAGCTCGCCTAAGAATGCTACCAGAAAGGTTTATTTCTGTCAAATCTGCTTGAAACAAGTTATCTCCACTTAAGTCAACTGTGTGAAAGTTTCGCTTGCCCTGAGAATACTGAGCTAGTAATTCCTCAGCGCTTAGCTTTTGCATTTTCATCCCTTTAGGAGGACGGCTATTACAGCCAATCCATAACGATAGTTGATGTTTATTGTTCTGTGTATTTATACTTAGGCATTTTTTTATGTTAAACTTGTGCAACAACGATCGTACTTTTTCTAAGATTTTTTTTATATTTGTAAATTTCTGCGTTGCTCCACCATGCTTGCTGTCGGCAATGTCAAGATATATCGAGAAACCAAAGCTAATCCTCTACTGAAATATGCCAGAACTTCCTCTGTCCATTGCCGAGCACTACCACGAACGGACGAAATACGATCCCGAAACCATTGCTGCCAAAAGCAGACAGCTAGATTGGACAGAGCAACCTGTACCTTTCAAAGAATATAAAATTGGAGCGTATTTTGACCTCAAGCCTTATCTAAAAGACCCCTCGGATGATCCAAATGCCGCTCCCGATGCCGGTTGGTGGCATCGGTTGTCTAACTTGTTGCTGTGTAGCTACGGGTTGACGGCGAAGGTGCACACGGTAGACGACAGTTACCTGTATTTGCGATCGGCACCGTCGGCGGGCGGGCTCTACCCAGCAGAGGTTTATTTAATATCTCGCGGTACGCCGCATTTGCCGGCCGGACTCTACAACTATCAGTGCAGAACTCATTCACTTATTCATTTTTGGGACAGCCAAGTTTGGCCGGGGTTGCGAGCAGCTTGTTTTGCGTCGCCGGTGCTAGAAAATACCCAATTGGCGATCGCAATTACCACTGTTTTCTTCCGTTCTTCTTGGCGTTATGAAGACCGAGCTTATCGACGAATTTTCCTAGACACTGGTCATTTATTGAGCAATATCGAGTTAGCTTGCGCTATCAACGATTACCGACCTCACCTGATTGGAGGATTCGCCGACGAAGCGATCGATCAATTACTGTACATCGACTCGGAGCAAGAAGGAGCGATTTGTTTAATTGCTTTAGCCGACTTGCTAGATATCGACCAAAACTTGCCAAAATTTAAAACAGCTTTGCCCGGAAACACCACGACAGATTACCCGGAAATTTCGGAAGGTCAACTTTTAGGATGCCTCCATAAAGCGACACAGTTAGAATCAGATCCTACCGGAGTTGATGGGTGGAAATTCGATGAAAGTGAAGGCGATTTAGACGATAAATACAACTTTCCATTTTGTACTAAAGTTTCGACGGTAACTCCTTCGATTCCTTGGGGAGTGAATCTGGAAACTTTAGAAAATACTATGCTCAAAAGGCGTTCTACCCGTGCTTATACAGGTGCTTCTTTGAGCTTGGGCGAACTGCTAGCTATCCTCGATTTTACTTACCAGCCGCAGCACTATATCGACCAAGGATTAGACGGTTATCCCGACTATTTCGATTTGAGTTTAATCGAGACTTTTATTGCAGTTTCGGGAGTGCATGGGTTAGAAGAAGGTTGTTATTATTACGCTCCAAAAGCTCAAGAATTGCGGCAAATTCGGTTTAAAAATTTCCGCAGGGAGCTGCATTTTTTGTGCTTGGGGCAAGATTTAGGCAGAGATGCAGCGGCGCTGTTGTTTCACACGGCGGATTTGAAGAGGGCTGTAGCAAAATATGGCGATCGAGCTTACCGATATTTGCACATGGATGCGGGTCATTTGGGCCAGCGGTTGAATTTAGCAGCTATTGAACTGCGTTTGGGTGTCAGCGGTATCGCGGGCTTTTTTGACGATCGCGTTAATGATGTTCTCGGTATTCCTACGAGTGAGGCTGTGCTTTATATTACAACTATGGGAAGACCGCGATCGTGAGGATTAGTGCGATCGTTCTAGTAGAGATAATATGAGTTAAATGAAATTTACCGAGATGAACCCAGAAACCGGGTTGCTACGAATTTTTATGTTGAATAACGATAAATTTAGCAAGAAACCCGGTTTCTGAAGTCTCGACGAAGAGCATAGAGTCGATTACATAACAAAAAACGGTTCGTAGTGCGGACTTTAGTCCGCTCTTGGATTGCGGACTAAAGTCCGCACTACGAACCAATTTTATCGTTTTCAATCTACCGGACATGATATAAGTCTGAGATAAATCTTCGATCGTTACTATTTCCCAATACAAAATCTGCTAAATATTCTATCGAGCACTGATTCGGTTACTTCCTCTCCCGTAACTTCCCCCAATGCTTGGATTGCGCCGCGCAAATCTATTGTCCAGAAATCGAAAGGCAATTTATTGCTAATAGTATCTGTGCATTGTTCCAGAGAAATTTTGCCTCTGGTTAAGGCTGCTGCTTGCCGCTGGTTGATTGCTAAGTCTGAGTTTGCTGCGTGTAAATTTCCGCCGCTGACGGCATTTAAGATTGCTGTTTCTAAGTCTTCTATGCCTCGATCGAGGGCGGCGGCTGCGGTAATTATTGGATGAATTACCGAGGAAAAAGGTAATTCGGGAATTGTGTTTACTAGGTCGATTTTGTTGATAATTATAATTAGCGGGCGGTGTTTTACTTGTTCGTAAATTTCGGAATCGCCCTCTGTCCAACCAGATTCCGCGTCAATTGTCAATAATACTAAATCGGCTTGTTTTGCTGCGGCGCGCGATCGCTCAACGCCAATTTTTTCAACCTTATCTTCCGTTTCCCGAATGCCCGCAGTATCGAGAACTTGCACGGGAATCCCGCCCACAACTAGCTGCGACTCTACCACATCCCGCGTGGTTCCCGGCAAATCTGTGACGATCGCCCGATCGCTCTTACTCCACGCATTCAACAAACTCGACTTTCCCACATTAGGCCGCCCGACAATCGCTACTTTCAAACCACTTCTCAACAATTCTCCGCGATCTGCCGTTGCCAAAATAGTTGACAATTCGTGCAAAACATGATTTATTTCCAAACAAGTCTTAGCTTCATCTAAAGGCGGCAAATCTTCCTCGAAATCAATTCTCGCCTCAATTTCTGCCAACAAGTCCAAACAAGTTGTCCTCAATTTGCGAATCGGCTGGGCTAATTTTCCCTGCAAACCGGCCAAAGCACTTTGCGCGGCTGCGGGCGATTGTGCTCCCACCAAATCTCGAAAACTCTCCCGGCTGCGCCAATCGCGCGCCGTTTTCCAAACACACCTGCAAGACTTGCTGCACCGCCATAATGCCACCGTGACAGTGAAATTCCACCACATCTTCGCGAGTGAAAGAACGCGGCGCTTTCATAATTAGCAGCAAGGCTTCATCGACTAATTCTTGAGTGTTGGGGCGGCGGATGTGGCCGTAAAGAATGCGGTGAGACTCCCAAATTTGCCCTCCTGGGGCGCGGAACAGAGTTTCGGCAATTTTTAAAGCTGCGGAACCGGAAAGTCGTACAATGCCGACGCTGCCTTGTTGGGGAACTATGGCAGTGGCGATCGCCGCGATCGTTCCTCCTTTTGTTAGTGATTCAGCCATTTTTATTGCTCTAAGTAGAAGTAAGAAGGAAAAAGGAAGAGGGAAGAAGGAAGAAGGAAGAAGGAAGAGGGAAGAAGGAAGAAGGAAGAAGGAAAAAGGAAGAAGGAAGAAGGAAGAGGGAAAAAGTAAGAATATTTATCAGGACTTAGACAAAAAGTGGTTTGACGCGTTACTCATAGCGGTAAGGTGCAAAGGCTTGCATCTAAATAGGTCGGTTCTGCATAAATCCTGTTTACATAGCATAAGCTATTGGGCGCTTAAATTGGATGTTGAAAAACAATCAAACAATGAGTGGGGTGTCCCGCCCGCTCTAAATATACAATTTAAATGCGCGACAGCATAATACGGTTCACATAAGAACAATCTGACTTTCTTTCACAAGTCTGTATCTCTAATAAATTCGTGAAATAAAACTCGATTGAAAGCACTAAATTCACCCTATTGCTCTACTTAGGATCGCGAATTAAGTAACTTACAATTTTAATTGTTATTGTGGGATGGGCGGGACATCCCACAAACTTGTGGAAGTTATTTAATTCTCATTCCTTAGTAGGGTGCGCATTTCGCACCGGTGTGCATTGCGCACCCTACTACACGAGTTTATGAGTCGAAGGGTATGGAATATTGTTTAATATTTTTCCTGCGAGCACTAATTAGGTAGTCGGTAGTTATACGTTGATTTGACTTGCCTCCGACCAGATTGTTAAATTATACATATCTCATTGACCGGATTAACAAATTCAGCGACTTTTTCCAATATATTAGAATAGTGTGGCTCAGGTGCTTGACGCTCGATCGCCAATCCGATCGCCAATTTGCCCAGTAGGAGCGTGCGATCGAACTTAAATTATTCAGTCAAATCTTTTGGATATCCTAATTTCATGCGATAATCGAACATTAATAGGGTAGAGGGCAAGGCATGATTGGTCAACTTCTAGACAGACGTTACCGCATCATTAAAGTCACAGACTCAAGTGAAGTGGGAAAAACTTATGTAGCAGCAGATACTCACCGTCCTGGGTATCCGCAATGCACTGTTAGAGAAATGCGGCTTCCCGGTACAAGTTCGCAAACTCCAGAATTAGTCAAAGTTATATTTCAAAGAAATGCCGAAATAATTGAAAAATTGGGAAAACATGACAAAATTCCTGAATTATTGGCGTATTTTGAGGAAAATCAAAGTTTATACTTAATTGAAGAATTTATTGCCGGCTCGTCTTTAAGTCAAGAACTAATCCCGGGTGAACCTTGGACACAAGACGAAGTAATTGGTCTGTTATCAGAAGTATTAGAAGTTTTGGTGTTCATACACGAAAATGGCTTCATTCACCGCAGAATTCAACCCAATAGAGTGATTCGGCGAGAGTCTGACGGCTTATTTGTGTTGATTGACTTTAGTTTGGATCAAGAAATTAACCCGGAACTCGCTAACTATCATTTGTTGGCGCAAACTTCCCCGAACTCTGTTAAACGGCGTGAGACAAAAAAACAGGGGTTGGCGACTGAGGAATTATACGTGCCGATCGAACAATCGATCGGCAACCCCCGCTACAATAGCGACATTTATGCTTTAGGTACGATCGCCCAGCTTGCCGTGACGGGACTCTCACCCAAGGAACTGAGTTCCTTAAACAACCGCAAAAACGAAATTTTATGGGGAAATCGGGCAACTTGTTCGGCAGCCCTAGCAGAGATTATCGATCGAATGGTGAACCCCGACTGCGAAGAACGCTACCCTGAAGCAGCCGAAGTTTTGGCAGATATCAAACAAATATTTGTGAAATCGGAGGCCGCGCCACCACCCACTATCATCACCGAGGCGATAAGTCAACCGCCGAGACAGCGCCCAACCAGACTGTTGCTGTTTGCTGCAATACCTGCGGCTTTGATCTTGATAGCAGCCATGATTTACTTCTGGCAGAGTCAAAGTCCGGCGAGGGCAAAAGAATTGTTGACTCGCGGCGTTGCAAAGGCCGAGCAAGGCGACAAAACAGGCGCGATCGCCGATTATACAAGCGCGATCGCCCTGAATGCCAGCGATCCCGAAACTTTCTACAAGCGGGCCAACGCTCGCTACGATCTCGGAGCTAGGGATCAAGCAATTGCCGATTACACGCAAGCAATTAAAGTCAATCCCAGCCACACCAAAGCCATCTACAATCGAGCTCTGGCCCGCCGCGACACCGGGGACAAGCGGGGAGCCGTGGCAGATTTTACCGAGGTACTGCGGCTGAATCCTAGCGACGGTGATGCTTACTACGAGCGGGGTTTAGCCTACTACGATATGCCAGACTACCCGATGGCAATTTCCGACTACACTCAAGCAATTCGACTGAATCCGAATGATGCTAAAGCTTACAGCAGTCGGGGTTTAGCTCGATCGGCCAACGGCGACAAAACCGGAGCAATGGCAGATTTTACTCAAGCGATTCAGATTAGCCCCAAACAAGCTGGCGTCTACTACAGTCGTGGTCGATCGCGCTTTAATCTGGCAGATTATCAAGGAGCGATGGAAGATTATACTAAGGCAATCGAATTGGAACCAGAGCTAACTGATGCTTATACTAATCGGTGCAGCGCTTACTTGAATTTGGCAACCTACGACAAGGCGATCGAAGATTGCACCCGAGCAATTACACTCGATCCCAAAGACGAAGCAGCTTACAACAACCGTTGCATTGCTTATCTGAATTTAAAACAATTTCAAAAGGCTAGCGAAGATTGCAGTTTGACGATCGGACTCAAC
This sequence comes from filamentous cyanobacterium Phorm 6, assembly GCA_003003725.1. Taxonomy (GTDB): domain Bacteria; phylum Cyanobacteriota; class Cyanobacteriia; order Cyanobacteriales; family Microcoleaceae; genus Microcoleus. The sequence goes on along the minus strand of PVWI01000150.1, from coordinate 2,991 downwards.
GGCAACAATCCCAAAGCATACAGCAATCGAGGACTAGCTCGCCAAGCTTCGGGAGACCAACTCGGGGCTGTGGAAGATTTGACTCAAGCAATTCGGCTCAATCCCAGCGATGCCGTAGCTTACAGCAATCGCGGTACCCTGTACTTAGAACTCAAAAATTACCCTTTAGCGGTTGAGGATTTCGCTCATTCGCTACGGCTCAACCCCAACAATGCTACCGCTTTTTACAGCCGAGGTCTCGTCCGCCGCCAACTCAAAGATCGGGCTGGGGCGATCGACGATTTTCAGAAAGCCGCAACCCTCTTTCTAGAACAAGGAAGAGCCGATGGTTTCAAAAACGCACAAGCACAGATCAACGACTCTAAATAAATTATTAGCGATCGGTCATCAGTCATTAGTCATTAGTCATTAGCATTTTGTAGGGGCGGGTTTAGCTAAGGATATATGATATAAATGACTAGAAAAATGGCAAAATCCGCCCTCATTCTCATTCATCATTCATCAGTCAGTAGGCATCAGTCAGTAGGCATCAGTCATCAGTCATCAGTCATCAGTCATCAGTCATCAGGACAAATGAAGAATGAAGAATGAAGCAGGAAGAAGGAAGAAGGGAAAATCACCAATTCCCAATTCCCAATTACAAATTCCCAATTACCAACTCCCAATTCCCAATTCCCAATTACCAACTCCCCGTTACCAATTCCCAATTATCGATATGAACATGGTTGGTCAACTTTTAGATAGACGTTATCGCGTAGTCCAAATTCTCAGCTCGGGAGCTTTTGGACAAACTTATTTAGCCGTCGATACTCGTCGCCCGGGCCACCCTCAATGTGTAGTCAAACAACTTCGTCCTCCCAGCAATACATCCACAGTTCTCAAAACAGCTTACCGTTTATTTAAACAAGAAGCAGAAATATTAGAAAAACTAGGAAAACACGATCAGATTCCATTTTTACTAGCTTATTTTGAAGAAGCAAATCAATTTTACCTCGTCGAAGAGTTTGTGCCAGGACACGCCCTAAATCGGGAAATTGTGGCCGGCCAACCTTGGCGGGAAGAGCGAGTGCTGTTGCTATTGGAAGAAGTGTTACAACTTCTGGCTTTTGTACACTCTCAGGGAGTGATTCACCGCGATGTTAATCCCTCCAACTTAATCCGTCGCAAACCAGACGGCAAATTAGTTTTAATTGACTTCGGCTCAGTTAAAGAAGTTGCTAATCATGTCAGCGACTACGATACAGAATTTCCGCGCACCATTGCGACTGGAACTCCGGCTTATATGCCGATCGAACAATTTCAAGGCAACCCGCAATTTAGCAGCGACCTTTATGCAGTCGGAATGATGGCCATCCAAGCTATCACAGGTTTACCGGGTACAGATTTGCCAAAATTGCAAGATCCGAATCCTTCTCACACGGGAGAAATTGTTTGGCGAAATCGAGTTCAATGTTCTCCGGTACTGGCAAATATAATTGACAAAATGGTCTGTCACCAATTTAGCAAACGCTATCACTCTGCTGACGAAATTTTGCAAGCTCTCGGCAAGCTGAGACATCGCCAAGAACCGGGGAATGCGGCTCAAAAGAAAAGTATTTCTCCGAGCTTACTGTCAAATAACAGTGTTTTGTCACGTTTGGGAACTCGGTTTTGGTGGCTGATTTTGGCGGGTTCTGGGGCGGCGATAGCTCTGATATTTCTGTTGAGTTATTGGAGCCGCCCGAATCCGATTAAAGCTAAGGAATATTACGAACAGGGAGTAGAAAAGTCTCGGAAGCAAGATCCAGCAGCAGCTTTGCAGGCTTTTAATAAATCAATTCAATTAAATCCTAACAATGCTGAGAGTTTTTATCAGCGGGGTAATGCTAATTATGATTTAAAAAAGTATCAAGAAGCAATAGCCGATTATTCTCAGACGATCGCTCTCAATCCTAAATATTTTAAGGCTTATTTTAACCGGGGGCTAGCCCGTCACGATTTTAACGACACGCGCGGGGCGATTGAGGATTACACTCAGGTTTTAAATCTTCAGCCAAACGATGCTGATACATATTATGAAAGAGGAGTTGCTTATTTAGAACTGCAAGATTATAAGGCGGCTATTAATGATTTTAACTCAGTAATTCGGTTACAACCGAGCCTGGTCAAAGCTTATCATGCGCGGGGGTTGGCTCGCGCTGCGAGCGCAGATTTGCAAGGGGCAATTGGCGACTATACTGAGGCAATTAAGCTCGATGCTCAAAATGTTGATGCTTTCTACAGTCGGGGGAGAGCTCGCTTTCACCTAGGAGATTATAAGGGAGCTTTGGCGGATTATTCTAAGGTAATTGCGATCGATCCCAAGAATGGAGATGCTTATGCTAATCGGTGCAGCACGCAGTTAAATTTAGGAGCGCATCAAGCGGCAATTGACGATTGCACTCAAGCAATGGAGCTAAGCGACGACGATGGGGTTCCTTACAACAATCGCTGCATTGCTTATTTAAACTTAAAGGATTATCCCAAAGCAATTGCCGATTGCACTCAAGCGGTGACACTAAATTCCCAGGATTATAACGCTTTGAGCAATCGTGGTTTGGCTCGCAACGGAGCGGGAGATAGCCAGGGGGCGATCGCCGATTTTACAGCAGCAATTGGGCTGAATCCCAACGATGCTGAAGCTTTTGCAAATCGAGCCAAGGTTTACCAACAGTTAAATAATTACAACAGTGCGATCGCCGATTATGTCCAAGCAATTAGAATCAATCCCAACTATGCTGCGGCTTACTACGGTAGAGCTGCTGTTCGCCGCTCTTTAGGAGACAAAGCAGGAGCGATTAGCGATTACGAAAAAGCCGGCAAAATCTTTCTAGATCAAGGACTTACCGGCGGTTACAAAGACTCACAATTTGAAATTGAAAAACTCAAGTAGTTGTTAGTCATTAGTCATTAGTCATTAGTCATTAGTCATTAGTCAACAATCTCCCATTGCCATCCCCATGCCCCATGCCC
>PVWI01000149.1 GCA_003003725.1 filamentous cyanobacterium Phorm 6 | reverse complement strand
CGTACCAACTCCTCAATGGCGATCGGCTTACTCAAATAATCTTCCATCCCCGCAGCCATGCACTCTTCGCGATCGCCCTGCATCGCATTTGCCGTCATCGCCACAATCCAAGGCCTCGTCGATTTTAGATTTTGGATTTTGGATTTTGGATTGTTAGATTGTTCGTCAGTTTCAGAAACTTCTGATTCTTCTGTGGGATTTTCTGAGCCAAAAGCCTCTGAAAATTCCTCCCGGATGCGGCGGGTAGCTTCCAAACCATCCATTTCGGGCATTTGCACATCCATCAGCACCACATCGTAAGGCTGGCGGCGCAAAGCTTCGAGCACTTCGATCCCGTTTCCTGCCACATCCGCGCGATACCCCATCCGCTGCAAAATTTGCAAAGCCACCTTCTGATTCACCAAATGATCGTCAGCCAGCAGAATCCGCAGAGGTAAGTTATCCGCCAGTAGGGGTATGCTTTGCAAGAAAGGCTTATTGGTGTGCTGTACTCTAATTTCAGTTGCTTGTTCCCCAAAAATATTGATTAAAACATTGTAAAGCTGAGATTGTTTGATCGGCTTGTTCAAAAAAGCAGCAAAATCTACCTCGATCGCGGGGGTGTTAATTTCTTGTCTGCCGATCGAAGTTAGCATCACTAACGGCAACTTTTCGCGATCGGGATACCGGCGAATTTCAGCAGCTAAAGCCAAGCCGTCCATTTCCGGCATTTGCATATCCAAAACTGCCAAGTCAAACTCTTCTTTGGCAGCCAGCCAATCTAAAGCCAAACGAGCCGAAGCTGAAGCCCTAGCTACCATTCCCCAAGATTGAGCTTGCAGAGTCAAAATTTGGCGGTTGGTAGCATTGTCATCGACAATTAAGACTCGCTTGCCAGCTAATTCTGGTTGAGAATTGCTCAAGTTAACTGGTAATGAACTGTTGCAGGCACCAACGATCGTGCTGAAATAAAAGGTAGAGCCTGCGAATTGGGGATTTTGGTCGATCGGCTGGCTGCTGAGTACAGATTTGCCAGAGCAATATTTTTCAGCAATTTCACAAGATTCTCCCCATGCCAAATCAAAAACTGCCACTTGAAAATCCGCGGGAGGATTGCCCGCAATACAACCCATACTTTCCACCCACATCCTGCCGCCCATCATTTCGGCCAAACGTTTGCTAATTGCCAAACCCAAGCCGGTACCGCCGTAGTGCCGGCTCGTTGAAGAATCAACCTGGCTGAAAGATTTAAACAGTCGATCCATGCGATCGCCCGGAATGCCAATACCAGTATCTTTGACCGCGAATTGTATTTCGTATACTTGGTTAATTGCTAATAGTTCGCCATTAATTTCTAGCAGTTCTTTAACCTTAGTCACTGGCGCTGAAATCTTTTTAGCTGTCACCGAAACCACCACTTCTCCAGCTTCGGTAAATTTAACAGCATTGCTGAGCAAGTTGATTAAAATTTGCTTCAAGCGGGCGCTGTCGCCGATCGCTGTTACTGGTACGGAGCGATCGATCAAGCAACCCAATTCCAGTTTTTTTTCTGCCGCCTTGGTAGCTACCAAGTCGAGAGATTCCTCAATGCAAGTGCGGATGTCAAACGGATGTTCCTCCAAGTCCAATTTGCCCGACTCAATTTTCGAGAAATCTAGAATATCGTTGATCAGCGTCAGCAAAGCATCGCCGCTGCTGCGGATAGTTTCTACAAAATCACACTGTTCGCGAGTTAAGCTCGTATCTAGCAGTAAACCAGTCATGCCGATGACTCCATTCATCGGAGTGCGAATTTCGTGGCTCATGGTGGCTAAAAATTCACTTTTTGCTCTGGTAGCCGCCAGTGCTTCGTCGCGAGCTTTTGCCAAATCTACGCCTGTTTGCTGGTGTTCTAGTTCGCTTCCTACCCACTGAGCCATCAGTTTCACCAACTCTCTGTCTACAACTCGGAATGGTTCTGTTAGAGGAGTCTGAGCAAAGAAGCATAGAGTGCCGTAAACTTCACCTGCCACCGTGACGGGAATGCCCATATAAGCTTCGATATTGAAGGCAGGAACGCCCGTATTTAAGGACAAACCCGAAAACCTCACCGACTCAAAGTACATCGGTTCTGTTGACATTGCCGTAGCCACGCAGAAGGTTTTTTCCAAATCGTAGATTTCTGATTTGGCGATCGACTCATCGGGACATTCAACAGCCATTATTTGATAGTTGTCGCCTTGAATGCGGGACAAAATTCCCACGGACAGGTTTAGCTGTCGGCATCCCATTCCCAGCAGTTCTTGGAGGCGCAAATCAAACGTAGAAAGGATGCCCTGGGGGTCTGTACGGGGAGCCGAAATCACTTGGTACAAAGTTTTAATGGCAGCTTCGCTTTCTCGCAGTTCTTGCTCTGTTTGCTTCCGCAGGCTGATGTCGCGGGAAACGCCGATAATTTCTTGTACGGAGCCAGTTTGGGGATCGCGGATCGTGCGGCTGGTGGTTTCAAACCAAATGTATTTGCCGTCTTTGTGGCGGATGCGGTAGCTAAGGGTGTAAGTAACTGGGAGCGCCAGGACTTGCGAGTGAGCTTTGGCGATGCTTTCTAAATCGTCGGGGTGAAAATAATCGCTGGGGAGGTGGCCGATCAGTTCTGAAGGTTCGTATCCCAGCAAAGCTTGGCTGGCTGGCGAGACGTAAACAAATACGCCTTTGGGGTTGTGTCTGGTGATCATGTCGGTTGAGTTTTCTGCCATCAACCGATAGCGGTTTTCGCTCTCCTTATGTTCGACTTGAGAATTGCCCAATGCTTCTAGCATCTGGTTGATGGTGTCGGCCAAGCTGCTGAGTTCATCGCCTCCTGGCATTTGAACGCGCAAGTCGGGATCGCCGTTGGCTGCGATGTTGCTGACGCTAGTGCTCAAGTCCGCCAATCTCGCCAAGACTAACTTTTCTAGCAACAGCAGGGCGATCGCACTAAATATTAAACCTACAGCCAGTATTGAAAATGTAAACAGATTCAAGGTAGCCTGACCTTGGCGGTAGATGATGCGGTCTACCTCTACTCGCAGCAGCAGCGCTAGCTTGCCCCGGATGTCGCGAATCAGGGCGTATCCTGCGACTACGCTGTCGCTGAGCGGCTCGACTAAAATTTCTACTGATTTGAGGTTGGAAATTTTGAGTTTGAGATTTTCCAAATCCTGGCTTGAGCTAGCGAGTGCTTTAGCGCCTGGGCCTGAGTAGTTCGTGGCTCCCACTTTAAAATCTAAACTCGGCAATCTAAAATCCACTGACAGGTGAGTCAGTTTTGAAAGCAAACCGATTTCGGTGTTGTCGAGGTAGCGTGCCAGGATCAGCGTCCCCCGTGGCGGGCCGATCGCGTTGCTGTTGACGATCGGCTTTGAGGCAATCAGCAGCGTGGCTTCTGGGAGGGTGAGGACGCCTGTTTTGGCGCGATCGACAGTCGAGGAGTCCAGCAGCGCCTCGGTCAAGTGCTGTTTTAAGCTTTCAGGAATCGGAATTTCGGTTTTGGACTTCAGGTCGAAACCTTTAGCAAAGATCGTTTTACCGCTGGAGTCTAGCAGCACCAACAAGTTTAGTCTCAAGTAAACAAATGTCGAATCGACAAAATTTGACTTGACAAAATTTGGGTTCCGTGTATCGACGAAAGAGTAAGTATCATCCCACTCGGCATAATCTTGGGCGCTAGTGTCTAAACTCGACAAGTCATCATCTAATGCGTCCAAAGCCCGTGCGACATCCTGGCGGACGTATTGTGTCTCCAGGTTCTGAAAATCGTGCAGCAGAATAGTTGATGCAGTGGCATAGAGAACCAAAATCAGGCCGATCAGTGCTGCACCAATAATTAATAGTGTTTTTTTTCGGAGTTGCATGGCGTCGGCCTCCTCACCGTGCTACTAGGCAACAAGCCTGGGAGGTTTGAGACGTGGGTTGTTTAGCATTGGCTCTTCGGGGGGCTGCGTGTTTTGACTGTTGTGGGCCCACTTGTAAAAGCCATTGGTATTTCCAAGGTATCCGCTATGTCGCTCCCACAGTCAGTGTAGTATTTTCACAGCTCTAGTCATCTATTATTATGCACAACCTGTAAACTCTCCTTCATCACCTAAAGACCAATATTTTCTCAGATTCAACGAAATAGTGGAAAATAATTAAAATTTGATACTGTCGTATATTCGTGACCGGAAATTTGGGTGCAAGCCCCTTCTTCAGTGGCCGGCTTTAATTATTTTATCGAAAAAGCGTTCCTACGTTCGCTCATGGTTGTGGTATAATCAGCTAGGAGGATAGAGCAAATGTTTAATTTAACCTACGAATTCAAACTTAAACCAACAACGGGACAGACAGAAATCTTTGAGGATTGGCTAGAACAATGCCGGCGCGTGTATAACTACGCATTAGCTGAACGTAAAGATTGGTTTGGGTCTCGTAGCTGTCAGATTAACGCTTGCTCTATCCGCTCTGAGTTCATCATCAAGGCCGAAACACAACGACCAACTTATGCGAGCCAGTGCAAAAGTTTAACTACGGCTAGGGCAAACATACCCGCTTTGGCTGCCGTTGCCGTACACGTTCTACAGCAGACATTAAAAAGACTTGAAAAAGCTTTCGTAAGTATGTGGGAGCAAAAACACGGTTTTCCCCGGTTCAAAAAAGCCGGGAATATGCGCTCGTTTGTGTTCCCACAATTGGGGGTTAACCCAGTTCAAAATCAATCGGTGAAGCTCCCTAAGATTGGCTTGGTCAAGTTCCATCAATCACGTCCTATTCCTGATGGCGCAACGATTAAGCAAGCAAGGGTAGTCAAGAGAGTTAGCGGTTGGTACGTGATGTTAACCCTACAATGGGACTTGTCAGTACCTGATACAATGCCTCACGGTGAAGGTATCGGGATTGATGTTGGACTAACTAATTTCATAGCAATTTCTAACGGTCTTTTGGTCAAACGCCAACGGTTTTTCAAAGACGCAGAACGCAAGCGAAAACATTGCTGCAACAACGTGTCAGTAGAAAGAAACTCGGCTCAAACAATCGGCGAAAAGCTCAAGAGAAGGTCACTAAGCTGCATGAGTACGTAGCAAATAGCCGAAAAGATTGGCATCGTAAATTGTCTCATCAAATCTGTAAAGGTGTGGGGATGGTTTTCGTTGAGGAGCTGAATCTAATTGGGCTGTCTAAGGCGATGTTAGGGAAGCATTGTTTAGACGCAGGTTGGGGTCAATTCTTCACAATATTAGAGCAAACTTGCTGGAAATATGGGGTCTACTTCCAGAAGGTGAGCGCACATAAGACGAGTCAGATTTGTCCTAATTGTTTAGTAGAAACAGGTAAAAAAGAGCTGTCAGAACGAACTCACTCATGTTCAAGTTGTGGTTATACAACGGACAGAGATGTTGCCGCAGCCCAAATAGTTCTAATTAGAGGACTTGCAGCCGTAGGGCATACCGCCTGTGATGCTTGCTTGCAAGTAAATTCATTGGAATCCCTGCGAAGCAAGAATCCCCTCGCCTAAAGGCGAGGGGAGTGTCAAAGGCGGCTGGTTTTACAGATGATGGGTAGAGTCCCAATTATTGCTGTTGCTGGGAGAGATTTTTTTGTTTTTTTAAAAAGATAGAAAATAGAAAATGCTTAATTTTCTATTTTCTATCTGCGAGCCAATGTTTACTTCTAAGTTTTGAATTTGCAACTAGAGTGAAGCCAGCCGCGCTGCAAGAACCTCAATATAATGTTCGCTGTTGTGTTCTTCGATCGCCAATTTATAACCGCATCTTGCTTGGGCTTGGGCTTCCTGGGGATTGTTTAATAGCTTTTGGATCGCCTCGCGCAAACCTTTAGCATCCCCTGAATTAACCACTGTAGCGATACCAGGATGTGCAAGATAATCAGCCAACCCTTGAGTTTTCGTCACCACCACCGGCCTTTGACAGGCCATCGCCTCTAACATCGAAGTCAACCCAGCACAGAACTTATTCTCTGTAACGGTGACAGCAACTAGATCGGCATCGCGGTAGAGTTGCACCAAGTCAGGCCAAGAATAGAATTTGTGTGACATATTTGCTGGCAAAGTTTCTGGGAAAGCCTTGGCCATTGCGATCGCATCCTTCGAGAAACCGCTAATCTTCACATCAACATCAAGATCCGCCGTCGCTTCCGCCAGGAGTCGATAGTCCCGCTTTTCCAGGCCCACACTAGCAATAATTGGGCGTTGCGGATTAGACGTTGAAACACCAGGGGTGAAAAAAGCTGTATCTGTCTGTTCTGGTAACATCAACAGACGACTTTCAGACACTCCCAAATTACGGAGGAAATCTAACTGAAGGCTGGCATTACTTACAAACAAGTCAATCTTGTCGGCCAATCGAAACAGTTTCATCACCAATCGGCCTCGTGGTCGATCTATATTGTGGAAAAATACAGCAATTTTTGGTCGATTAGGCTTAGCCCCGCAAAGTATTGCGATGGGAATGCCCACATCTTCGCCAGTGCAGAAGATCGTATCATTGCTATCAAGTTGCTCAGACAGTTGGCGGGCTAGAGCCCAATTTTCCGGGCGACTAGAAATTTTAGATCGTATTTTGTCGAACAATGACACCGGATGGCCTGACGGTTGATGGATAGTTGCCCCCAGTCGCTGGCTGATTCCCCACATCACATGGCGCGGACAAAGGCCAACTTCAGCATCGTGGGCGATACTCTCTAGATCGATCGGGCGACCTAACGCTAAATGGTACATAAAATAAAATTTTAACCTGTCTAGACTATTATTCTATAAGGATAGTCCACACAGGTTAAAATTCTTAGCCTGAAACACTCTATTTTCCGTTTGTAGCTCGATTCTAGAATCGCCTTGAAACACTTATAGCCTTTGGATCTCTCATATGAGGTACTATCCGGCATAGGGCTATGGGCATAGGCCTCCGTGGGCATAATAGGGCTATGGGCCTACCTCACCACGCTTGAGAACCGCTATATTCTCTGGTTTCCCATTAACAACTGTCCGAAATATTGTTACCGGATCACGGCTAAAGCACCAGCACCTGCTGCTGCTACGGCCGAAGTAAGAGCGGTAAAAAACAGCCACCAAGAAGCAACTTCCGCTGCTTTCCGGGTTTCTTCTGCTTGTTTTTCAGCTTGAAGTTTGATGCTTTCAAGGCGAAGCTGGGCTTCTTGCTGCAAGCGTTCTGCTCTTTGCAACACTCTATTGCGGGTGACTTCAATTTGGTCGATCAAGCGGTTAGCATCGGCTTCGGAAATGTCCTCGCGGGAACTAATTAGGGCTACTAAAGTATCGCGGTTGAAATGACCTAGCCGATCGCGCAAAGCATCAAATCCGGCTTGCGGATCGTCAAATAATTGGCGCACGTCCCGCGTAATCCCTTCATAATTGAGTTCTGGGCGATCGAGCGAATTGAGGTAATCCCGAACTTTTCCGAGAATCCCGTCAATTACCGACTGAATGCCCTCCTGAATTTTCTGGATTTGCTGTGCGAATTGGTCGCGCACCGACAAAATTTGATCGACAATGCGAGTCGCTTCTGCTTCCGAAATATCCTGCCGCTGAGACAGCAGAGAAATCATAGTCTCTCGATCGATGTGCGACAGACGCTCGCCCAAGCTGTAAGCGCCGACTTTTGGGTCATGTAGCAACAGTTGCAAGTCGCGCTTGATGGCTTCGGGATTTAATTCATCCTTGCCCGTATTGCGCAAATAATCCTCTAAAATGCTCTGAAAATCGTGGACTTGGGTTTGTACCCGCTTCGCCAAACGGCGCGGCGCTTTCACGATCGAGCCCAGAGTTTCCTGCACTTGGTCGATAATTTGATTGACTTGTTCCTCGGTCAAATCTTGTCTCTGAGCCAGCAGTTTGACTAACGTATCGCGATCGACCTGAGATAGCCTTCCACGCAGCGCTAAAGCTCCTTCCTTGGGATTTTCCATCAATTTGGTCAAATCCCGCTGAATCGCTTCAGGATTGAGTTCTGACTTACCAGTATTGCGGAGGTAATCTGCTAGGGCGGTGGTAGTTTGGTCGTACTGATCCTTAGCTTTTTCTGCCAACTTTTGCGGTGCTTCCAGCGCGCTGTGCCAATTTTCTTCGGCGCCATCGAGAAGCTGATTTACTTGGTCTTCGCTGAGGTCTTTTCGCTGAGATAGCAATTTTACCAAAGTTTCGCGATCGAACTTAGAAGCTCTAGATTTGAGCGCCCACATTCCTGCTTCGGGATTTTCGAGCAGCGTTTTGAAATCGCGCTTGATGCCTTCGGGACTGAGTTCTTCTTTGCCCGTAGACTGCAAGTATTCTTGTACTTTTTGCCACTGATTGTCTAGTCGGACTTGCGCGGCTTCTTGCAGGCCTTTAGCATCTGCTAAAGCGACATCTCGCGTCTTGTCCAACTCGTTGACAATCTGTTCTACTTCCTGGAAGCCGAAGTTTTCGCGGCCTCTGAGAATTTGCACAAAACTGTCGCGGGTATAAGGAGAAAGCCGATCGCGCAACTGTTCGTAACTCGCATCGGAATCCTCTAAGATTTTTTTGAAATCGCTCCCGATACCTGCTGCTGTCAGTTCCTCTTTCGGGGTCAGCTTCAAATAAGTTTCCACCCGCCACTGCAAGTCCCGAACTTTTTCTTGCTCTTCAGCAAAGATAACGGTTTCTAAAACTCGCCGTCTTATTCCTTCTAAATCCTGGGAAATTTCTTTAATTTTGTCTTGGGTCAAAACGCCTCGACTCGCGAGAATTTCCGCAAACTGAGATTTATTGAGTTTTTCTAATTCGCGGCGCACAGTTCCCGGATCTGCCGTAGGATCGTAGATCACGTCACGAAATTCGCGCTCGATCGCTTGCGGGTTCATCTGCCACGAATAAGTGTTGAGCAAGTAGTTTTCTACATCGGCGCGGATCGGGCTGTAAGTTTCGGGTTCGCCTTTGACTTTAGCGGCAACTTTATCAGCTTGGGCGCTAACTTTATCAGCTTGGGCGCTAACTTTATCTTTAGCTGTTTTGAGCTGACCGACTACTTTTTCTACATCGAAATCGGAAATGTCCGTGCGGCCCAAAACTATTCCCATTAAAGCATTGACTGCCATTGTCGTTGCTTGGGTTCTCATGGTGGGGCTTTGGCCGGAATTTTGACCGCCCAGACTGCTGAGGGCTTGTTCTACCCTACTTGTCAGTTGCTCTGAGAGCAAATCTCCCGATTTGGCAGATTTGAGATAATCTACCAATTGGCCGATGCCGTCTGATTTGGATTCTTGTTTTTCTACTTGTTTCCAAGCATCTTGGAGTTGGTCTACAATCCGGTTGACATCGCGCTTTGACAAGTCCGATCGCGAACTGACTAAATCTACTAGAGTTTGGCGATCGATCTTCGGCAAATTTTCGCCAGCAATGTTTTTGAGTTGCGGATCGTTGAGCAATTTTTCAAACTCGCCGCGCATCGCTTTGATGTCTAATTCCGGCGGTTTGAGGGCTTGGATGTAGTCTTCGACGTTTTCCCGCAAGCTTGTGGGGTCGATCGCGCTACCGAGTTCGTGTCCCACTGCGGCGGCGGCTGCTTTGGCTGTGGCCACTACTTGGTTGCTGGCTGCTTGCGCGCCGAGGGCTGCGGCTGCGGTGCCAAAAATCGCTTGAACGCCTGATGTGGCGGTATTAACGACGGAACCGATCAGGGAACCGACGGTGGTGGAGCTCACCCAGACGAGTAGCGAGAAATAAGCGGCCCAGATGACTAAACCGACGATCGCACCTAAACCGGGACTGCTAATCAAGCTGAGCTTAACTGCTAGCAAGCAAGCGAAAAAGAGGGCGACGGTGACGGTGATTAGAGTCCAAGTGCCGACTTTGCTGCCGATCTTGCGCACTGGGGGGCTGCCACTGTCGGAGTGTTGTCCGTCGTCGTGGGATTGTCCCATGTAGGAAAGGCCCGCGGCTACTGATAAATTTGTTAGCAAGAGTTGGAAAGCGCAGGCGAGAACGACTCCAGCTATTAAGGCGATAAAAAATTGTGGCCCGGAATAGAGAAGTGCTGTTTCTTCTACTGTGCTTGTAGTTGTAGTCTGTTCTACTGGTACTTGGGCCAGCAAGAACCCGATGTTATACATTTCTGGATTTATTGGCAAATTTTGATACATAGTATATGCCTCGTTAAAGGGTGGGTACGCGCGATCGTTGGCGCGAGTTGACTAATTATAGTTTTAGATTCGTGCCCCCAATGGCAAGCATCGCTTTATTGACGAGCGAAAGCATCCCCCTACAGTTGGAAGTGTACAAATATGTCTGCGGACTACTATCACTTTAGGCAGATTTATGGTATGTCAATTTTGTTTGAGTTGTGAATTAGACTTGTTTTAAATTAGGACTTTATGCAGGGATAGGTAGCTGTAGATAGCAGCGGACAAGTAATTTTTATCAGCACATTACTCAATTGTATAGCCACATTGAGCGATCGCCACATTGATAAACCTTTATGGAAACCACCCTTTATTTCACAATATATCAACGAAGATCACTTTCACCTAATTCTCAATTACCAGCCAAACAATCTAATTGTGCCTGCATTTGATTTGTAACTAAATCGAAACAAGCATCAACATAATCGCGATCGCCCCCATCTGTGATGATGTTGCGTCCAGGACTAACAAGGTAATGACTGCGCCGATCAAAATAGGAATACCTGATAAAGTTACGCGCTTGGCTGTAACCTCATGTTAAAGAAGAAAACGGAACTTTGAAGACATAATGCACCTGTACTGCCGTACCAATTATTCCTATCAGCATTCCCATAATCACTTGGAGTAGAGTATGCTTTTTCATGATTAATCTTGAGAGTCCTACTAAGGGAACGATTAAATAAAGTGGAAAAACCCCAGTACCAAAACTATAAGTTAAGGCGACTAAAGGGCCACCAGCCGCAGTTGTATGAACGCTAACTTTCCACCATACTGTGATTAGAAGTACCAGAAGAGTATTAGTGGCATAGCAAAACATTAGTGCTTGAATGATTGTAGGAGCATTTATTGCTATCAGTACAATAAAACCTGCAAAGTAACTGACTATACCCACTATAAACGGTAAAAAACGTTCTGCCCTTTCGTCAGTATCTATCCAATTTCTTTGGGTGTATATAAATAGTATGGGTACGATAGAGGAGAAGAAAGTCACTGTTGCAAATAAAAGTAATTTTTGCTGTGTGGACTGATTGCTAGCAATAATCAACCCGAGAAAAGCTACTGATGAAAGTGTCATAGGATGAAAAATGTTAGATACTAGCTTTGCAACTTTATATAAAGAGCTATCTTGCCTTGTATTAAGTTCTAAGTCTGTAGTGTTCATTTTTTGTACCTCGTAGTATAAATTCAAAACCTAATTATAGGGGCTTTAAAGTGACATAGAGAGGAAATATTCAAACAAGCAAACACTTTTAACATATAAGCAGAATAAGGTCTATTCTGACTTTTTGGTGTGTTTCCTCTCTCTTGAGTTTAATGACTTAACAAAGAAAGCACCTAAGCCGATCGTAGAATTTCAAGATTCAACATGGGAGAAGTTTGATTTGGCAAGGAAGCTAGCTGACTTCTATTCTTCAAAATCAAGAATAGAGCATTTATGAGGCTCTCACGTAGGTACGGATTGGGGTTGTTCAATATCTGGAAGAAGTTTTTGGGGTTGAAATTGTACTCAAACGTAAATTTCTTGACCATATTCCTTAGATCGTCTGGAGCCATGTGGTTCAGTCGCATAATTGTGTGCCTATAATCCCACTTACTAAGATCCTTCTCGGCTATATCTTCTGGAGTAATTCGAGAACCCAAGGTCGTAAATGGGAAAGGAGTCACGTAGTAAAAATGGAGTAAATCAGGAGCCCATTCTTTTAGGCGTTCAAAGGTTAAGCGCAGACGTTCTGGCGTTTCATCAGGGAAACCGACAATAGTTTGAACAATGCTTAAGATGCCATTCTCTCTAAGCAACTGAATTGCACGAGCATTATGATTTACAGTTGTCTTTTTGTTGACCTCTTCAAGACGATCCTGAGTAACCGCCTCAACTCCAAGGTCAACCGTTACAACACCTGCTTCGCGATAAAGCTGTAATTGCTTTTGATCCCTGACAATATCCGTAACCCGAAGATTCATGATCATGTGAATGTCAAGCTGTCTAGCCTTAATTTCCTCAAACAGCCCGTACCAGGTTTCTGGTAGCGTTTGAGGATTCTCATCAGCAAAAAAGAAGTAGGTAACTCCATATTGATGACGAAGCATCTCCAAATCGTCAACAAACCTAGAAATGCTTCTATGCCGCCATTCCACCCAAAAATCCCACTGCCCACAGAATGTACAGGTAAACGGACAGCCTCTAGAAAACTGGACAACGGCTCCCAACTCTCCGGTCATTGGAACTCGATACTTTGACCAATTCTCAATTAGCTCCCATCCAACTCGATAAACATCTAGATCGGGAAGTTTTGAAGCCTTTTCATTGACTATAATCTCTCCATTGTTACGCCAAACCAAACTTTTTACTTTGCTCAAATCCCCTTTTTCTGCTAAGCATTTGACTAAATCGACTGCAAACTGCTCGCCTTCGCCTCTTCCAATAAAATCTAAACCTGGATAGTCTCTCATCATCGTCTCGTACTCATACGAGGCATGAACTCCTCCAGTAACAATGTAAACATTCGGGTTAATTGCCTTATAGCGTTTCTCAGAAAGATGAGGTATGCTAAGTTATGCTACAACCCTTACACCAGCAAGCTTTTTAGGTGAAAATTCGTACCTCACCAATGTGAGAAAGGCTATAACACCTCCCATTACGGAAAGAACAAGTGGAGAAGCAGCCGTTGCAGCTATCGCACTGATGAAGACAATTTCAAACTTGCGGTCAAGAATTGCTGCAATAGTTTCGTTGATATCTAAATCATCATTTTGAGCATCAATAAGGGCTACATCTGTGAAGCCTGCATCAATGAGAGGACCACCAAGAGCCAAAAGGTGGAGAGGAGTCATATAACCCATTAATGTTTCCGGGCCCTCGGAGCGAAAATTGACATTGATCAAACCAATCTTCATAATCGCTATCTCCCTGTCACAGTTGATTTTAGTCAGCATAACTTAGTTAATCTGGGATTCAGCCAAAATCCGTGTAAAGAATTGCAAAATAGCCGTAAACCCCTTATTAAATAAGCTCTCCTGGATTTGTGGTAGAAACGGTAGTGCGAACGACGGGATTTTTTTTTAATCAGCTAAAACTCAGGAGAGCCATTAAACATAAGTTTCACTCATTTAAACCATAAGTAATAAGGACTTTGGTCTTTATTCAATAAAGCAGCAACAGCGGCATCCAGAAGGCGATTTAACAGGCTTGGCGCGACAATTTCAACAAAAACTAGCAAAATTACATACTATCCCTTGGACGTTTGCGATCAGTCAGGATTCCCGCTATCTGGGAAGTACAGGTGCTAAACCAAATTTGGGTACGTGGCTGGTTATTGAGTACATGGAGTTGGTGTTAAAAGCGCTGGTAAATGATGCTAAAATTTGTCAAGTTTGGAAGTTCTGCACATGATTGAGCCGCCGATGATTCTGTTTCATCCTAGAATTGCTGTAAAGGCGATCGGGCAATTAGTCACCCGAAGCCAGAATTAATAGACTTGTGCAATTACCCATTTCCAACCAAAAAGTCTAATTCTTCTTGCATTTTAGTTGTAACTAAATCGAAACAAGCATCAACATAATCGCGATCGCGCGCCGCCTCCGAACCGTACTTCTCAAATACAATCGGTTCGCACACACGAGTCCGAATCTGCACCGGAAAAGGCAAGTTTGGCAAAGGCCCAATACTCAGTCCCCAAGGCAATCCCAAATACACCGGAAACACCACCGGATCGATGCCAAACAACCACGGCATCCCCAATTCATGCAATTGCTTTGCTTGTTCGTACAAATCCGCCAAAACTATTAAAGTATCGTGGGCACCGTGGGATATAATTGGCACAATTGGCACTTCTTCTCGCAATGCTAATTTAATAAATCCCTTGCGTCCAGCAAAGTAGATTTTATTGCGTAAATGATAGGGGCGGAAAGTATCTTCTGCGCCGCCCGGATAGACTAGAACCGAGGCATTTTTTCGCAAAGCTGCGATCGCCATTTTTGGATGAGCTTTGATCGCGCCACACCGAACCGCCATACCAGCAATATCAGGAGAAACCTGCCAAACCGTCGGGTGCATCAATCCGTAGGCCAAGCGCTGGGTTCCGTATCTGTGGAACCATTCGTATAGGAACATAAACATATCAGGAGCGGCGATTCCTCCGTTGTGGGAGCCGACAACGAGCATTTTTCCGCTCGCTGGGACGTGGTGCCAGCCGTCGCTTTGTACGCGAAAATAGTAGCGGTACAGCCATTCCCAGATTGGCAGCAAAAGTTGAATGAAGTCGGGATTGCGATCGTCCAAAGATAAACCGTCAAAGCGAGAAGTTTGGCTGTGGTTGCTGGGATAGGATGCAGGATATTTCATTGATTGGTGCTTAAGTGCGATCGGCAGAAAAAAGTTATCTTAAGTAATCACTAATCACAATTCAAGAGAAAAGTCAACACAGTTTCATCAATTCCCTTAAGTGTCAGCGACTTATATTTAACAATTCGATCCTCCTCAACATAATCTGCAACCGCAGCCGAAATCAGCACAGTGTTTGGTTCCGCCACTTCTTGCAAACGGGCAGCAATATTCACACTTGGCCCGATCGCAGTATAGTCCGATCGCTCCGGCCCACCAAACATCCCCACCACCGCAGTACCCTGATGAATTCCGCAGCGAAACCGCACCGGAGGCACCCCATTATCCCCAACAATTCCCTGCTCCATCCAGCGCTGGTTAAGCTCCTTGAGAGCTCGCAGCATTTGCCTTGCAGCAGCTATAGCGCGCCGTACTTGCTCATTCGGCGTTAGTTCCTCCGGCGCGCCAAAGAAAGCCATTACCGCATCTCCCACAAACTTGTCCACCGTACCACCGCTGTCAAAAATAGCCTTAGTCATTGCAGCCAAATATTCATTCAAAAGCTCAGCTACCCGGCGCGAGCGCAGCGTATTTGCCATTTCAGTAAAACCGACAATATCACTAAACAAAATAGTAATCAATCGCGGTTCCGGGCGCAAATCCAAGGCCAAATCTCCAGCCGCTGCGGCTTTCACCATCGAAGGCGGCAAAAATCGGCGCAGCACCGACTCAGTTAAATAACTGTTCAACTGCTGCACTCGGCGCTCGTTTTGTTTTAGGGCGATCAAATTCCGCACTTCTGCCAACAATTCGCGATCGTTAAAAGGCTTAGACAAATAAGCATCAGCACCCCGTTCTACTCCTTCAATTCGAGTATCTTCGTCGGCTTTAGCAGTCAGCAAAATTACCGGAGTTCCCTTCAATTCGTCATCTTGTCGAATCATCCGAATCAAATCCAAACCCGATATTAAAGGCATCATTAAATCCGTGACAATTAAATCCGGGCTGCGATTTTTGGCTGCTGCAAATCCTTCTTCGCCGTTGCGAGCGAGCAAAACTGCAAAGCCGGCATTTTGGAGAATTCCCGACACATAAAAGCGCAAATCTGGATTGTCGTCAACGACCAAAACCGTGCCGGCTGCTGTTTCTGAACTTACCGGTTGGCTCGCCTCAAAACTCTCATTGGCAAATTCAGCATCAGACAAATCACCTTCCACATCTGCCAGTTCCACCGCAGCTTTGGATGAGTGAAACTCCGCAGGTATTTCTAGTACCCGTTCCGGGGGCAAGTGAGTCGAACCCAAGTGCAGCCAGACGGTAAAAGTAGAACCTTCGCCGTAA
>PVWI01000494.1 GCA_003003725.1 filamentous cyanobacterium Phorm 6 | reverse complement strand
GGTGTAGCGATCGGGATTTTCCGACAGCAATTTATGAATAATTAGTTTACCATCAGGACGTTTAGCGACAATATCAGTAAAAGTACCACCGCGATCGATCCAGAATTGCCAGGAAGTGCGATCGGAAACAACAGCATTCATATCTTTCTCTCTCATCTTCTTTCCTCTTCCTACCCTACCCTTCGGGAACCCCTGCGGGGAACGGGAACGGCTTCGCCGAACGCGCCCTTTGTGCCTTCGCGGTTCGTTAAAATAAAACTCCTATATATATCGAATAGCCTCAATTAGCCCCCCACAAACACCCGCAAGAAAATCCAAATCCAAAGTCTCAATCTTATCACTCGCTTGATGATAGTGCGGATTCCGCATATTAGCCGTATCCGTCACCATAATAGCCGGATAACCATTATCCCAAAAAGGAGCATGATCGCTGCGGCGAGTATCCGGCACAATCAAACCTCGATTCGGCACCGGCAACCACTCGCAAGCTTGACCCGATTTGCGGATATTTCCGCTCAAAGCCATCATATCGCGAACAGTCCGCAAGTTTCCGATTAAAGCAATAAAATTACCAATATTCGGATAAAAATATTTTAGTCCCGCCGGATAGCTTTGGGAGTTGGGTTTGTTGTTGCAATAACCCAACATTTCCAAAGAAATCATCAACCGAATTGACTGTTTCTGTTGCTTGAATTTAGCTGCATGATGGCTGCTTCCCCAACAACCGTATTCTTCCATATCGAAGGCCACTAATTGTACTGGATATTTTAGCGGTTGAAGTGCGAGATTCCTTGCGAGTTCCAGCAACACAGCCAGCCCAGTAGCATTATCATCAGCCCCAGGCGTACCGGGTACAGTATCGTAATGAGCACCAATTACGATCGGCGTTTCTTGCTTCTTTTCTGGCTTCCCCCCCTTACCAATGGGCGATCCTTCTTGCTTCCCCCCCTTACCAAGGGGGGGACTGAGGGGGGGTAAATCCAAGATAAAATTGTGATGAATTCGCCCGCGCACTGCAAAATCGTCGATTTCTACAGTACCCCACTCTCCCAACTGTTCGCGGATGTATTGCTGAGCATAAAAATGCCCTTCGGATGCGAGGTATGGGTTGCGATCGCGTACAATTTGAATTAGGTGGCCCTGCAGGCGTTCTTTGAGTTCCATGCGATCGGAGCTACAATGAGTACACTAAGATTATATGAGATTGAATTATGATTGGAGAAGTCAGAATCGAAAATTATAAGTCCATTCAAAAGCTGAAGCTAGAATTAGGACGAGTAACTGTATTGATCGGTGAAAATGGCTGCGGCAAAAGCAATATCCTAGAGGCGATCGCCCTTGCTTCTGCGGCGGCTGATGACAAGCTGGATAACGAGTTTTTAGCTTCTAGGGGCATCAGAGTTACAGAACCTCAATTTATGCGATCGGCCTTTGAAAAGGAAAATTTAGATAAAGATATCAGCATTGAGTTAAGATCGAATAAGGGAGAAGAATTTAGTTGTATTTTACAAAATGATAATTCTCCCTATTCTCAGTGGGTTAGTAAAAATTTTTTGGGTAATTCTGAAACTTCCGTAAAGAATGCTGTCATGCTGCTTCTTCAAAAACATGGGGGAATAGACAAATTTACATCTGTCTTAGAAGAAAAAACAGAGTTATCAGAACAAGAATGGTTGAGTTTCAAAAAGGATGCCGAATCATTCATTCCAATACTTGACTTAAATAAATTTATCATTTATTCTCCTGAAAATCTAGCCTTAAGGACGTTTGAAAAAGAAGGGCAAATTCAACCATTAGGTATTAATGGCGAAGGCTTGTTTAAACTTATAAATTTTTTAAGCTTCGATAAAAATCAAGACAAACTTAATCAAATCAAAAAAAAGCTGCAATTGATAGATTGGTTCAAAGATTTTGAAGTTCCTCAAAATCTATCAGCAATACAAACTTCTATCCAAATCACAGATAGATACTTAGATACTGATTTAAGTTACTTTGACCAAAGAAGCTCGAATGAAGGCTTTTTGTTTTTACTGTTTTATTTTACTTTGTTCATCAGCGATATCACGCCTAAGTTTTTTGCAATTGATAACATTGACGCTTCTCTCAACCCTCGATTATGTCGCCGATTAATCGAAGAATTAGTCGAACTAGCAAAAAAGAACGATAAACAAGTCATCTTTACAACTCACAACCCGGCAGTTTTGGATGGTTTGGATTTAGACGATGACGAACAGCGACTGTTTGTGATTTCCCGCAATCAATTAGGTTACACTAAGGCTAAACGCATTCTCAAACCTAAACCTTTGGAGGGACAAGAACCTGTAAAATTATCAGAGGCATTTTTGAGAGGTTATATCGGCGGACTTCCTAAGAATTTTTAATATGATTAGTTTTGGATTA
This sequence comes from filamentous cyanobacterium Phorm 6, assembly GCA_003003725.1. Classification (GTDB taxonomy): domain Bacteria; phylum Cyanobacteriota; class Cyanobacteriia; order Cyanobacteriales; family Microcoleaceae; genus Microcoleus. The sequence goes on along the minus strand of PVWI01000494.1, from coordinate 160 downwards.
ATTACAGAAGGACTTACCGATCAGATTGTGATTGAGAATATTTTAGCTGGATATTTCAATAGTCCTGATATAGATGTCCAACCACTGCAACCAGAAAGAGATAAAGACAATCAGAATAAATCTAAATACGGTGGTTGGACTCTACTTTTTGATTATTGCA
>PVWI01000148.1 GCA_003003725.1 filamentous cyanobacterium Phorm 6 | reverse complement strand
CCTAAAGATGGGGGCTTAAATTCCCTGTGCTTTCGGTAAACCACACCCTAATTGAGTTATTTTCTCTCAAAATCTGGTATTGCAGTTTCTCTCAATTCCCTTTTTTTTTATCCCAAACTTCTACAACCCAATAAAAAACCGCAATCCCGGCAAAACTAAATAAAAAATCTTCAATACTAGCAGTACGATTCGGTAAAATCGCTTGCAGCGTTTCTTCCGCAGCAGTAAACACAGTAAAAATTGCCGGCCCGAAAGGAATTGGATAATTAAACAAACGCATCATTTTTTTGCCCGTCGCTCGATGGCACAAAAAAGAGGCAGTACCATACAAAATAAAGTGTCCCAGTTTGTCATAAGGCGGATGAGCAAGAGGAAAGTTAACTAATTTCCCCATATCTGCTATCAGCATAATACCGAGAAGACTTAAGAAGTACAAAACAGTGGCAACAATCCAGAATTCTTGTGAAAATAATTTCATCTAATTTTCCCCCAATATATTTTTAGGGGCGAAGCATTCCGGCAGTAAACCTCTGGTTCTAACTAATAAATTGTTTACCCGAATACTTCGCCATTCCACTCTACAAGTTTTTTGGACATTCTGCTTCCCCAGAGACTGAATTCCTGTAAGATACAAATATAAATTTATTTGTGCATCAACCACAACAGCCTTAACTATATGAGTACAGTATCACCTTACGGCTCTTGGAAATCGCCCATTACTTCAGATTTAATTGTTTCTGGAACTGTCGGGCTCGGACAAATTGCGATCGACGGCGATGATATTTATTGGATAGAAGGAAGACCCTCAGAAGCGGGTAGAAGCGTCATCGTGCGGCGCACTCCCGACGGTAAAATAACTGACGTAACACCCGCGCCTTTTAATGTTCGCACTCGCGTTCATGAATACGGCGGCGGTTCCTTTGTTGTTAGTGCTGGAGTCGTCTATTTCTCTCATTTTGCCGACCAACGTATTTATTGTCAAACATTAGATTCTCAGCCAGAACCCCTCACACCCACTGCGGACTGTAGTTATGCAGATAGCCTTGTTGACAGAGCCAGAAATCGCTTGATTTGCGTGCGCGAAGACAATACAGATAAGGGCGAAGCTGTTAATACTATTATTAGCATTAATTTGGCGGACTGCGCAGATATTCAAATATTAACTCAAGGCCATGATTTTTATGCTTCTCCCAGTTTGAGTCCTGACGGTTCTAAACTTTCCTGGATTAGTTGGAACCATCCAAATATGCCGTGGGATGGGACAGAATTGTGGGTAGCAGAAATTAATCCTGACGGTTCTTTAGGGAAGAAAAACTTAGTTGCTGGTGGCTTAGAAGAGTCGATTTTTCAGCCGGAATGGTCGCCCGATGGAGTTTTGTATTTTGTTTCTGATAAGTCGAATTGGTGGAATATTTATAGAACCCCCCTCAATCCCCCCTTGCTAAGGGGGGAGGCTGGAATAGAATCCTCTTTTTTGGCACAACAAGAAATTGAACCTCTGTGCGAAATGGCTGCTGAATTCGGTCTTCCTCAGTGGGTTTTTGGAATGTCTACCTACGCTGTTGTCTCGGAAAGCAAAATTATTTGCACTTACACTCAGCAAGGCAAGTGGCATTTAGCAAGTATCGATTTAGCGACGAAGCAGTTGACAACAATTGAGACCCCTTACACTGATATTTCGTCTGTTAAAGCACGGGGAGAAATAGTTGTTTTTTTGGCAGGTTCACCGACAGAATCTACGGCTATCGTACAACTAAACTTGGCAACAAATCAACTAGAAGTATTGCGCCGAGCGAGCGATTTAAGCATCGAACCTGGTTATCTTTCAGTAGCGAAACCGATCGCCTTTCCCACAGAAAACGGTTTAACAGCTTTCGGTTTCTTCTATCCGCCACAAAATCAAGACTTCGCAGCCGGGCCAACCGAAAAACCGCCACTTGTCGTCAAAAGCCACGGCGGCCCCACTGCTGCTACTTCTAGCAGCATGAATTTGAAAATTCAATATTGGACGAGTCGCGGTTTTGCTGTCCTTGATGTCAACTACGGCGGTAGCACTGGTTACGGGCGGGAATACAGAAGAAGATTGCAAGATAGTTGGGGCATTGTTGATGTTGATGATTGCGCTAACGGTGCTAAATATTTAGCTGAACAGGGTTTGGTTGACGGTGACAGAATGGCGATCGCCGGAGGTAGTGCAGGGGGATACACCACTCTGTGCGCTCTGACTTTCCGCGATGTGTTTAAGGCCGGTGCGAGCTATTATGGCGTTAGCGATTTGGAGGCTTTGGCAAGGGATACTCACAAGTTTGAGGCGCGTTATCTGGATGGATTGATTGGGCCTTATCCTGAACGCAAAGATTTGTATGTAGCTCGATCGCCTATTCATTCCGCCGAACGTTTATCTTGTCCAGTTATTTTCTTTCAAGGATTAGAAGATAAAGTCGTGCCTCCAAATCAAGCGGAGATGATGGTAGAGATATTAAAAGCTAAAGGTTTACCGGTTGCTTACGTTGCTTATGAAGGGGAACAGCACGGTTTTCGACGCGCTGAAAATATTAAGAGAACTCTTGACGGCGAATTCTATTTCTATTCCCGGGTTTTTAAATTTGAGTTAGCTGAATCGGTGGAGGAAGTGCCGATTTACAATCTTTAGCACAAATTAATAAGTTGACATAAAAAAGGGCACGGTGGGGTATCCTCCGTTGCTAAATATTATATCAATTCCGGCTGCGCCGGAATGATATAGAGGACACGGCAGTGCCGTTTCCCTACCATGATTAATTGTAGGGAAACGGCAGTGCCGTGTTCTGATTTTGGCTGATAATTCCGATGCAACCGGAAACGATATTACCTATTAACTTGCTGATATGCCTCATATACAGCCTCTAAAAAGAGATTAGCATCAACTTTTTTCGGCATTTTTTCCAAGCAAATGATTTGTTTTACCTGAGTAGCCAGTTGTTTGCTCAATTCATTTCTAGCATTAGGTATCATCGCTTCCCGCCTGTGTAAATACTCTCGAATTACAGCAAAATCTTCTGGTAATAAGCGGGAGATATCAGCCTCGGCAAGTAGACTATCTATCAAAGATTGAGTTGACTTTGACACTTTAAATGCAACTGTTGTTCTCGGTTGTTCTTCTTGAATTACCACAGTTCCTCCTACCAAATCTCCCAAACGTTTTTCTCGCTGGTTGAACACGATCAAAAATACACCTATAAAAAATAAGTCGTCAAAAGGTCTGAGCAAAGCCCGTAGTGTTGATTGCTGAAGCCTAACTGGACGGCCGTCATCCCGAATTACTCGGATTTTGACATAACGCTTGCCTGGTGTTTGACCACTCCACAGCGTTTCAAAAAATACAAAGTAACCTACATAAATGAAAAAAGCAATTAATGCCTGAACGGCTATCAACCAGAGTTCTAAGCCATTGGTACTTCCTATCAATTTTGTAACAGCCTCAGTCAATACTGAATTAAATATCAGTGCACCTACTAAAAACACGATCAGAATCAAACCAAAAAAGATATAGTCGATCAGCAATGCGTAGGCTCGGTTGCCAATTCCCGCTAAGGTAAATTCGAGTTCAACACTTTCTGGAGTGTGAAGAGTGAATCGATTAAATAATCCCATAGCTGTAGCGTAAATTTTGTGTTTTGAATTAGGCTTATTTACTTGCGTTTTGCATCGCGCATTTGCAAACCCAAACCTTCTTTGCGGCTGCGGAGGTCGTAGTAGATAATGGCTTTCATAGCCTGCCAAAAAGGAGTCACAAGCGCACCGCTGCCAAAGCTAAATGGCAAAATCAGAAGATAATAAACTAAGTAAAATATACCTGATTCTGCGCCCAAAACTGCACTTAAAACAACTTGAACTATCGTAGCAATTATCTGCACAACAATCGTGATCGGGAGTGAAACCAAAATGCCCACAAAAACTATCCACTGAATGCGTCCGACTGACCCCTTAGTTAACTCCCAACTGCGACTGATTGCTGAACTAGCAGTCAGATTATTTTCCATCGCCAGTGGCAACTCAACAATCAGTAAGCGAGAGATAATTCGGATATATATAATGAAGAAAGCAATGACCGCAACTACCAGAAAAGCTGCAATAATTACGTAATTTTGCCCAAAGATAGCACCAGCCCCTGCTCCCAAGATTGCAATAGCGATCCCACCTACAAAAGATGCCCCAAAAAAAATCAGAGATGTCAATATACCAGCCCCAAAAAAACTCCACATCCGAGGATTAACCTGACTGCGAGCATCACTGACAGTCTCTGGATGTTCGCTAACTTCACCGAAAGCCAGACGAGAAATCAGCGCTGAAATCGCAGAATATTTAGCCCAACCGTAAATCGGCACTAACAACCACAGATAACCTATTAACGCCAAACCAAAATATGACTTAAAATGGTCGCGGTAAATCCGCAAACTAGCGCTAACAACATTACCGACGCTCAATGGGCCTGTTTGTATGGCAGAACTCAGATTTTTAGGCATGACTAAATGGGTATAATTGTGTTAAACAGAAAATTTACAACTATCTTAGGCTATATCTAATAGAATTTAGAGAAAACTTCATGAATATTAAACGTTGGATCGCGCGGCGGGAATCGAACTGGAAACGATTAGATACTCTTTTAACACAAGTGGAAAAAAAGGGGCTAAAGTCCTTACCTGCGTCTGAAATCACCGAATTAGCGAGTTTGTATCGTTCGGTTTCGGCGGATTTGGCTAGGGCGAGGACAAACGAAATCGGTAATATTTTGTTACAAGATTTGCAAAGGTTAACTTCTCGTGGCTACACTCAAATTTACCAAGGTTCGCGCCGCCAAGATTGGAAAGCTTTAGTGGAGTTTTGTCGCTGGGGTTTTCCGGCTACGGTACAGCAAACTTTTGGTTATACGGCGACTGCGACGGGGATTTTTTTAGTCATGGCGTTGATTGCTTGGTGGTTTGCTTGGCAAGATCCGGTGTTTTTGTCCCTAGTAGTTCCACAACATTTGATTAAAACGGTGCGCGATGATGGGGAATTGTGGATGGGTTCAATTGTGGGAATCGAACCTTTAGCTTCTAGCGGTATTATGACTAATAATTTATCCGTATGCTTTGCGGCTGTTGGAGGAGGGATTGTTTTCGGTCTTTATACTGTTTATATTATGGCATTTAATGGAGTGATGATTGGCGCGATCGCCAGTTTAGTCGCTCAGCACAATTTAGCTTACCCTTTTTGGGCGTTTGTATTTCCTCATGGTGCTTTAGAATTGCCAGCGATTTTCTTAGCTGGTGGCGCTGGTTTAATCATCGCCCGCGCCATCTTTTTTCCTGGCAAATATCGTCGTGCTGATGCGATGAAGTTTTATGGCACTCAAGCTGCACAATTGGTATTTGGGATTGTGCCGATGTTGGTAATTGCTGGTACGATCGAGGGTTTTTTCTCGCCAAATCCGGCAATTCCCGATCCGTTGAAGTATGTGGCGGGGATTGGATTGTTTGCGCTGTTGGTGATGTATTGTCGTCGGAGGCGATCATCGGCTGAAGTTCCCAGACAAAGCTAGGGTGTGTTTTCAAACCCGGAGATCCCCCTAAATCCCCCTTAAGAAGGGGGACTTTGACGCTCATTCTCCTCTTTTTTCTAATCGATCTAGCCAAGCAATTAATTAAAATCATGACTCTGACTAACATCCGCTTTCCCGAAGACAATCCTTTTTCTCGAATCAAGGTTCGGCATATATTTGGCTGGTATTTGTTATTAGCTATAGGCATTTGCTTTCAATTAGAAATGATTAGTAGTACATCGGGGAGACAGTTCGATTGTACAGAACCATTAGTTAGTGAAATAGTTGGAATTTATTTATCGATTTTAATACTGGCTTTGGTGTGGCGACAATGCAGGCTAGCGGGAATTGAAATTAAATATCTGGTTGGTAAAGTTCCCGATCGCTACCAATGGTTGCCCTTAGTAGGTCTGGCGAGCGCTAGCGTGGTTTTTTCAATAGGTGTATTCCGAATATTTTATTATCCTTTGTCTTTTATCGTACCTTCCTTTGTCGAACAAATACTGACAGAAAAGAGAGACCGTAGTATTTTAATAGAAGCTTCACACACATTTAATCCTGGACTTTACTATTTAATGTTTTCGATCGACAGTTTTGTGATATTCCACCTATTTTTTAACTTTATTTTCCTAGCAATTATCCCGCACAGATGGGCTGCTAAATGGGGTAATATACCAGCGATCGTAGCTTTGTGCTTGTTATTGATGATTTTGGACTATGAAAATTTTATACCTCTACTTGTGTATCTTTTAATATACTTAATTTTGTATCTAAAAACCCGCAGTTTACTTGTAATAATAGTTTTTGGTGTAGTGACAAGTCTTATTTTTACAATTTGGGATTTGTCACATACAATATTTTTTAACACTCAAACAGCAAACATTCTAGATACATTTCGATCGCAAATACAGCTAGGTGTCTTATTTTTTGCTTTGTCAGCCCCTTGGGTCATCGGTTTTATCTATAAAAACTGGTCTGTTCTCAAAGGGCCTTTACCTTACTTTGCGAATGCAGCCGAAGCTGAGAAGATTAAAGCTGATTCCGAGACTTAAGTTGCAAATATCTGTCAACCAATTGTTTGCTAATTCGATCGGCTGGTGCATCCAAAACCAAAACTCCTTTTTGTTTCAACTGTGCAAAAGCTACTTGACGCTGGGCTAGTAAATCTAAGGCTACCGCACGATTATAAGCAGGTGTAATTTCCACGGTGGAACAGTGAGCAATTTGGTCAACTAAAGGGTCACGCAAAGTTACGCAAAAAGGTAAATAACGAGGTGTTAAACGCGCTAAAGCCGAAAGCATTTCTGTAGATGCGGTAACGTCTACTAAATCAGTAATTAGCACGACTAATGCACGGCGATTTTGTTGATTTACTACTTTAGTTACAGCACCAACATAGTCTGGTTCTAACAAAACTGGCTGAATTGGTGCGAGGCGTTCAATTAATTTGGATAGTTGATGTTGTCCCCTTTCTGGAGGTATCCAAGTGGTGATTTCGCGATCGAACACGCCGACTCCCACACGATCGCCCCGATGCAGTCCAGCAGAGGCTAAAGATAGGGCTGCATTCACTCCCCAGTCAAAGCGCTTCAAACCCTGCACTCGCGCCGTCATCAGCCGTCCGCGATCGAGTAAAATAACCAACGTTTGCTCTCTTTCTGGTTCCAAGACTCTGACTAAAGGGCGCTCGTGCCTCGCAGTAGCTTTCCAATCAATCAAGCGAGGATCGTCACCAATACCATATTCCCGCAGTTCGGCAAATTCAGTTCCCATGCCGAGTTTTTGCGATCGACGCATTGTGCCGCTATTTTCCAATGTTAGCCGAATCGAGAGTTCTTTCAGCATCATTAAATCGGGATAAACTGCCACTTTTTCACTAGCAGGTATTTTCCAGTCATGCCATGCTAAACCCCAGTTTCCCAACTGACGCACTTGAATATCTCCCCACTGATATTCGCCGCGATTTTGTGGGCGGATTGTGTAAGTTAATTCCTCATCTGTGTTAGGATTGAGGGAGGTTTCTAGCAGCGCTTGAGAAACATCAAATTCTAAAGGATAGGAGTCACAGATGCGAATTTTAGCTGTTTGATTTGCAGATCGCACTGACAGTAAAACCAGATTGTCTCGCCCGATCGAAAGTCGGTGCAACGGATGGCGTGTCACTTGCACCAGATGAGATTTGACGCGCAGTGCGTCGATTATGCCTAAACCTAGAATTAAACCGTCAAATAGTACAGTAGCGATGATACTTGTCTGTTGATTGACAAGCATAGCGAGCAAAAGGGCGATCGGTATTGCGATCGCTAATAGGAAATAAAGGCGAATAGAAGGAATCATTTTGTTTACCTCGGTACAGCGACTTGTTTTAATACCGAAGCTATTACCGAATCAATTTGTAAGCCATCTAACATCGATTCTGGTTTGAGAATCAGACGGTGACGCAACAGCGGAAGTGCGATCGCCTTGACATCATCAGGAGTAGTATAATCCCTGCCGGCTAGCCAAGCGTGAGCTTTACTACTTTGCAACCAAGCTACAGCCGATCGCCCAGAAGCACCCAATCCCAAATCAGGATGTTTGCGCGTACTATGTACCAAAGCTAACAAGTAATCGAGCAATTTATCTTCTACTTTGACTGTTTGTACTGCTTGACGGGCTCTCAGGATTTGCTCTACCGTTGCTACGGGTTTTATCCGAGCTAAATCGAGGCGTTTGGCGCTAAATCCTGCCTCTGAATTCAGCAGCATTTGCTTTTCTGCCACTGCATCGGGATAGCCAACCACAAGTTTAAATAAAAATCGGTCTAACTGAGCTTCTGGTAGCGGATAAGTTCCTTCAAATTCCAGAGAGTTTTGAGTTGCGATCGTCCAAAATAAGTCTGGTAAAGCTAAAGTTTCACCATCTAATGTTACCTGCTGTTCTTCCATTGCTTCTAGCAGTGCTGACTGGGTTTTCGGAGGAGTACGATTAATTTCATCCGCCAGCAAAATCTCAGTAAAGACAGGCCCTTTTTTCAGGGTAAAACTGTGGTTGTTAAAATCAAAAATATTCGTTCCCAAGATATCAGATGGCAAAATATCCGGCGTTAGTTGAACCCGGCGAAAATCTGCTTGAATCAATTGGGCGATCACTTTTACAAGTAGAGTTTTCCCGGTTCCAGGAACTCCCTCGATAATCACATGGCCGCCACTCAGTAGCGCCACTAGCAACTGCTGTATTATGGAAGATTGGCCGACAACTATTTTGTCGAGGGATTGGCTGAGGCGTTTAAAAATAGAGTTTGTTTCGCTCATTTTGGATTGTTCCTATTAGACGAGAGATGTTGACGGATTTGCTCCCATTTACCCAACCAGGCTAGCAAATCTCGATCGCTGATTTGGCGGGATTTCCGAGATGGCGATCGCACCAATTCAGCCAATTCTGCCGCTTTTCGCCCTGTTTGCTCCTCCCAAGCAGTTGTCAGGGTTTCACTTTCCAGGGATGTCTGTCCCAACAATAAGGCTTTTTGGAGTTGTAACTGTTCCGCTTTGCCGATCGTTTCTACCGCAAAATCAGTGCTGTTGGCTTTTTCCAAGACACCCGCTAATGCTTGAATGTAAGCTTCGCTGTTGTCAACCTTTGGCCCTGATATAGTGACTGGCTGTCCGAATCTGTTCCACCCGGCAAAAATAGCAACGATCAGGATAATTGTACCCTGGATTAGAACAGGAAATAGAGGAGTTTTGGCTAAATAAGTGAATAAATTGTCCTGGGATTCGCTTTCAATAATTTCTGGATCTTTGTAGCCGTGAATGTATTCGTCTACCCAAATTTTATTGATACTTTTATTTGTTTTCTGGCTTGTGCGATCGATAGGATTTTGGATGAAGTTTACTGCTAAAGCCTGTTCCGTTCCTTCTATTTCTTTCCCCCCACCTTCTGATTGAGTAACAAGCTTTGCTAAAAATTCATAATTACCTGGAAAATCCTGATAAGCGTTAGCAGCCAGATGGGGTGCAGAGGCAAAATAAACTGTTCCCTTTTCCAGGTTTTCTTTCCAAACAATTCCCCCAAATTTATCGCCTAAAATTGCCTTTTTGTCTTTGGTAACTCTCCGCCCGGTGTCAATTTTAATCTCCCCGACTGAATGTGGGAGCAAGCTACTGAAAGGTGCTGCTGTAACGGGTGCGTCAACTCCCAAAATTACTAAAGTATTTCCCTGTTTAACCCACTTTTTTTCGATATCAGAAATAGCTCCTGATATCGAACTACTATAGATGCGTAAAAGTGTACTTGGCGGTTTTGGATCGGGGTTTTTAGCAAAGTCTGCAACAGGTTTTTGCCAGCGCTGAATCTTGGTTCCCCGTTTTGACATGAAAGCATACCATGCTCCGTAGCCATCCGGGCCTCGATTATAAGTCGAACCGCTGTTGATTTTGTTGCTAGCGGGAGCAAATGCTAGGGTAATGATGATTATTGCAGTAATGGCGATCGCACCCAACAACCAAAACCTACGATTTGATAAGTTCATCGCTGTTCAATCCTTAATTTGTTGGTAAGCTTGCTGACACTGTTCAAAGGTTGAGGCGTCAGCTTTCATGTTCCCAAAATACAGTTGTTCATGGATGGCGATCACAGTTTCGTAAGGTGCTGGCTGGGATAATTGCTGGATTAATTGCAAGTATTCGCCATCAGTGCGACTAGCTTGATAAACAGCGGTTCCGGCATCATTTAAACGCTGTAAAACTGCCATGTAAAGACAGTTGCAAGCTTGGCGGTATTTGCCTGACTGCTGCAATTTTTGCGATCGCAAAAACCACTCTGCTACCGACACATTTTCAATTGTTTGTTTCACACTGACATCAGTTGTTTGATTGCTTTTTCGGAAATTATGAATATAAAAACGCAACTGTTGCCAAATTTGCCAACTTGCCCAGACTGCGAGCAATGCTAAGATTACCCAAAAGGCGGTTTTTGCGATCGTCCGCAAGATGGGAGAATCAAACCAAGATGGCAATTCGACATTCGGCATATTTTGGGCAGTTTTTAGTTCCCACCATTCCAGAAATCGCTGTTGTGACTGTGCTAATTGCCAACCGAAATTTGTTTTCTCAAAGGAGCTTTCCGACATAGTTTTATATTTGTTAATCGATTATAGTTCAATACGGTTCACTTAACACTATTTATACCCCGGAGATCCCCTCGCATCCCCCGAAAGCAAGGGGGACTTTGAGAGCATTCTTGTCCCCACCTTTTTTTTAGGGGGGATCTGTTCGTCCAACGGATTCAACTCACTTTCTGTACCACACATATTAGCTTTTTGTCAACTGTCTATCGATTTAAAATTGATTATATTAAATTATCAAATCAATCTTCTGTCATAACTTAGAAGTTACTTAACAGCGTCATAAGAAATTTTATAAATATTTACAAAAAAAACGTGTCAGAATGGAAACAATAAGGTAATGGATAAAAGACAAGGAGGCACGTTATGGTAGCGCTGACTGAAAGAGTCCAACGCAGATTGACGGTGGAAAAGGTCGAAATTGCCGCTGAAACAACGGCAATTCGATGCTTGGACTGGGATAGAGACCGCTTTGACATCGAATTCGGACTCCAAAACGGTACAACTTACAACTCATTTATCATTCGTGGCGAAAAGACAGCCCTCGTTGATACTTCTCACGAGAAATTTCGCCAACAATATATGGACTGTCTGACGGGCGAAATCGACCCGAAAGACATTGACTATCTCATTATCAGCCACACCGAACCAGACCACAGCGGTTTGGTTAAAGATGTGTTAGCACTCGCACCGCAAGCAATTGTCGTCGGTGCAAAAGTCGCAATTCAATTTTTAGAAAACCTTGTACATGAACCATTTGAGCGACTTGTAGTCAAAAATGGTGACAAGCTAGATTTAGGAAACGATCACATTGTCGAATTCGTATCGGCCCCAAACTTGCACTGGCCGGATACAATTTTCAGCTACGATCACAAAACTAAAGTAATGTTTACCTGCGATGCTTTCGGGATGCACTACTGTTCCGACAGCACCTACGATGACGATTTAGCAGCAGTTGAGGAAGATTATCACTTTTATTATGAGTGTTTGATGGCTCCCAATGCTCGATCGGTCTTGAGTGCAATGAAACGCATGGGAGAATTGGGTGAAATCGGTACAGTTGCGACCGGTCACGGCCCATTACTACGTTATAACGTGGTTGAACTCACCGGGCGCTACAAAAAGTGGAGCCAAGAGCAAACCAAGACAGAAACTACAGTAGCAGTATTTTACACTTCCGACTACGGTTTTAGCGATCGACTCAGCCAGGCGATCGCCCACGGGATCACCAAAACCGGTGTCGCCGTAGAAATGATGGACTTGAAAATCGCCGACTTACAAGAAGTGCGGGAACTTGTTGGTACAGCCGCCGGGATCGTGATTTGTTCACCGCCCAGTGTCGGCGCTGCTGGTGAGAATGCCGAAGCCGCCATCAACACAATTTTAGTAGCTGCTAACAACAAACAATCCTTCGGTTTGTGCGAATCAGGCGGCGGCGACGACGCATCGGTTTATCCGCTGCGAAACAAGTTCAAAGAGTTGGGTTTAAAAGAAATATTTCCCAACATTTTGATTAAAGACACGCCCACGGAAGCGATTTATCAACTTTGCGACGAAGCAGGCACCGACTTAGGACAGTGGCTGACGCGCGACAAGGCTGTTAAACAGATGAAATCCCTCGACAGCGACCTCGATAAAGCCTTGGGACGCATCAGTGGCGGACTGTACATCATTACTGCTCAAAAAGGCGAAGTTAGCAGTGCGATGCTGGCTTCTTGGGTAACACAAGCCAGTTTTAAACCATTGGGTTTAACAATAGCAGTTGCGAAGGATCGGGCGATCGAATCAATGATGCACGCGGGAGATAAATTTGTTCTCAACGTGCTCGAAGAAGGCAATTATCAAACCTTGATGAGACACTTTTTAAAGCGTTTTCAACCAGGTGCAGATCGCTTTTCTGGAGTCAAAACTCAGCCTGGTAGTAATGGTTCTCCCATTCTGACAGATGCCTTGGCATACATGGAATGCGAAGTAGTCAGTCGGATGGAACTTTCAGATCATCATATCGTATATGCGATCGTCGATAGCGGCCGCGTATCCAATCCCGAAGCACTCCCCGCAGTTCACCACCGTAAAGTTGGCAATCACTATTAGGAACGAAGGAAGAAGGAAGAAGGAAGAAGGAAGAAGGAAGAAGGAAGAAGGAAAAAGGAAGAAGGAAGAAGTCCGAGGGATGTTTCAACTTAATGTCGTTTACATCCTAGTCTCGATCCCCCCTAGCCCCCCTTCCCAAGGGGGGGACAAGATTCTTCTCAAAGTCCACCTTGCTTTCGGGGGATTTAGGGGGATCTAGCCCCTGATAAAAGCGAGATATTTCAACGGTTTTAGGCTTGAGTTGATACCAATGCACTGCACCTTACCCCGCCAACAGTTGCTTTTCTTCCTCTCTTCTTTCTTCCTCTGCGTTCTCTGCACCCTCTGCGGTCAAATAAAAAAAAATCTCATTCACATAGCCAATAGCCTTCCTGTAGCAAATTTAATATTCATAGGTGCAATCAATGACTAACACTCTAATTTCCATGATCGAATCCAATGTTAAACCTCGCGACGTACAATTTCTCCCCATCGGACTCGATACTTTTATTATGCGATCGCGAACTTGGGATAGACTCAAATTTGAAGTAGAATATTCCCTCCAAAAAGGTACAACAGCAAACAGTTATATTATTCAAGCTGACAAAACTGCTTTGTTCGACCCACCAGGGGAATCTTTTACGCAAAATTATCTAGAATCTTTGCAGAAACGGGTAGATTTAAAAAAGCTAGATTATATAATTTTGGGGCATTTCAACGCTAACAGAGCCATCACGATTAAAGCTTTGTTAGAATTAGCCCCGCAAGTCGCTTTTGTTTGCACGAATCCAGCGGCGATTGGTTTGCGAGGTGCTTTTCCAGAACAAGAACTAAACATTCTGATTGTCCGAGGGGAAGAAAGACTAAACTTAGGCAAAGGTCACGAATTAAAATTCATCGCGACTCCTACTCCTCGGTGGCCAGACGAGCTTTGTACTTACGATTCGCAGACTCGAATTGTGTTTACTGACAAATTTTTTGGAGCTCATGTTTGCGGCGATCAGGTGTTTGATGAAGGCTGGACTGTTTACAGTGAAGACAGACGCTATTATTATGATTCGCTGCACGCATCGCAGGCTAAACAAGTGGTGACTGCGATGGATAAATTAGCTAATTTGCCAGCAGCATTTTATGCTCCTGGTCATGGCCCGATCGTCCGTTATGGCCTTAATGAACTGAGCAATTTGTATCGCGAATGGAGCCAACAACAAAATTCAAAAGACTTGACTGTTGCGTTGCTTTATGCTTCTGCTTATGGTAATACCGCTACTCTGGCGCAGGCGATCGCGAAAGGAATTACTAAAGCCGGTGTTGCGGTGGAAACGATTAATTGCGAATTTGTTGAACCGGGAGAGATTCAAGAGGCGATCGAGAAATGTGCAGGATTTATCATCGGAACTCCCACTTTAGCAGGACACGCGCCGACTCAGATTCAAACGGCTTTGGGAATTGTGTTGTCTACAGCGGCTAAAAGCAAATTAGCGGGAGTTTTCGGCTCTTTTGGCTGGAGTGGAGAGGCGATCGACTTAGTTGAAGGAAAGTTGAAAGATGCTGGCTATCGCATCGGATTTGAACCGATTCGAGCGAAATTTAAGCCGACGGCGGCGACGATTTATGAGTGCAAAGAAGTGGGAACAGATTTTGCTCAAGCTTTGATTCGATCGCAAAAATTGCGCGCACCCAAGCCGACATTGACTGGAGGGAGCGATCGTACTGAACAAGCAGTTGGGAGATTGGTTGGTTCGCTGTGCGTAGTCTCGGCGAAGCGCGGGGATCTCACCAGTGCGATGCTGGCTTCGTGGGTGTCGCAAGCCACGTTTAATCCCCCTGGCGTGACTATTTCTGTGGCTAAAGATCGATCGATCGAAGCTTTGATGTACGCCGAAGATAAATTTGTGCTCAACATCTTAGCAGAAGGGCGACAGTTGCGGAAGTATTTCATGAAAAACTTTGCTCCAGGAGAAGACAGATTTGCCGGAGTCGAAACGGTGGAAGCTAGCAACGGCTGTCCGGTTTTGACTGATGCTCTAGCTTACCTGGAATGCCAGGTAATAAGTCGGATGGAATGCGGCGATCACTGGGTAGTTTATGCCACGATTGAAAACGGTCATTTGCTCAAAAATGATGGGGTGACAGCGGTACACTACCGGAAATCTGGGAGTCATTATTAAGCTACGGCTAGGACACGGCATTGCCGTGTCCTTACAGGTTTGTAGTGAGGAATTTATTCCTCAGATTGTGATGAGGAATAAATTCCTTATTACCAGAAAGAATTGGTTGAAAGCCGGAACCGTTGTAGGGAAAAATTAAAAGAGGACTATTCATTACTCCAGTCCTTTTCCTTTATATTACTTCCGGTTAGATCGGAATTATTCAACCACAGAGAACGCAGAGAAAGAGGAGAGAAATTTATCATTCCGATGCTACCGGATTTGATGTCAACTATCAACTGTCAACTGTCAACTGTCCTCAGCAGTCTTTTTCGGCCACAGATAAATCAGTCCAGAAATTAAGGTTAAAGCTACAGAAACCCAAAAAGCAATTAGTGCCGGAAAATTCCACGCTTCAGACAGAGGAGCAATTAAAAGTGCGATCGCCACAATCTGACTCACCGTCTTCAATTTCCCCCAAATATTAGCACCAGAAATCGTAGTTTTATTCACACGCCATCCCGCAATTGTCAACTCTCTACCCAAAATCAGAAATACAGCCCAAGCCGGAACTTTTCCCAACTCAATCAACACTAAAAGCGGCGCAAGTACCAACAATTTATCGACCAAAGGATCGAGAAACTTCCCCAAATCGGTAATTTGGTTCAGCTTCCTAGCCAAATAGCCGTCCAGCCAATCAGTAGCCGCAGCCACCACAAAAATAGCTACACAAATCCACCGACTTTGCACGCTTGGATCGTACAAACCATAGAGTAGAAAAGGTACTCCCAGCAATCGAGAAAAAGTAATCAGATTAGGTAAGTTCATAAGACAGTTGATAGTTGACAGTTGACAGTTTGGTCGAAGAGCGCAGTCGAAGGGAGCTGGTCGTTGGGTTGACAGTTGACCGAAGGAAGAAGGATGAAGGAATAGTAAAAA
>PVWI01000493.1 GCA_003003725.1 filamentous cyanobacterium Phorm 6 | reverse complement strand
TACCAAGGGGGGGCTAAATCCAATTCCACTTCTTCTCCCCCCCTTTTACAAGGGGGGGCTAGGGGGGGTGAATTTACCGGGCGTGAATGGGGATGTTGTGCGCCCGAAGCATTTGAAAAACGCCTCGGACAAATGCAAATAGTTCTGCAAAACCAAGACAACCGCGAACACGACATTCTCGACTCCGACGATTATTATCAATTTCAAGGTGGAATGACGGCTGCAATTCGTAATTTACGAGGTAAAAATCCTGAAACCTATTTCGGAGATAATTCGATTCCCGAAAATCCGAAAGTGCGACAACTTCGAGAAGAAATTGCGCGGGTTTATCGCAGCAGGGCTGTGAATCCGAAATGGATAGAAGGGGCGATGCGACATGGTTATAAAGGTGCGTTTGAAATTGCCGCAACTGTTGATTTTTTGTTTGCTTATGATGCGACGGCAAATTGTGTAGAAGATTTTATGTATGAAGGAATCGCAGAGGCTTACATTTTTGATGAAAAAGTCCAGGCATTTATCCAGGAAAATAATCCTTGGGCGCTGCGAGATATGGCGGAAAGATTGTTAGAAGCTCGTCAGCGGGGGTTGTGGGAGAGTGCTAAGCAGGATACGCTTGATAAATTGCGATCGATCGCCCTGGAAGCCGAAGCAGTGATCGAATTCCACACAGAAATACGCTAATGCAACAGTCGGCACGGGAGACTTTTGGCACTTTGCGATAATATCTAGTAATGTTTCCCGATCGGTGAAAACAATATGATTCGCCGCTACATTGCTAACATCAGCACTAGCATCTTTCAACGCGCCGGCGCCGCTGTCGCTTTACTAGCCTTAACAGTCGGATGTTCGTCAACAAAGCCGTCCAACACCGCAGCGGCATCGATGCCGACTGAATCGGCAGTTGTAGCACAGCCGCCAACGTCTGTGTTAGCTCAAAACAGTAAAAAAACCAAAAAATCCTTCAGCGTTCCCTCATGCCAGCAAAACGATAGCTTCACGGAGTCAATTAACTTTGCTATCCAAGCTTCTAATTTGGTTCAATCAGCCAATTCAAAAGAAGACTGGGACGAAGTAGCCGCATTGTGGGTGCAGGCTGTCGCTTGGATGCAAGCGGTTCCCCCAGGTAATCCCAGGCGGGCGTTTGCCGAGAAAAAAGTAGTGGAATACATGAAAAATCTGGTTTATTCCCAACAGCAAGCGGGCGCTGCCCGATCGTCCTCAGCCAGTACAGTCAGCTTCAGCAGCGATTTGCTCGACGAACAGCTAGAACTCTACTTATCCTACGTTGCGGCCGTCGGCCCGCCAGACGTTTTGATCGTCGGCAGTTCCCGGGCTTTGCAGGGCGTCGATCCCAAACAGCTAAAACAATCTTTGGCCACTAACGGCAGCCCGGGCTTAAAAGTATTTAACTTTTCAGTCAACGGCGCAACTGCACAAGTAGTTGACTTTCAACTGCGACGGCTATTGAAGCCCGAGCATTTGCCTCAAATGATCGTCTGGGCGGACGGTGTGCGCGCATTTAACAGCGGTCGGGACGATCGCACTTTTAATTCGATCGTCGATTCTGAAGGCAGCAGACTTTTAGCCACAGGCGTTCGTCCCAAACTGCCGTCCGATCGACCCAATTCGACTCCCCAGTGTTTTCGATTCCCACAATTGTGCCCCGACAACATTTTCCGCAAAGCACAAACATCTGTCAAAAAGCCTGTTATGGGCAGGCAAAATGCCAACCTCATAACACAATTTAACCTTAGTAGAACAGGCATCTTGCCTGTTGCTAATATTGCTTCGGGCGGGCAAAATGCCAACCCCACAACACAATTTAACTCTAGTGGAACAGGCATCTTGCCTGTTGCTGTTGCTGCTAAATACCTGCCGCTATCGACACCAGCCAGAGTAGCAATCAGGCAAGTCAGCACATTGGCAGATTCGATCGACTCCAACGGATTTATGCCCATGTCAAGCAAATACAATCCCAATACTTATTATCGAGAACGGGCTTACGTTTCTGGTAGGTTCGATCGCGACTACGAAGACTTCAACCTGGGAGGGAAACAAGCCAAAGCTTTCAATTCAGCCGTAGCCTTTGTCAAAAATCGTAAAATTCCCCTGGTTTTCGTCAATTTGCCACTTACTGATGATTACTTAGATCCAACTCGTCGATCGGCAGAACAGCAGTTTCGGCGGCGAATGCAGCAACTCTCGCAGCAAAAAGGCTTCGCTTTCCGCGACTTGTCGCAACGGTGGCCCGGCCGCAACGACTATTTTGTTGACCCCAGCCACTTAAATCGGTTTGGGGCGATCGCCGTTTCTCGCCTCCTCGCCAGCGATTCCAGCATTACATGGCCCAGGCCCAAATCTCGAAGCACCGACGGGTAATACGATTTTAGATTTTGGATTTTAGATTAAAGAATTGATATAAACTCTAAAATGATGTCCAAAATCAATTTGTCCGATCGAACATCTTCCGATTTTTAAGTCAGCCTAAAATCTCAAAATCCCAAATCCCAAATTGATTAATTGTGCAGTTAAAACAAGTAATTATCGCCCACAAAGCCAGAGAT
>PVWI01000492.1 GCA_003003725.1 filamentous cyanobacterium Phorm 6 | reverse complement strand
GTCCTTACTACGAACCTGGGAGAGGACTGAAGTCCTTACTACGAACTTGGGAGAGGACTGAAGTCCTTACTACGAACTTGGGAGAGGACTGAAGTCCTTACTACGAACTTGGGAGAGGACTGAAGTCCTTACTACGAACTTGGGAGAGGACTGAAGTCCTTACTACGAACCTGTTTTTTTTGTAATTAATTAGCAATTTATTCATGCCCGCTTAATTAACAATTTATTGTTGTTGTTTTGGTTCTGGTTGGATGATTCCGGGCTGACTTTCGGCCCGCTTTTTTGCTTCGATTGCGGCTCCATAATCCGGTTTGTAGCGAATTGCTTTGTCATAGGAGGCGATCGCATCTCCGTATCTTTTTACCGCTACCAGCGCATTGCCGCGGCTGTACCAAGCTTCCGAATAGTCCGGCTTGACATAGACGGCTTCGTTGTAAGAGGCGATCGCATCTTCGTACCGCTGCAAATTGTACTGAGCATTGCCTCTATTGTACCACGCTTGAAATTCTTTCGGATTCAAATCTAAGGCTTTGCTGTAACACTCAATTGCTTGTTCGTACCGACGCAATTCGTGGTACGACCAGCCTAGATTATACCATGCTTGATAATAATCTGGTTTTAATTTAACCGCTTTTTCGTAAGCTTCTACCGCTTCTTCATGTCTCCGCATTTTCAGCAAAGCGATGCCTTTACTGTACCATGCTTGATAATAATTTGGCTGAAACCGCACGGCTTTTTCGTAGGCCTCCAAAGCTTCTTGATTTTTGTTCAATTCTAGAAAAACATTGCCTAAATTGTACCAAGCCTCAGAATTATCAAATTTGATTTCAACTGCTTGTTGATAGGATTCTACGGCGCGATCGTACTGTTTTAATTTTTGGTAAGCTTGTCCCATATTGTACCGCGCACGGTACGAATTCGGCTGAAATTGTACGGCTTTTTCGTAGGATGCGATCGCCTCTTCGTAGCGCTGCGAATCTAACAGAGTATCGCCTTTTCCTTCCCAGGCTGCGGCATAGTCGGGCTGGATTTTTAAAGCGTTGTCAAAAGATGCGATCGCCTCTTGAGACTGTTGCAACTTATCCAAAGCATAACCGCGTCCCGTCCAAGCTTCCAAATATTCCGGCTTTAATTCTATTGCTCGATCGTAAGCTAACTGCGATTCCCGATATTTTTTCAATTCATATAAAGTCTTAGCTTTTTCCTGCCAAACTTCCGCGTAGTCTGGCCTGAGAGTTATTGCTCGATCGTAAGCTGCCAGAGCTTCTTCAAATCGGCTTAAATTGTAAAGGGTATTTCCTCGGTTGTACAAATCAGTTGCATTGGCAGAATTAAAAGTATGTACACCATAAATTGATGCGAGAATCGTGATGCCAATCACACCGGCGATCGCCCCAATTTTTAAATATAGTTTTTGACCAGGTTTAGGCGACTTTTTCGCAGCAGCAACCGGAGGCAATACCGGCACCGTACCGCTGAAAGATTTTTTCAATTCTTTAATAGCTTCCAGCGTTTCGCCAGCACTAGAATAGCGCTGCCGAAAATCGTACTTTACCATCCGATCTAAAATCTTGGCAAATTCAGGACTCACCGATGCTTTATCCTGCCAAATAATTTCCTCTGTATTCGGATCTTTGGTCATTTGATGAGGATTGATGCCCGTGAGAAACTGAATTGCGATCGCACCTGCGGCATAAATATCGCTGCTGAGTTTCGGATTACCGTGAGCTTGTTCGCTGGGCATATAACCGGGAGTTCCGATGCTCACACTTAAGCTATTCTTCGGCTGAGGATTAGTAATTTGAGTAGTGATTTCTTTGACTGCTCCAAAGTCGATTAACACTAACTTATTATCTCGATCTCGGCGCAGGATATTGCGAGGATTTACATCGCGGTGAATCACATTTTGCTGGTGTACAAAATCTAAGATTTCGAGAAGTTCCTCCAATATACAAATAACTCGATCTTCCTTCATGCCGCTAGCAGCCCCCCCTTGGTAAGGGGAACCCCCGCCAGCCCCCCCTTGGTAAGGGGGGGTTTGGGGGGGTATAATTTCTTCACTTAAATCGTGACCTTCGATAAATTCTTGAACCAAATAAAATTCTTGATTTTCTTCAAAGTAAGCAAAAAGTTGGGGAATGCGATCGTGATTTCCCAACTTGTACAAAACCTGTGCTTCAGTATCGAACAAACGTCGGGCTATCTGTAGAGTTTCCGGATCGGTTGCTTGAGGTTTAAGCTGCTTGACGACACAGAGGTGATTGCCTGGTAGCTGTTTATCTTCAGCTAAATAAGTTTGAGCAAATCCGCCGCCTCCCAAGTGACGGATAATGCTGTAGCGCGTGCTGAGTGTGATTCCAAGCATGAAATTTACCTAATATTTCCGAGTCTTTCTCCCCTTTCGGAGGAGGAAGAGAGTTGGGGAGAGGTTTTGGACTTGATTAAGTTTAACTAATTTGCGATCGTTTTATATAATTTTTCTAAAAATAAAAGCAGATTCTGTCAGAACATTGCAAAATTTAACTAGCAATCTTGCTCCCTCCCCTTACCGAGGGGAGGGCTGGGGAG
>PVWI01000147.1 GCA_003003725.1 filamentous cyanobacterium Phorm 6 | reverse complement strand
CGTGGGCTCGGAGATGTGTAAAAGAGACAGCTCCCCTCCCAGCCTCAAAGAAGCAAAAGTTAACACAAACTAAGCAACTGCTTACGCTCGCAGAGATCCCCGCCTCTGATAAACTTGATGGCTGGGAGTGCAAAAAGCACAAGGCACGCATCAGCAATTGGGAGTATATAGTTCGTGGATAATGTAATCGGTTTAGAGATTATCGAAGTAGTTGAGCAGGCTGCGATCGCCTCCGCTCGCTTGATGGGCAAAGGCGAAAAAGATGAAGCCGATCGCGTAGCTGTAGAAGCCATGCGCGAGCGGATGAACAAAATTCATATGCGCGGCCGCATCGTGATCGGTGAAGGCGAACGCGATGACGCACCCATGCTTTACATCGGCGAACAAGTAGGTATTTGTACCCGCGAAGATGCTAAAGATGTCTGCAACATCGATGAATTGATCGAAATTGACATCGCTGTTGACCCCTGCGAAGGTACTAACCTGGTTGCTTACGGTCAAAACGGTTCGATGGCAGTTTTGGCAATCTCTGAAAAAGGTGGTTTGTTTGCTGCGCCCGATTTCTACATGAACAAATTGGCTGCTCCCGCGGCTGCTAAGAATCATGTAGATATTCGCAAAACGCCAACCGAAAACCTCAAAATTATCTCTGATTGCCTCGGCCGCAGTATTGAAGATTTGGTAGTGGTGGTGATGGATCGCCCCCGGCACAAAGATTTAATTAATGAAATTCGCCAAGCGGGTTCAAGAGTTCGACTGATCAGCGACGGCGACGTTTCTGCTGCGATTTCTTGCGCGTTTTCTGGTTCCAACATCCACGCGCTGATGGGTATTGGCGCTGCACCCGAAGGTGTGATTTCCGCAGCAGCAATGCGCTGCTTGGGCGGTCACTTCCAAGGGCAGTTAATTTACGATCCGGCTATTGTCAAAACTGGTTTGATCGGCGAAAGCAAAGAGAAGAATATCGCCCGCCTGACAGAGATGGGCATCACAGATCCAGACAAGATTTACAATGCTGAAGAGTTGGCATCTGGGGAAACAGTTTTGTTTGCGGCTTGCGGAATTACTCCCGGAACGCTGATGGATGGAGTTCGATTCTTTGGTGGCGGCGCTCGTACTGAAAGTTTGGTAATTTCTTCTCAGTCTAAGACTGCTCGGTTTGTGGATACAATCCATATGTTTGACCAACCGAAATCTTTGCAATTGAAGTAGTCATTAATTAACAGTTGGCTGTTGACAGTTAACTGTTGGCTGTTGACTGTTGAGCTGGTTGTTGACAGTCAACAGTCACCAGTGATTAGTAATTAGCGATAAACTAATAACTAAGAACAGATGACTGTTGACAACTAAGAAATAAATAGTGACAAATCACAGATATGAATATTGCAGTCGTAGGTCTCAGCCACAAAACAGCGCCGGTTGAAGTTCGCGAAAAACTTAGCATCCCAGAGCAGAAGATTGAAGCGGCGATCGCCCAATTGCGTAGTTACCCCCACATTCAAGAGGTTGCTATTCTCAGCACCTGCAACCGCTTAGAAATTTATATTGTTACCACCGAGTCAGAACCTGGTGTCCGGGAAGTTACTCAATTCCTTTCGGAATGCAGTAAAGTTCCTTTGCAGTCTTTGCGCCCTCACCTGTTCATTTTGCTGCACGAAGATGCGGTGATGCACTTGATGCGAGTTGCTTCTGGGCTCGATAGTTTGGTTCTTGGAGAAGGGCAAATTTTGGCTCAGGTGAAACAAACTCACAAACTAGCCCAGCAGTATAAAGGTGTCGGCAGAATTTTGGAGCGTTTGCTGAAGCAATCTCTGACAGCAGGGAAACGAGTTCGCACCGAAACTAGCATCGGTACTGGTGCGGTTTCGATTTCTTCGGCGGCGGCGGAATTGGCTCAACTCAAAGGTCAGCATTTAGCCAGCAGCCGAATTGCGATTATCGGTGCTGGCAAAATGTCACGACTTTTGGTGCAGCATTTGCTCTCGAAAGGAGCTAGCCAGATTGCGATCGTCAATCGATCGATGCGCGGTGCCCAGGAGTTGGGAAGTTTGTTTAAAGATGCTCCATTGCGTCTGCATCTACTCTCGGACATGATGCAAGTAATTGCTAATTCCGATTTAGTTTTTACCAGTACAGCGGCTACCGATCCGCTATTAAATAAAGCTAAATTAGCAACGGTTTTAGCACCTGAGCACGCTTTGATGTTGGTGGATATTTCTGTGCCACGTAACGTTGATTCTGATGTGAAAGAGCTGGCTAACGTGCGATCGTTTAATGTGGACGACTTGAAAGCTGTGGTAGCTCAAAATCACGAAAGTCGCCGCAAAATGGCGATGGAAGCTGAGGGCTTACTGGAACAGGAAGTAGAAACTTTTGATGTCTGGTTGCGCGGTCTGGAAACTGTTCCTACTATTAGCTGTTTGCGGGATAAGATAGAATTGATTCGGGAACAAGAATTAGAAAAAGCTTTATCGCGTCTGGGGTCAGAATTTTCGGAGAAACATCAAGATGTGATTGAATCTTTAACAAGAGGGATTGTGAATAAGATTTTGCACGATCCGATGGTACAGTTGCGCGCGCAGCAAGATATTGAGGCACGCAGGCAAGCAATGCAGACTTTGCAATTGCTGTTTAATTTGGATGTGGATGTCAATCAGCAGTACAGCTAGTTAGTTATTGGTTGTTGATTATTGGTTATTGGTTATTGGTTATTAGTTATTGGTTATTAGTTATTAGTTTTGATCGCCAACAAATAACAACTAACTAATAACAACTAACTAATAACAATTAACTAATAACAATTAACTAATAACTAACAACTAACTAAGCTGTTCTACATTTAAATTGTGTGTCAAGAATCAATAAAACTCTTGTGGGATGGGCTTCTAGCCCGTCCCGAATATGCAATTTAAATGCGCGACAGATTAATAATAACAACTAACTAATAACTAACTAATAACCAATAACAACTAACTAATAACCAATAAAAACTAACTAATAACTAATGACTAATAGGCGAATTTATCAAGTAATTTTATGGATTGCGGGGCTATGGCTGGTTGTGGACTTAGCTTCCCGCCTGGCGGCAGAAATTCTCTGGTTTCAGGAAGTTGGATATCTTCAGGTTTTGTTGTTGAGGCTGAAAACTCAAGGATTGCTGGGGATAATTCCTACTGCGATTTCTGCTGTCTTTTTGATGGGAAATTTAACTTTAGCCCGCCGCCTGCAACATCCTTTTGAGGAAACCCAAGCGCCGATTTCGGAGGCATCATTTGCTTCAGTAAATCTCAAAAAAATAGAGAAGAATTATCAAATACCTCCAGTCAAATCTCAAATCACTTTTACCTGGATACTATTGGCGGTATTTGGATTAAGTTCGATCGCAATTTTGACGATAATTTACTGCGGGTACTTAGCTGCAAACAGCCTCACCTATTTCGGTACATCTGGGAATTTGCCTGCACTGCCAGTACAGTTTGGCATTGAGTTAATCCAGCAAATGGTGGTGCAGCTATTTTCTAACTGGTGGCAGTTGGGCTTACTGCTGGGGACAATATTAGCTTTGGCAATTAAGCCGGATTTTGGGCTGCGTGCGATCGCCCTTTTGCTCAGTTTGGCGATCGGGCTGATTGCCAGCAGTCGCTGGATAGAAATTTTACAATATTTTTACGCCGTTAACTTTAACACAACTGACCCTCTTTTTAACCAAAATATTAGCTTTTATGTATTTGTTTTCCCAATTTTAGAATTCTTAAGCTTTTGGCTGACAGTTGTATTTTTGTACGGTTTAGTATCTTGCGCTTTAACATATTTGCTGTCGGGAAATAGTTTGAGTCAAGGGAGATTTTTGGGGTTTTCGCGATCGCAACAGCGGCACTTATACGGCTTAGGCGGAGCTTTCATGCTAGCCACTGCACTCCTCTACTGGCTGGGGCGCTACGCATTGATGTACTCGCGGGGAGACGTTACCTACGGGGCGAATTACGCTGATGTGACAGTGCGGCTGCCTGTCTATGGATTGTTGAGCGTGTTGGCGGGGGCGATCGCACTTTTGATGCTGTACCAAGCTTACCAATTCAAAATCAAAAATCAACTCATAAAAAAAATTATTTTAGCGTGGCTGAGTTTAAGCTTTTTGGGAGTTTGGTTGCTGCCAAACACGGTGCAGCAACTAATAGTCAGGCCCAACGAAATAGCGCGAGAACAGCCGTACATCAAGCGCAGCATTGCCTTTACTCAAGAAGCTTTTGACCTCAAAAAAATTGAAATCAAAACTTTCGATCCAGCCGGGCAACTTACATATCAAGACTTAGAAAGAAATCAACTGACTGTTAGCAACATCCGGCTGTGGGACAAGCGGCCGCTGCTGGAAACCAACCGACAGTTACAGCAAATTAGACCCTATTATACATTTCCTGATGCGGATATCGATCGCTACACAATCAAAAAGAAAACCGCAAAAAAGGGAGATACTGAAAGCCAGCAAGTAATTCTGGCAGCGCGGGAACTAGATTATACAGCAGTTGCGCCGGAAGCTCAAACTTGGGTGAACGAACATCTGGTTTACACTCACGGTTACGGCTTTACTCTTTCTCCCGTCAATACAGTCGGTGTCGGCGGTTTACCCGATTATTTTGTTAAAGATATTGGAGTTCCAGCCGAGACAGGAGAGACTGCTTTAGACATAACTAGCGATCGAATTCGGGTGAGTATCCCGATCGGCTATCCGCGCATTTACTACGGCGCAGTCACCGATACAGACGTGATGACGCCCACGCAAGTCAATGAATTTGACTATCCCAGCGGCGAAGAAAATGTTTACAACAATTACAGCGGCAGAGGCGGAATTGCGATCGGTTCTCTGTGGCGGCGGTGGCTGTTTGCTAATTATCTCAAAAATTGGCAAATGGCGCTGACTCGCAATTTTACGCCAGAAACTAAATTATTGTACCGCCGAAACATTAACAAAAGAGTTCGGGCGATCGCTCCTTTTTTGCGCTACGATTCCGATCCGTATTTGGTAGTAGCAAACGCCAATCTGACTAAAGATGATATAGAAAAAAACAACGATAAAAATGGTAATAAAAATCAGCCATCTTCCTCAAATACTAATAATAACGATCCTCCTAACTATCTTTACTGGATTATCGATGCCTATACAGCGAGCGATCGCTACCCGTATTCAGATCCGGGTCAAAATGAATTCAACTACATCCGCAACTCCGTCAAGGTCGTAATTGACGCTTACAATGGGTCTGTTGACTTCTACGTTGCTAATCCATCCGACCCGATTATCAACAGTTGGGCTCAAATATTTCCCGGACTCTTCAAACGCCTTGACAAAATGCCTCCGGCTATCCGCAAACATATTAGGTATCCAATAGATTTGTTGAACGTTCAATCAGAACGCTTGCTAACTTATCACATGGAAGACCCGCAGGTATTCTATAATCGGGAGGATTTGTGGCGAGTTCCCAATGAAATTTACGGCAGCGAACAGCAGGCGGTAGCACCGTACTATTTGATTACAAAACTGCCGACGGAAACTTCCGAAGAGTTTATTTTGTTGCTGCCGTTTACACCAGTAGGTCGCAATAATTTAATTGCTTGGATTGCAGGGCGATCGGACGACCAAAATTACGGAAAATTGCTGTTATACCAGTTTCCTAAACAGCGATTAGTTTACGGCCCGGAACAAATTGAAGCTTTGATTAACCAAGATCCGGTTATTTCCGAACAAATATCTCTCTGGAATCGTCAGGGTTCAAAAGCAGTTCAAGGAAATTTATTAGTCATTCCGATCGAACAATCTTTGCTGTATGTAGAACCTCTTTATTTAGAGGCAGAACGCAATAGTTTGCCAACCTTAGTCAGAGTGATTGTTGCCTACGAAAACCGCATCGTCATGGCCGAAACTCTTGATGCCGCACTCAAGCAACTTTTCCCCGCAAAATCTACCAATAAACCCGCAATTGTTCCACCCATAAAAGTAACAGCCCCAGCTTTGAATTGATAGGCGATATGTGTAAAAAGCATTGCCTATATGTGTCAACTGAAGCCTGGAACTGTTGATAAATATCGCTTTTGTCCCAGGCCAGATCCCCCTCGCATCCCCCGAAAGCAAGGGGGACTTTGATCGGAATCTTGTCCCCCCCGAAAGCAAGGGGGGCTAGGGGGCTCTGGCCTCGCGTCTAAACAGCAATATTCAGAAACCGGGTTTTTTTACGAAAATTATTTGTAGTAGCCAGCAGACTAGGTGAAAAACCCGGTTTCTTTGGCCTTGATCCGTAAGTCCTGTTTATATTATGTTACGCGGTTTCAACCACAGACTTGCTCTATAATAAAAACATTGTCACCCCAAAACCGCATCAATGTTTGACAAAATCTGGCAATTCCTCAAACAATTATTTCAGCGAATCTTCCGAACAAATCCCCCCATTTCAACGCCTCACCAGCCACCAACTCTGACGGATGCGGAATTTGAGGCGAAGTTGATGGAACTCCTGGAAGGGGTAAATGGCGGCGGGGGAGTGGCGATGTTAAGGGATTTTTAATCGCAAAACGCCTCAGAGATACTGAATTGGCTGACTGGTTGCGACGGTTTGGGGAAAGATTGTTAGCAATTGATCGAGAAACAACTGAAGAGGGCGGGCACGGAGACACCTGCTCTACGGATTCGGTGTCATCGCTTCAGGAATTGGCGCGCAGGCTGGAGTTGTTGAGGGGAATTTGTGGCGGGCAATTGGGAGAGGCGGCGGGGGATGTTGGTAGGGAGATATTGGTTAAGTTTCCGATATCTCCGGTTGTGGAGGGTGAGGGAGAAGGGCAGGTTGATGGGGAGGCTGAGGCTTGGTTTAAGCGAGGAGATGAGCAATTTTTTCAAGGTAATTTTGGAGAGGCGATCGCATCCTACGACAAAGCTTTAGAATTCAAACCAGATAAACACGAAGCCTGGTACAATCGGGGCATTGCACTGTATAATTTAGGAAAATTAGAAGAGGCGATCACATCCTGGAAAAAAGCTTTAGAAATCAAACCAGATAAACACGAAGCCTGGTACAATCGGGGCGTTGCACTGGTTAATTTAGGAAGGTTTGAAGAGGCGATGGCATCCTACGACAAAGCTTTATAATTCAAACCAGATTTACACGAACCCTGGCACAATCGGGGCGTTGCACTGTATAACTTAAGAAAGTTAGAAGAGGCGATCGCATCCTTTGACAAAGCTTTAGAATTAAAACCAGATTATCACGAAGCCTGGTTGAGTAGAAGTATTGCCGTCAAAAGCGCATATACATATAACAACTTAATTTATGAATTATTACAGATAAAATTCCCTGCCTCTCCACCAGTAACTAGAACCATTTCAAATCCCAACCTAAATCGACGCGGCTATGAAGGAAAAATATTCACATTAGAAGCAGGCTTGGAGTATTGCCAAGAAAAAACACACCCCGAAGGATATGGAAAACTGCATCAAGCACTAGGAAATGCTCACTACAATCGAGGAAAACTAAATTCTCCCCACACCTATTGGAGTAAAGCAGCTAGCAGCTACAAAGCAGCCCTAAAAACTTTAACTAAAGAAGCTTTCCTGAAATTGCATCTAGAAATTTTACAGGCTTTAATCAAAACCTTAGTCGGCTTAAAGGAACTTGAAGAAGCGGAAAAACTACAACGAGATGCAACCGATTTATTGCATCGCTTACTGACAGATAAAAACTATTCCCAACTCAGCGAAGAACAACTCGCCGACAAATTAGTTAGGTTTGAACAATTAACCGTAAATATTTTGCTTCAGTCTGGCAAATTAACCGAAGCCTTAGAAACAGCAGAACAAGATAAAAATGTCTGCCTGTCTTGGCTGCTAAACGCCTTACCAATTCCCGATTACCAAGAAGAGACAGAAGCAACAGTCACTCACGCTCAAATTCAGCAACTTCTCAATCCCACAACCTGCGCGATTTACTGGCATCTCAGCGATGCAGCATTAACAACATTCATCATCAAATCCGATGGATTGCTGTCACCAGAAGACTGTTATAGCAAATCCCCAGATGAACTTGAAGAATGGGTGAAAAAATGGAATCAACAATATGCCGATTATCAAGAAAAATCCAAGGAAAAAGCCAATAAACAAAACCATATTTGGCGCGCGGGAATGCCCAGTGAATTTGCAGTGCTCAAAGATATTTTGCAGATTGCCAACATCGAACAGCAATTACAATCAAACGGCACTACCAACTTAATTCTGATTCCTCACCGCGACTTGCACCGCTTCCCGATTCATGCTTTATTTAGCAGTGATTTTGTGATTACCTATTTGCCTAGTGCTCAATTTGGGCTGAATTTGAAACATCGGTTGAATTCCGAAATTTCTCGCTTGTCTCCAAGTTCCGATCCCCCTAAATCCCCCTTAAGAAGGGGGACTTTGAACACTCCGGTTTCTCCCGACGAAACAATGGAGACTTTGAACACTCTTGTCCCCCCCTTAAGAAGGGGGGCTAGGGGGGATCAGACATATGATATAGACGATAAAAACTCTATCCTCAGCATTGAAAATCCCAACAGTATAATCATTGATGAAAAAGGCCAACGAAAAAAATTGCTTCCTTTACCAGCAGCCGAGATAGAATCCGAAATCATTTGCCGAATGTTTGCCAACCCTACCCGACTCGGAGAAGATGCCGTTACCCTCGATGAAGTCACCAGATTATTGCCACAGCCGCACCACATTTTTCACTTTACCGGACACGGTAGCTATGATTTTGATAAGCCTCAACAATCAACTTTATACTTAAGCGATATTCACCGATTAACAGTCAAAGAAATCATCCAACTCAACCTCAGTAACTACAAATTAATCTGCCTTTGCGCCTGCGAAACCGCAGTCACAGACAAGCAAACAATTCTCGCCGAATATGTAGGATTAATCAGCGGTTTTATGCGGGCGGGAGTTTGCTGTGTCGTCAGTACCCTGTGGCGAGTCGAATCAGGGGCGAGTGCGTTATTAATGATTGACTTTTACCGACGGTGGCGAGAAGAGGGCGATTCCCTGCCCGTCGCCTTAGCAAATTCTCAAAAATGGCTGCAATCAGCCACAGGCGAAGATTTAGCCGCTTGGTATCAGCGGGAAATTGACAAGATTTCCGAAAACAGTAGCAAACTTTCTGAAGATGAAGTTACCTTAATCGATTCTTTGGACACTGGTCGCCTAGCATTGGCTACAATAGAATTAGATAGACCCTACCAGCATCCTTACTACTGGGCAGTCTTTACTGTAACTGGATTATGAAAGACACGCAGAACGATATGGAAGACACGCAGAACGATATGGAAGACACGCAGAACGATATTTTTACAGCTTTTATTGTGGCGGTACTCCAACAAACAGAACCGTTGCCCGCACCAGTTCAATTAGAATTCAATAAATTAGATGAAAATTACACAATTAACGATATTCTCAAACTGAATCAACTGCATCCTCCTCTGCTAGCTGCCTATCAAAAAAATCGAGTCTGGTTAAATAATTATAGTAATGAACACAGCCTAGGATTAGATGTTTTGCCGGATAGTGAATTTGAAAAAGAAAACACTACCAACCCCGAAATTAGTAACGCCGCCAGCGATATCAGCGATTTAACAAATTTGCCAAAAATCATCGAAAAAATCGATACCAAAGTTAAGCCGCGAGGGTTAAGACAATTTCTCGGAAAAATCTTCCAAGCTGGGGATTCAGTGCAAGCAAGTCGCGATACAATTTTATCGAATATGTTGTAGGGCATTGGTGTATGCTGAAGTCTGGAATTTTTGAGAAATCTCGCTTTTATCCGAGGCCAGATCCCCCTAAATCCCCCGAAAGCAAGGGGGACTTTGAGAAGACTCTTCTCCCCTCATTCTTAGCGGAGACTTGAAATACTCTTGTCCCCCCCTTAAGAAGGGGGGTTAGGGGGGATCAAGCTTTAATCGCCAGACAGAAGAGTTAACATTAACGCCCCCGTGATTGCCGAAATTCCTAGAGTTTCAACCAAAGAAACCGGGTTTTTAACCGATATGAAAAACTATGATGCAATATCTTCGTAAAAAAAACCACTTTCTCCCTCAGCCCTGCCAGATTATTATTAATTACAAACGGTTTCGCCCATGACTAACGAAAATTGGCTGATTTACCCCACAGTTGATTTATTTGTCTACGATTTAGCCGACGGTATCGGGCAAACTGAGGACAAAATCAGCCAAAACCGCCAGCAGTTTTGGCAAAAAATCTATGGCGATAAACTCTCGCAGTCACAACAAGCACAAATCGCACAAGCTGAAACCGAAATCGGTGATTACATCGATTTACTCGGAAACAAAAATGTAGCACAATTTGAATCTCCCCTCGATGGCTATGCTTATCCTGTCAAATTAGGCGATACTTATGCGGTGCAGTTTGACTTGTCCGGCAAAATAGAACCCGACAGCGACAAGAAATTTGCACCGAAAGAAATCGATTGTTTAGAATGGCTGAAATCAACAATCATCTCGCGCTTCAACCAACCTGCTACTATCGGTCAAAGTTGGCTAGTTTGGGGTGAATTGACTAGCGGCCAAGATGCTTTTGAAACTGCTAATAATTGCTACGATAAACTTAATTTAGTCCCGAATGCTAAATGGGATCGGGATTTAAAAGCCGAGGGGCAATTTTTAGGAGCAAATTTTTATGATTTGTGGCTACCTCCGGGAGATAGAGGCAATATCAGCCAAAATTATCATGTCTTAATTTGCTTGTTTCCTAACAGTGGTGAGCTATCAATTAGCACTACTCTTAAAACAATGAGGAAACTTTATCCGCATTTCCTCCGATTATTTTGGTATCGCAACAAAGTGATTTGGGCTTATCAACAAAGCCGCCAACTTAAGTCGGATCTCAAGGATGCTTCGCGGAAGATTCAAGAGATTGTCAGCCAACTGCCACAACAAGTCAATGCTGCTAAAGTTGACCTCAAACAATTGCAGCAAAATCTGGTTTATTGCTTGACAATTTTCTCGATTTATGCTAATTATATTAGTCGATTGGAAGAACAAGAAAATACAATTAAAACTAATCTTAAAAACTATGATAAACGGCTAGAAACTATAGCCAAGGAAATGAAAAGGGACTCAAATGAGTTAAAGTTTATGGCAAGTTTCAGCGAGTTTGCTGAAGACAAGTATGTCACGCAGGTTAAGGCGGATAATAGAAGTTTGAGTGCGGGATTGCGGTTGTTGGAAAATGCCATAGAAACTGTAGAGGGGATTATCGAGATTGAGAGGGCTAGGAGCGATCGCACTTTAAACTTTACCATTGGTACAGTGGGCGTGGGCATTGGCACCAGCGGAGTCGCCGCCAGCATCTACGCCAGCCAAATCAACAGCCCCGCTAGCCCGCAAAATCCGATGTCGGCCAGTCAAGTCCTGGTGTTGAGTCTGGTTCTGGGAATTGCAGGAGGTTTAGTCAGTGCGGGTTTATTAAAATTGCTTGACAGAATTCGGGGAGGAAAATGAACAATTCTGAGGATTTCTGTTAGTTAGCAGCCTTGACATCTTCCCACCAAACCTGGACGTAAGGCCAGAATATTTTATCATTATCTAGCTTGACTGTCACTTCGTAGCGATCGATCTGCGTGAGTTCCCCAGTTTTACCATTCAACTGCAATTGTTTCGGATCGTCGGTGCAAATTTCTACCTTTTGATTCAACAGCGGTAGCATCTGGGTAGAAGAACCCTGAAACGGATTTTTGCCTCTGATCACGTAGCCACCAATGAGAGATAAGTACATTAAAGTTAGGAAAAATACCGTACACAAACTCACAATTAACAGTGTTTTTTGTTGCGAAAAATTACTATAAACGCTCGCAACTTCTACTATCATAGTTCCGAAAAATAACAAACTCGGCAGCAACAGCCCATCTCCCAGAAATAGGCTACAAAAAATCATCAGCGGTATCTGAAAACCAAATAATGCAGCTACCCAACTCCACCCAGTCAGCAATGATTCAGATAGCAGCCAATTCATTGCTACAGTAAGGGCGATCGCAATTCCTATTGCCCAAACCGATGCCCCAGAATCGTAATATCTGATGGGAAGAACTACATAAAAGAATGTAGCATAAGCAAAACCCGCCAAAGCTAAAGCCAATCCACTAATTATTTCGTTCCCGTTCAGCATTGTTAAGAGAGTTGCATAGTCGATCATTTAGGATCGATCGACTTAACGAACTGTTGCACAGGCTGCGGTAGAGCGGGTACAAAAGTTTTTCTAAAACCCCTAACATCAAATACTCGCCACAAAATACCGATCGCTACCGTCAAGAAAAATAACGCTCCCAAAAAATTGAACGCACCAGACAAAAAACTGCTATTTCTTTTTTTCGGCGGCGTAATACTTTTCATCCGATATACAGCCGGCTCGTAATCTCTAGACTCCTCGCGAATGCGCGGCGGCTTTTTGGCGCGCGGAGTCGCGCTGCGGTTTCCAGTGAAACCCGTGTGATTAGTTTTAGTAGAAGCGATCGGCGAGTTCAATTCAGAAGTGCCGCGCATCCCCGTGAACTTGCTAGCAGAAGTCCCGGTTTTGCCAACAGCAGCATCCTGAATTCTGCTGTTACCGCGCTGAGTCGATTTGCGTTCCGCGAGGATGCGCATCAAACTTTGCAATTGCTGAGTCGCCGTTGGCGGACGTTCCCCTTTCCTCGCCCAATTTAAGAGCATCGCCCCGGTAATTCCGCAGAGATTCGGAGCGGCTACAGAAGCCAGCCGCTTGAGCAGAGGCTGGCTGTTGGACACAAAAATCACCAATGCCTCCGGGTGTTCTTGAGCCAAACCGTAAACGCACTGAGCCGTCGCCACCACGAGCATTGCTTGCTTGCTTTGATTTTTGATCGAAGGTTCCAGAGCGCGGTGCGTTTCTTGAGCGTCAGTTGCAATCCAGCCGCTGTCGGAAAAAAATCGCATAAACTCTCTAGCGACTTGCTCGATCGCTGGTTCCACCGCTCTGCCGGTCAGATGATCTATTTCGTCGTACACTACTTCGGGGATATAGCAAGTTCCCACCTTGGCATATTCTTGCCATACCTGAGTTCTGCCAGCCATCAAAACGTCTGCATCAAAAGTTACCAATACAGGAGGAAGTTGATTAGCCATGACTTTACCCTAAGTGCTCAAATAAGTGATTTTTGGTTGATAAATTAAGTTTAAACAAGTTGCGAGATTTTCCATTCAGTCGATCGATCGAAATAGAGAGTGCGCTTGTACCGGGCGTTACAACGCCCGGTGCGATCAGTTTCCAATGCCTAAACGCCCGGCCAAAACCGGAGTCAACGGCAAAAGTGCCATAATCATCAAAAACAAAGCTAGCAAAGCTAAACCTGCGCGAGTGTCATCAGGCTCAGTCAGCTCGTTGAGGCTCGGCCGTTCCAGATTTCGCTGTAAGATCAGAATCACGATCGCCCAATACAGAGCCGCCTGATTAACTAAAGAAGCGATCGCCAGCACCACAAACGTCGCCAAAGTAGTGCGACTTGCAATTTTTCGGCCGTAGATGGCTTGCACGATTCTACCCCCATCCAACTGTCCCGCCGGCATCAAATTAATCGCCGTGATTACCAAGCCCAACCAACCGATAACTACCAGCGGGTGAACGTCAACAATTTGCTGCTGCAAAGCCGATCCCAAAACCAGTTTTGCCAAAATTCCCACCAAAACCGAACCCGTAAAAAATTCTGCGGGAATTTGAAACAAACTGCCTGGGTGAGAAAGCAGCAAACCCGTTACCAGCATTGTCAGAGCAACTATTCCCCCAGCCGCAGGTTTAGCAAAAGCGAGGTCAAACAAAACTTTACGGTTGGGCAGCAGCGACTCAAAACGGTCGATCGCCCCAAAAGAACCTATCTGCCAAGTTGGTATAAAAAATGGCCAACTCAAAGCAACATTGTACCGATTTGCTACCACTCTGCGAGCACTTTCGCCCGCACCCAAAACCGCCCAAATTCCGGCCGCAATTGGCAGAACTTCTAGATATCTAGTCGGCGAGTTAAAAAAATCAAAACCCAGTAGCAAACCACCTGTTTCCAAGGTAGTAGCAATCGTTGCCAGCAGCAGTACGACTGCTAGGATTTTTTGGGATACAGTAGTTGGCTGCGGGTCATTTGTGCTGGGCAAGACAATAACTACTGGTTTGTCATCCTGATTTTCTACTAAAAATAAGCGGTAGCGATCGTTTAATTTTTCTTGCAAACTTGCCGTCAAACGTGAGTGTACTTGTTCTGGATCTCCCCGGAGATTGCCTTTCAAGATCACCCCATCTTGATAGGG
This sequence comes from filamentous cyanobacterium Phorm 6, assembly GCA_003003725.1. Lineage (GTDB taxonomy): Bacteria > Cyanobacteriota > Cyanobacteriia > Cyanobacteriales > Microcoleaceae > Microcoleus. Next base: position 1,495 of record PVWI01000147.1, on the reverse strand, counting down.
AATTGTTTCTGTCGCAAAGTAAGTATCGATACCAAAGATACCTTTAATTGCTTTGAGGTCTTCAACTGGAACAGGAATTATTTCTAATTCATTAGTTACAGATGGCGATGTGACGATCTTAATCACTTCTTTAGCTGGTGTCGGCTGGGAGTCGGCTGAAGAGTTTTCATCGCTTCGGGACTTTAACTCATCAGGATCGCGCGATATTTGCACTGCATCGGAGGCACTCGATCGCAATTGGCGGCCCAGATAAATGTACAATCCCGTGGATGCCACTAACAGCAACAATACCGCAACTAGATTCAGATAAATCCCGGCGGCGAACAAACCAAAGAACAGCAGCCAGGGACTCATCAGCGCCACTGACTGCAACCAAGCCAAAATTCCCAGTTTGCCGAACTCTCTAGCGCGATAAAATCCCCAACCCAGAATTCCCACAGCAACCAATAGGAGTGCAATTGTCGCCGTATTTTCCGATGCAACGATCGGCATTCCGGTTGCTTGCGCGAATATCGGCTTGAATTGGTCGATCGCGCCACCGTCGAGTAATAGCATTAAATTTTGGGGAATATGAAATAGAGTTGGTGGGAACATATCCAAACCTGTCGGAAACTAGCCTGACTACTAAGGATAACCCCTGAAGGCTACTCGGCCCACAATTGGCTTTCTGGTGCTGTTTGAATATCGCAGCGGATTATCTATTGACACAACCGACTTTTTATGATATCACATCGGCTGTTACCAAGATATACTGAAAAAAGTGGCAGTGTCGATCGAGAAGTAGGAAAATTTGCCCCAGTTTAGCTTGGGGGCTTCCCGCTCGTTTTTTGGTGATTTCCGTTTCTCTTGTCAAAGGATCGACATCCCGGAGTCAAAACGATCGTCGTCAAATCACAGTCAAGAACATCACAGATCTGCACCAGCCACCAGAGCGATAGACTGAAACCTTTACTGTGTAAAGTGTTGGTGTAATGGGTACGGCAGGACTTGAACCTGCGGCTCGCTGCTTAGAAGGCAGCTACTCTATCCAACTGAGTTACGCACCCAACTTAAAAGTCGTCAACAATATTATTGTATCGGTGCAGTGTGCGATCTAGCAAATAAATATTTGATGACTTACCCATAAACCGATTTGATGTACGAAAATACATCTTGAGCTGGATGGCTCGGGGTTGAAAAAACCAGGTGATAGCGTGTCTGCGCCTTCCAGGGTGTCTGCACCTTCTTTACCGCTGAAACCCTTGCTAAGCAAAGACTAATCTAAATTTTACAGTCAAGGCACGATCGAATTATGGTGGGTTGGGATATTACAGCCCGCCCTAAAAATACGACGCCAGATGTACGAAATTTAATTATTGCTTCTTCCTTGTTTTGACTTCCATCGGACTTGTGCCATAAGCTGGCGTGCATCTAATTTATATAGAACCCATTTGACATCTTTTACGGTCTTGTGGTAGCGTGACCGTAAAAGCATTATCCAGTAGCAGCCATGCCT
>PVWI01000146.1 GCA_003003725.1 filamentous cyanobacterium Phorm 6 | reverse complement strand
CGTGACCTACAATGTGAGCCTTTGTATAGCCGAGCCGATCGATCAAACCGCGAATATCAGCACTCAGCGTATCCAAATCATAACCGCTTTCCGGCTTATCCGAATCGTTGTAGCCCCGCAAATCCGGCACCACAACCTTGAAATGACGCGCTAAAGCAGGGATTTGATGGCGCCAAGAGTACCAAAACTCGGGAAACCCGTGCAGGAGGATAACCAGCTCGCCTTCCCCTTGAGCAACGCAGTGCAGGCGGATGTTGTTGGTTTCGACAAAGATGTGTTGTTGCTGTTGGGAATCTAAAGATTTCATAGTGGGAAAGTTAGACTTATTTTCGGGAAGTACAGAATCCGCCGACTGGTAGCAGGCTGAAACGGCCCAATGGTTTTAATGTTTCTGCTTATATTGTAGCTGCTTTTCGATCCCTGCCGCTGCAATCTAACTAAACTTAAAACTTGTAGATTTTTTTAGTGTCCTACTGTTCAGGTCTCATCACTAAGCTTAATTTTCTGACTTTCAATGTATTGTTTTAACAGCGACGCAGACGATTCAATAATAGCACAATTTCGTCAGTTGCCGATCGCACTTTTGCAGCAGACAGTTCAGATTGATTGACGATAATGCTAAACACCAGCGGCTCGTAATTCGGAACTTCGATATATCCCGACAGCGCCGAAACTCCGCTCAAGGTTCCTGTTTTTGCTTGCAAAATTACCCGGTTTGGTGTAATGTTTATCCGATTTTTTAAAGTACCGCTCTCGCCAGCCACAGGCAAAGAAGCGCGGTAAACAGATGCAGCAGGTGAATTCGCCATCAATCTCAAAGTTTGCACCAAGGCTTCTGGACTAATTAAATTGTGGCGAGACAAGCCGGAACCGTCGGCTAATTTGTAGCTATTTGGATTTACTCCTAATTGAGTTAAAACTGTTTTTAACTCTTGCAAACCAATTTCACCTGTATCCTCTTGTGGCAGAGGCATCTTGCCTGTAGCTTTCCCCAACAATCTCAATAAAACTTCTGCATAAAGATTGTTGCTTTCCCGATTAGTTTCTTTCACCAATTGGGCCAGCGGTGGCGATTCAACGGCTGCTAATTCTTGATTGTAATTGCGAGAAGTAGATGCAACTAAAGCTTGTTTAACCGGAATTCCGTCAGCCGCCAGGACTTCCTGAAACTGCTGCACAAAATGATTGGCGGGATTGACAACTGCGACATAGGCTGATTCAGATGCTGCACCAATTTTCAACTGTCCGCTAACTCGAATTGCCGATCGATCGAATTCCCGGCCAACTGCAATAAACTCGGATTCGTTTTGAGCAACAGTGACTGAATTGTTGAGAATTTGCCACTGATTTGTCAGCTTGGGTTCGGCAAAAGTAACTTTCAGAGGTTGCCCGATCGCCTGCGGGGACAACAGAAGCTCGATCGCGTTTTGATTGAAAATCAAACTGTTAACCGGCGCGCCATAGCCAGCTTGCGCGTCTTCCCATTCCCAATTCGGATTGACTGCACTGCCTTGAAAATAGCTGTCATCGCCAATCAACTGATTAACTTGGCTAATGCCGCGCTGTTTCAACTGCTGAGCCAAGGATTTAAATTGAGCCTCGGCAATGCTCGGATCGCCCCTACCAGCAACGTACAAACTGCCATTTTCCCCGCTGTAAACCGATGTCTTAATCCGAAAATCTGCACCGAGTTTCTGCAAAGCAGCGGCTGTGGTTAGCAGTTTGACATTGGATGCTGGAATGAAATATTTTTGGGCGTCGCGGCTGTAGAGAGTAGTAGTAGAAGATAGAGGTTGAATCAAAATGCCCCAGCGCGATCGGCTAAATTCAGCACGATTGGCGATCGCATCAACTTTTGCCCCCAATTCTCCAGGACAAATATCCCCAGCGACCGTCGCCGTTTGAGCGACTACCGCTGGAGTGCGCGCCAACACGAGCACGAACAAGCTAACTGCAATTCCTGTGATTTTCAAAGCGCAATTTCCATAATTACTATTTAAATTAGATGCGCCATATCTGTGAATTGGCACTTCCATCAAGTCAGAACTAATAATAATAACGCGCATGAATTCTCGGATTGAACAGCGCCTCTACAGGTTTTCCCCCTTTGAGGTGCTCTTCCACAATCAACGGTACATCACTCGGTTTAACTCGACAATACCAAATTTCGTCTGGGGTGACTCGCACAGTCGGGCCAGTGTTGCACTGTCCCTGACAGCTACAGGCCTCAACTGTCACTCCTGGAACTTGTTGGGCTTCAAAAGCAGCTAGCACTGCTGCTGAACCATTTCTCAGACAAGATTGATACTGGCAAACCAATACACGGCGGGTTTCTGGTTGGGAGTCTGGTTTTGAGGCTGGAGATTCGGACATCGGTGGCGTATTTATCGGCTGTTTAATTTATCTTAACTAATGTTGTCAGGTCGATCGCCCGCCTGTGCCACACAAACGGCAGAATTTCAGGAGGCGATCGCCAAAACCTTTCAAATTCTGGCATTCAAACTTTTCGCCTCCTTCTAGCTTGTAACGAATCGCTTCTGCATGGCTGCCTTTATTCAGTCTGTGTCACCATGAGCCTATATGATCGGATTTGGAGCAAAAACTCAATCAACCGCCAATCATGCCCAAAACAGTAGCCGATCTGATGAGCCGCGAGCCGATTTTGGCGCGCCCCGAAATGCCTTTAAATGAAGCGATTCAAATTTTAGCCGATCGACACATTAGCGGTCTTCCCGTCGTAGATGAGAATGACTTGTTAGTAGGAGTCATCTCCGAAACCGACTTGATGTGGCGCGAAACCGGCGTAACTCCGCCCGCTTACATCATGGTACTCGATAGCGTGATTTACCTAGAAAATCCAGGTCGTTACGAGCGAGAACTCCACAAGGCTTTAGGACAAACAGTAGGAGAAGCGATGAGTAAAGAGCCAGTTACCATCGAACCCGACAAATCTGTCCCAGAAGCTGCAAAACTCATGCACGATCGCAGCATCCACCGATTGCTGGTAGTCGATACTGCGGGCAAATTAATCGGCATCCTCACTAGGGGAGATATTATCCGATCGATGGCGGCCGAGTCTTAATTAATTGTTGTAGTTGAAGGATTGGATCACAAAATCAGTCGATCGCTCCTTAAATCTCGATCGCTTTTGGCAATCACCAATTACCTAAGACGTTAATTGCTTTGATTCGCTCGCTTTTTGGGAAATTATCCGCGTTTATTTGCGTTTATCTCCGGCTTCCCTATCAATCAAAGATTTATGCAATAAGTCTCTAGATTCGCGAGTAAAAAGTCAGGAATACGCGCCGAAATATTTCTTCCTTCTTCCCTCTTCCTTCTTCCTTCTTCTCAATTACCAATTTTAAAATTCCATGAGTATTACTCCTGAATCTGTCGAACAATTGCTAAATTCCGAGGATTTTGGCGAAAGGCTGCGGGGTGTTAACCAACTGCGGCAACTAGAACCTGCGATCGCCTACAATTTGATTCAAATGGCGATCGGCGACAAAAACGTCCGCGTTCGGTACGCAGCCGTCAGCCAAATGTCAAGCCTCGGCACGCAGAATCTGCCAAACGCTTTGGAGGTACTGCTTCACAGCCTGCGCAACGACCCCGAACCCGACGTGCAAGCAGCAGCAGCCGATGCTTTGGGCGCCTTGAAATTAACCGCTGCTTTAGAAGATTTGGAACAAGTTTACAGCAGTACATCTGAATGGTTAGTCCAACTCAGCATCGTCGCCGCTTTGGGAGAAATGGGCGATCCAAAAGCTTTTCCCATGTTAGAAAATGCCCTGGGTTCTGAAAACGAGTTGATCCAAACTATTGCCATTAGCGCATTAGGTGAATTGGGAGATCAGCGGGCGCTGCCGCTGCTGCTTCCCTACGCTTCTAATGCAGATTGGCAAATCCGTTATAGAGTCGCCCAAGCTTTGGGGCGGTTGGGCGGTGCAGAAGCAGAGGCGGCGTTGGAAATTCTCGCTAAAGATGACGTTGAGCAAGTTGCTCAGGAGGCTAAGGCGTGTTTTTAAACTTTTGAATCAGATTCAGAACAGGTAGGAATAAGGTGTGCACGGGTGCATAATATGTTTTGTAAATATATTCGTAGGGGCGAAGCATTCCGGCAGTAAATCTCTGGTTCTCACTAATAGACATCTTCAGAAAAGCAAATTTTGAACAAGCTTTCGGGCCTGTTGCACAAGAAATATGGTCGATGTTTAATATATTTTTTGCCGGAATGCGAGAGCCCTTGCATTCATTGAGATGCACCCGGTGCGCATTGCGCACCCTACAGATAGAGTTAATACGTAAGTTTTGTCGGTGTGAGTGAATTTGTAAGTGAATTTACTTAATTTAAACGGTAGATTTATGAGGAGTGATTTTATAATCTAAAATCTATTGACATCCACACTTTGACAACAGCTATAATTAGAACAAGTACAGCGGCGGCACGGATGAACACAATTATGGAATTGTACCCAGCCAGCGATCGGGGAAATTATCGTTAAGACGGTAAGCCATCTACCAGCTCTCACCAAGTCTTAAAACAATTGATTATCCCCATGCCTCAACAATTACCAAATTCCGGTTTTCAGTCTGTGGACATTTTAACAGGAGAGCGATCGGCCTCTCAAGTCGCACCAAATACAACCAATCAAAACTTTATTTATAAAGTTTTAGAACTCACCAACATAGAACGCAACAAATTAGGTTTGTCCGCCCTAACCTTAAATACTCAATTACTCAGTGCCGCGCAAACTCAGAGCCAAAATATGGCACTGCAAGACTTCTTTTCCCATACCGGAAAAGATGGTTCGTCAATGGGAAGTCGGATTACTGCAACGGGCTATAAATTCAGCTCGGCAGCAGAAAATATCGCAGCCGGATCGTCTACACCCGAACAAGTTGTATCATCGTGGATGAACAGCCCCGGCCACCGCACGAACATTCTCAACCCCAATCTGAAAGAGATTGGCATCGGTTACTATTTCTTAGCCAACGATACTGGCAGTGTCAATTACAATCACTATTGGACTCAAGTTTTTGCTACTTCCCTTGACGGTAGTGTCAATCCCGCACCGATACCAACTCCAACTCCAACTCCAACTCCAACTCCAACTCCAACTCCCGTACCAACTCCAACTCCAACACCCAGCACATTAGTCTCGATTACTTCGCCAATACCCAATGCTACAGGGGACGGCAGCCCGACACCAGCACCCAAGAATACAGCCAGCGGCGGCAATTATTTCCTATCAGATAGTGGCGATTCTCAAATACCTGCAACTGCTGCGGGATTGCCAATTTTTGCCCTTTCTGGGAAAGATAGTCTCACGGGTGGAGATGGTGTTGACATTATTAATGGAATGCAAGGTGCTGATACAATTAATGGCGCAGGTGGGAATGACAGCTTATTGGGCGGTAAAGAATCGGATTCAATTGATGGCGGTGTTGGTAATGATTTTATCAGCGGCAATAACGATAACGATCGACTAATCGGATCTGACGGTAACGATACTATTCGCGGCGGCAAAGAAGATGATATCTTGATTGGCGGTAACGGCGACGATTTGTTGGGGGGCGATCGCGGGCAAGATATTCTGACCGGCGATGCTGGAAATGATACGTTTATCTTAGCAGGAGGTTTGTCTGCTTCGACTACTTTAGTAAGTGCGGATGTGATTACCGATTTTGCGATCGGGGATAAAATTGGTTTGACTGACGGTATCGGATTTGCAAACTTGACTTTTGAAGCTGTGAGTTTGCAGTTGGATGGAGGCGCAAGTGTCGCTTCTACGGCGATTAAGTCTGGTAGTAATTATTTAGGAATCGTGCAGGGTGTCAGTCAAAGTCAGCTTACATCTTCTGTTTTTGTTAACGCCTAAAAAACAGCATATCGAGATTCCCGACTTTTTGGAGAAGTCGGGAATCTAAAAACAAGAGCGCTTTAGTGGTTCAGCGTGAAATACCTAACACTAACCTTACGGTATAGTGTAGGCTTCGTGTCTCGTTTGCCGTTGCTCTGTTGGGGATATCCATTGCTGAATATTCGTCACCAAAGACGATCCAAGTCTTACACAGCATCTCTGGCTTTACAGCCTTTATCCCTTCGTAGGGAACCCACGCAGAAGCCCTGTTTCCCAAGGCAAAAAACTATTTCGTATGACAAACTTGGATTGTATTTCACATTGGGACGTATCCCAATAACCAGCGGTCTGTCTTTTCCCCCTTTCTCTCGCAGTTGTCCAAGGCCAAGCATATTACTGCTACTGTAGCCTCTTGTTTGCAGTCGAGTGGGTGGGTCGCAACCACTTATATCATACCATCTTTTTGTGAGAAATTCACAGACTTTGTTTGGCTTATATCCCAGCGCTGAATTGAGTACAATTACAGCGTGGGACTTACCCCAATTAAGTTAAAAGTGTGTGGCAAGAGCGATAGATGCTGCATCAGACTGAAGCGAGTCCTTTAGCAGTTTAGTGATGGTATCAGCGTTAGCAGGACGACTGAAGTAAAACCCTTGACCTTCATCGCAGCCTCGCGCTTGCAGGTAGTCAAGCTGCTCCTTGGTTTCAATGCCTTCTGCGGTGATCGTTAACCCCAGACTTTTTGCCAGAGCAATGATCGCATCAGTAATGGTGGCGCTGTTCGGGTTAGACAGTACATCTTGGACAAAAGATCGATCGATCTTCAGCATATTAACCGGAAACCGTTGCAGGTAGTTGAGGGAAGAATAACCTGTGCCAAAGTCGTCTAGGGCGAGGGACACGCCAAGTTCTCGCAGTTGCGTTAAGGTTTTGACCGATCGATCAATATCATTCATCAAGGCACTTTCAGTCACTTCCAGTTCTAAATACGCAGCTTCGAGTTCAGTCTCTGCCAAAATTTGGCGAACCATCTCAACCAGATTCGTTTGCTCAAGTTGTCGAGCCGACAGATTCACCGAAATCCGCAGGGCTGGCAGCCCAGCCAGTTGCCAGCGACGGTTTTGAGCGCAAGCCGTTCGCAAGATCCATTCACCAATGGGGACAATCTCGCCATTGGCTTCGGCGATCGGAATAAATTTTGCCGGAGAGACCAAACCCTCTGTAGAATGCTGCCAGCGAACCAGCGCCTCCGTTGCTGTCACCCGTCCGCCGTGCAGGTCGATCAGCGGTTGATAGTAAACCAGTAGTTCGTTACGCTCCAGCGCTCCGCGCAGGCTATTTTCCAGGGCCAGCCGCTCCTGTAACTGAACGTTCATTTCGGGTGAATAAAACTGATAGTGACTCCGCCCTTGCTGCTTTGCCTGATGAAGTGCGAAGTCGGCTTGCTGAAGAAGTTTCTCTACAGAATTCGTATTTTCTAGATGGTTCAATGTAATGCCAAGACTGGCGGTGATGTGGATCGGGTTGCCATTGATAGAGAAAGGTTTGGTTAGCGTACTCAGCAGCAGTTGGGATAGCTTGACCACACTCTCCAGGGAGGGGAGTTCGCTGCGAGCGATCGCCAACTCACCGTCGCCCAAACGCGCCAAGACATCTGACCGATCCATGCACTGTACCACCCGTTGGGAAACGGCTCTAATTAGTAAGTCGCATATCTCAGGCTCCAACGAATGGCGAATCCCTGTGAAATCATCGATACCCAATACCAGCACTGCCACCAAGGGTGAGTCATTTTGAGATCGGGTTTGATTGAGGCGATCGCAGAATAAGTCACGATTTGGCAATCCAGTCAGTTCATCGTAGTGAGTAATGTAATGAATCAATTCATCTAGTTTGTAAAGCGTTTGTGAGGAATTTGCCATCAGCGTACCGACTTCATCGGTAAACTCTGTGGGTAAGTTCGGCAATGTTCTTGTATCGAGGTAGTTTTGTAGAGCCTCGGAGGTTAAGATTACCGGAACCAGGAGGTGCGTAGCGTATAAAGCGTTGCTCCCGTACCCGCTAATGTCGCCAACAGAGCAATCAGCAGAACCCGGACTGATGTCTCTACAGAGTAAGCGTTGGAGGTGAGAAACCAGACCATTAAGGTTAGCAAAGGAACGTGCGTGCCTAAAAATGCAACCACCATAATTTTGGCAGTGTAGCTTTTTTTCAGCCAGGGGAGATTCCCCAAGAATGAGTATAGGTTAACGTTAGGTTTTGGTTGCATAGGACTCGGTTTTAAATTTCAAGGTGGGTAGAGTATCCAGCAGTCTCGTATTAGGTGCGTTGGCTTCAGAAACTGCTTTTTTAACTAAGGAGCGATCGCCTTAGATTTGACAGATATTTTACAAATCGATCGACAATACCGGGCCGCGATCGCTTGTCTGATAAAATATCCAAGCGATCGCCAAACAATAAATATATATACTGACGCTAATCGCATTTATCAAAAACGTCAATGATCGCGCCAAGAATCACCGAAATTGACTTTTTGGAAAGCTACAAATTCGATCAAGCTTCAGCTTTTAGTCCGCTACTGATAACTAATGATTAATGACTAATAACTAAATTACTTAATTACGAAAAGGAGTAAGTATGAAAAAAGTAGCCGTGTTTGGCAATACTGGAGGCGGTAAATCAACTCTCAGCAATAGATTATCAGAAATCACTGGTTTGCCACTTTACGCCTTGGATAAGATTCAATATCAATCTGGGGGCGCTGAGGTCTCAAATGAAGAATATAAGCCAATACGGTTCACTTAACACTATTTATACCCCGGAGATCCCCCTAAATCCCCCTTAAAAAGGGGGACTTTGAGAGCATTCTTGTCCCCCCCTTTTTAAGGGGTGTGCCAGGGAGATATGTCTTAAGTGAACCGTATTGGAATATAAGCATATCCACGATCAAATTTTGGCTACTGACCGATGGATTATTGACGGGTTTGGTTGTATGGAAACCATCTGGCTTCGACTCAATGAGGCGGATAGTCTGGTTTTTGTCGATCTACCGCTGTACGTGCATTTCTGGTGGGTGACTAAACGGATGATTGCAGGTAGCTTTAAACCGCCAGAAGGCTGGCCGGAAAAAAGTCCGATCTTGAAGAGTTCAATTAATAGTTACCGCACTCTTTGGTTGTGTCACAAGTATTTGACTCCCAGATATCGCGAATATGTCGATCGCGCTCAAAATACCAAAAGTGTTTATCACATCAGATCCACTGAAGAGATTTCACAATTTTTTGAATCGATATTGCAAATGACAGTTGACAGTTGACAGTTGACAGTTGACAGTTGACAGTTGACAGTTGACCAATAACTAATGACTACTGACTAATGACTGCTGACTACTGACGAATTGATGCCACAGCCGATCGCAAATTCCCTTGAAACTCGCCCAAAATTCGATCGCACTCTTCCTTCTCCAAACCAGTCCAGTGCATCATCAAAGCCAGCTTTACAGACTTGCCGCTTTTTTCCAGCAAAAAACCCGCTTCATCCCGACTCAAATCAGTTAAGTCTTGTAACATCCGTATAGCCCGATCGCGCAATTTCTGATTAGTAACCGCCACATCAACCATCCGATTGCCGTAAACCTTTCCCAGCTTCACCATTACGCCAGTCGAAAGAATATTCAAAGCCATTTTGGTCACAGTACCAGCTTTCAAGCGCGTCGAACCTGCGACTATTTCCGGGCCAACCAACAACCGAATATCCACATCAGCCTCAAAACTCACCTGTTCGACTGGTACGCAGGCGATAAACACTGTTTTTGCCCCCCGCTGGCGCGCCGCCTGTAAAGCACCGGCGACAAAGGGTGTTGTGCCCCCAGCCGTAATCCCGACAACCACATCTAAGTTGGTAATGTGACGGTGGGCGATCGACTCCGCCCCATCCTGGGCCCGATCCTCCAAATCCTCCGAACTCCGCACCAAAGCCCCTGCACCCCCGGCAATTATGCCCTGTACGAGTTCTGGCGGCGTGCAGAAGGTGGGGGGACACTCGGCGGCATCCAGCACCCCCAAACGCCCGGAAGTACCCGCACCGACGTAAAACAGACGACCGCCTTGACGTAGAGATTCGGCGCCGATGTCGATCGCCCGTGCTAACTGTTCGCGCGCACTGGCGATCGCACTTAAGGTTTGCGCGTCTTCCCGGTTGAACAAGTCCACTAATTCGATCGAACTGAGTTGGTCTAAATTCTCGCTGTTGGCATTCACCTGTTCCGTCAGCAGATGCCCCCGTTCTTCCAAATTCTTCATTTTTTGTCAGTTGTTAATGGTCATTGATTAATTGGCTGTTGTTGCCGGGAAACAGAGTCAGAAGTCATACAAAATGCCAGGTTCAGCCTGGAAGCCTGTATCTAGAAATGGAGTCTAGGATTGAGAATGCTGGAAGATATCAAATTTATCCTTCTTCCCTCTTCCCTCTTCCCTCTTCCCTCTTCCTTCTTGCTTCTTCCTTCTTCTTCTCACAAAAGTCCTTCGAGTCGGCGGCGCATAGAATCCAGTTCGTCTTGGGAAACTTCAGAATCCGACTCCGGCTCCGGTTCCGGCTCTGACTGCCCCTCTATTTGCCACTCAGTCTGTGTTACATTGTCTTCTGGCGGAATCGCTAGCGCGCCCGCCGGTACCAGTTCCCAATCATAATCAACACTGTCGCAGAACTCCTTAATTTCGTCATCGTCGATCGCCTCGACAGCGGGCTCTGGAAAATCCTGAGCTTCCAGCATCACGCCAAAGCGGGTGGCGTCGTCTTCTGACTCAAACATCAGAACTTTGTTACGTGAGCCGAGTTGAATGGTATGAATTCCCTCATTCTCGGTGCGGGCATTGAAGAGTAAGACGAACACTCGCATAAGTTTTAAAGACCTTCTTAACCACCGTTTTTTTATCTTAGAAGCGATCGGGCAACCGATTTTAAATTTTATATTTTAGATTTTAGATTGACCACCGATCCTGCACTGGCGCGATCGAAAGGAGTTGGGGTATTTGGACGACTTGGTTTTATATTTTAGATTTTAGATTGACCACCGATCCTGCACAGCGGGGGAAACCTAGAGGATTTGGGGGAGTTGGAGGACTTGGTTTTAGGTGATGTTGCGTGTTTTGATTAAGTTCGGTAAAGGTTTCTGGAGTCTACCCTGGAGTGGGGCGTGCCTTCGGCCTTCGTTGGGCCCGATCGGCACTTCCGACCTCACTTCTGAGTCTACCAAAGGCAGAAGGCACACTGGCGAATCACAGAAATTATACCTGTCTAAAATTGGCTGATTCCCTTAATTCCTGAATTCTCTGATTTCTGAGAAACACCCATGACTAACTCCGACGATAACAAAAATCAACTCGCACCCCGTCCCCAGCGCCGTTGGTGGCGTCTGCTGCTGCTTAGCGGTACGGGATTGGGTATTCTCGCCTTGGTTGGGGCGGCGGTAGGATACCAGTGGGTGCAGGAAAAGTTAGCTCCGATTGTGGAATCTGAGGTCAGTCAGACACTGAAGCGGCCCGTAAAAATCGGGCGTTTGGAGCGATTTGCTCCGACAAGTTTGCGGTTTGGTCGATCGATCGTACCCGCAACTGCTACCGATCCCGATTACGCTTCCACAGAAGCAGTGGAAGTGCAATTTTCAATTTGGCCGCTGCTGTTCAATCGCACTCTCAAATTAGATATTACTTTAGTTAAACCCAGCGCTTACATCGAACAGGATGCTCAAGGCCACTGGGTTAATCTTCCCACTCCCGAGCCAAAACCTCCGGGTTTATTTAAAACAGAAATTGAGGCAATTCGAGTTGAAAATGTGGGCGCAGTTTTGGTACCAAGTCCCGCAGTCGGGCAAAAAAAATCGGCTCCTATTTCCGTAAGTCTCAAAAATGGCAGTGCTCTATTTCGCGAGCAAAATCAGCGCGTTCTCTACGAGCTAAACGGTCAGTTTACTAATAATGACAATTTTGCAGTCAAGGCTGATTCTCTCTTGCCTGCGGGTCAAACAAACGTGCTTTTGCAAGGTCAAAACTTGCCTTTGTCAGACCTCGCCCGCTTCCTGAAAATTCCCGGTATTTCTTTACAAAAAGGTCTGGCAAATGGCAATTTGACCGCGCAAGTTCGAGATAATAAACTCTCTGGAATTACCGGGACGGCTAGTTTTGCAGGAGTGGAGGCAAGCATCAATCCACTGAAACAGACGATCCAAAATAGCAGCGGTCAATTGCGGTTTCAGGGAACTAATTTGACGATCGATAGTTTGACTGGCAATTACGGTCTAATTCCGGTTCAAATAGCTGGAACAGTGGCTGCTGGAGCTAATTTTAATCTGGATACAGCTAGCTTAAATTTGAACACTAACGTGCAGCCGGTAGCCGTGGCAAGTGTTGTCAGTGCGATCGAGCAAGAATTGGGTCAAAAAGTAGTATTGCCCTTTGCGGTGGCGGGGGAAGTTAAGGCGGATGCTAAGCTGACGGGGACTGTGGCACAGCCGATGCTTGCAGGTACGATCGCCTCGACAAAACCCGCTACGGTCGATCGCCTGCAATTAAACAATATTAGCACTAATTTTCAAATGGAACTGGGCAAAGTGGCTCAAACCCCAACTCCCAATTCTCAATCTTTAGCTTTGACTTTAAGCGATATGTTGGTAGTGCCGGCGGCGGGTGGTAAAATTGGTGGCAAAGGTCAAATTGCTCTCGCGTTGGGAAGTCAGAATTCGCGATCGGGTTTGGTGTTTGACTTGCAAGCGGAAAATGTACCCGCAGATGCGATCGCCAAAATTTACGCTCTGCCGATTCCTGCTACTGTTAACATTGGTAGTGTCTCCGCCAAAGCTCAAGTTTTCGGGCCGTTAGATAACATTCAAACTAGAGTTCAATGGCAAGCGCCGCAAGGGACTTTTCCCGCTGCGGGTGAAATTCGCGCCGGAGGAAATTCGGCGGATTTGCAAAATACGGTTGTGAAAATTGGCGATGCTACTGTAAATGTGGATGCGGCGCTCAAAGACCGTCAATGGCAAGCTATAATTAAGGGCGATCGCGTCGCAGTCAAAAGTTTACAGGAACTCGTACCAGGTCTTAATTTGCCTCCTGAATTAGCAGGTTTGTTCACCGGAACCGCCGAAGCTGCCGGAACTCTGGATGATTTGAGCTTAAATGCGATCGCAGCGACGGGTAAAGGAACGCTGAATATTGCTGATAGTATTGTTGATGTTAATGCCAAACTGGAATCAGGCCGCTGGCAAGCTTCGGGCAAGACTGAAAAAGTTGCTCTTAATCCGTTAATTGATATCGGTTTGCCATTTTTAACTCTACAATCGGCCGCCAATCTAGATAATCTAAAATCTAAAATCCAAAATCTAAAATCGTTGGGTGGACAGCTAGCAGGCGAATTCCTAGCTTCGGGAAATGTTGACAATTTGACCGCTAGCGGAATCAATCTTAGCACTAACGGCAAACTGAATATTGCCGACAGTAATGTGAATCTCAAAGCAGAATTGACAGCGGGAAATTGGCAAGTAACCGCAGAAACCGATCGCACTTCGATCAGCCGCTTAGTAGATTTAGGATTGCCACTGTTAGATGTGGCTTCCGCATTCAATCCCGAAAATCAACAATCTGCCAATCTAAAATCTAAAATCCAAAATCTAAAATCGATTGACGGCCAGCTATCGAGTCAATTTACCGCATCGGGAAGTCTTGACAATTTGACGGCTAGCGCAATCAATGTCAACGGTAGTGGCAAACTCAATTTGGGCGGCAGTAATGTGAATTTCAAAGGAGGATTGGCAGAGGGAAATTGGGAGGGAATCGCAGAAACCGTTAGCGCAGCCCTCGAAGAGGATCGCACTTCCATCAGCAGCCTGGTAAATTTAGGATTGCCGCTGTTAGATGTGGGCTTGGCTTTCACGGCTGACAATCCCCAAATAGTCGCCAATATTAACAATCTAAAATCCAAAATCCAAAATCTCAAATCGCTGGATGGACAAATATCGAATCAAATTCAAGCCAGCGGAAGTCTTGACAAATCAAGCGTCGCCGATGTTTCTGTCAACAGTAGCGGCAAATTAAAGATTGCCGACGGTACGGTTGATTTTAAGGGAAAATTGGATGCTGGAAGGTGGCTAGTTGTCGCGGATCTCGATCGAGTTATTCTCAGCCGCTTAGAAAAAACAGTCCGCGATACCCAACTGTTTAACCTGACGGCGACTTTGCCTAAAGGATTTGACGGCAGAGTTAACGGCCAATTCCAAGCGGCGGGCAGTTTGGATAATTTGACAGCTAAAGGAATTCGTGCTAGTGGGGAAGGACGGGTTTTGGTCGATCGACTAGGGGCGATCGATACAGCAGCCACATTGGAAAACGGTAACTGGCAAGCATTACTGGAAACTAACGGAGTTACAGTCAGCAATTTAGAACAAACCCTCAAACAAACAGGTTTACTGACAGCCAATTTACCGCCAGAAATTGCTGGAACCCTCGACGGTAAAGTCCGAATTTTGGGAAATACAGATAATCTCACCGCCAACGGCATCACCGCCAAGGGCGACGGACAAATTCGACTCGCCAACGGTGGCGGAGTTGTCAACGCCACAGGTAGCGCCGCCTCCGGGAATTGGCGCGCCTCAATCGAAGGCGACCAAATTGCCTTAAGTCGCTTCCAGAAAGCCTTTGAAGCCCAGCGCCAAAGCTTGCAAGCCAGCAGTTTAGTCTCCCAAGCCCAAAATCTCCCGCTATTGCGAGGCATATTTAACGGCAATGTCAATTTATCCGGCCCGATAGCCGCTGCTTCGGCGCAAACTGTTCGCGCCGGCGGCAGTTTCCGCATCTCCGAATTGCCGTTTTTGAAACAACCTTTTGACGCAGTATTTAACTGGGACGGAAAGCGGGTAGAAATAGAAAAAGCTGCAACTCCGGGTTTGACAGCCAGCGGTTTTGTGAATGTCGAACTCGAAGGTAAAGGATTGCCGTCAATTGAAAATTTGGATTTGGATATCAAACTCTCCAACTTTAACCTCGCAGCCTTACCAGCAGAACAATTAGGATTTTTGAAAGCAGCGAATGTCAACAACGCTTCAGAAACAAATCAGCCTGTCCGCGGCAATGTCGATTTCACGGGCCGCCTCACCGGAAATCTCTCCGCCCTCAGTTTAGTTGGCGATGTAGAAGTGCGGAATTTGGCAGTAAATCAAGTTGAATTCGATCCTGTACTGGCGGGGATTGTGAGTGCGAATTCCGATAAAAGTATAAACTTGCGTTTGGCCGGCGCAAGCGACAAAATTGAATTAGCTTTAAATCAATCTTTTCTGCCGACATCTTTCTTAGTCAAACGCGGGGAATCGATAGCCCGCGGCGAAACTGAGGGAGAAACTTTGCGAGTGAATTTAAGCGAGTTTCCCCTCGCTGCTTTGAATCTGTCGCCGGGTAAAGATGCCGGTTTGGGGCCGATAACTGGTACGGTTTCGGGACAAGTCAACGTGCCCGGTTGGAAGATGCCGTTAAATCCGCAGACTTTGCAAGCAACTGGACAGATTGCGATCGCCCAACCTGCGATCGGCTACATTAAAGGTGACAGTTTTCAAGCCGAATTTAGCTATGCTAACGGCAGCGCCACTCTGACAAACGGCATCTTCCGCCAAGGTACGGGTGAATACTTAATTTCTGGCAATGTCAAAACCGGCGCAAACCCCGAATTTGCTGGGAAAGTTAACATCCAGCAGGGCAACTTGCAGCAAGTTTTAGTCGCTTTGCAATATTTCAATTTAGGCGATTTAGCCAGAGGCTTAAAACCTCCCGTTTACGCTAGCGCCGCCGACGTGCAAACTGTAGCAGTCGGAGAACCAGAAGCCCCGTTAATCATACAGTTGCGCCGCTTGGCAGAAATTGAAGTGCTTTTGCAGCAGCGGCAGGAGGTGATGGCCCAATCGCAAAAATTGCCGCCGCTATCTCAATTGCAGGGGACGTTTGG
>PVWI01000145.1 GCA_003003725.1 filamentous cyanobacterium Phorm 6 | reverse complement strand
TCATTTCTCTTGCTAACATTTGTCTGAGCCCTTGCCGCCAGTGGGGAGGATGCGCGCCCAGAAGTGCTGATATTTTTGTGGTTGAGAGGACAGAAAAAGCGGGACGTTTTGCGGGTGTCGGATATTCGGCGGTGGTGATGGGAATTACGCGCTGAGCTTTCAGGGGAAAGCCGAGTTTTTCGGCTTCTTCAAAAATGGCGATCGCAAAATCGTACCAACTACAAACACCGCTGTTAGTATAATGGTAAGTCCCAAAATCTTTTAGCCCAATACCCGGGATGATATGCGCAGTTGCAGCAGCCAAATCGCCCGTCCAAGTTGGACTTCCGATCTGATCTGCTACTACTCGAATTTCTTCCCTTTCCTTGCCCAATCTCAGCATAGTTTTGACAAAATTACCTTTGCCGTAGTTGCCGTAAACCCAGGCGGTTCTAATAATAATATGTCGATTTCCCGCTTGCCGAATTGCTTCCTCGCCTGCTAATTTTGACTTCCCGTAAATTCCCAATGGGTTTGTAGAATCTGTTTCGAGATAAGCAGAACTTTTGCTGCCATCAAATACATAATCAGTGGAAAAGTGAATCAAACTTGCTCCCAATTTTTCGCATTCTTCTGCGAAAATTCCCGGTGCAATTCCATTGACTGCGTGTGCTAATTCCGCGTCACTTTCGGCTTTGTCTACCGCAGTATAAGCACCGGAATTCACGACTAAATCTGGTTGAATGTCAGCCATTGCTTGACGGATGCTTTCGGGTTGCGATAAATCGAGGCGAGTGCGATCGACTGCAATTACCTCTCCCACAGATAATAAAATGGGATGCAATTCTTGAGCTAGCTGTCCGCTACCGCCTGCGAGTAAAATTTTCATGATCAAAACACTTGAGCTCTTTTCAACGTTTGTCCAGCTTTGTCTTTAGGTGATAAAATTGGTTCGGCACCATCTAGCGGCCAGTCGATTGCCAAATCAGCATCATTCCATACAATACACCGCTCGTGTCCCGGTGCATAGTAGTCTGTAGTTTTATACAAAACTTCAGCAATCTCCGATACTACTAAAAAACCGTGAGCAAATCCCGCCGGCACCCAAAATTGCCGCTTATTTTCAGCACTCAGCAAACAGCCCACCCACTTTCCGAAAGTCGGCGAACTTTTTCTAATATCCACCGCTACATCAAATATTTCACCACTAACTACCCGCAGCAATTTGCCTTGAGGCTGCTGCATTTGGTAGTGCAAACCGCGCAGGACATTTTTAGAAGATTTGGAATGATTGTCTTGAACAAATTCTGCCGTCACACCTGTTTTTTCGACAAAAGCTTGGTGATTAAAACTCTCAAAAAAGAAACCGCGATCGTCTCCAAAAATTTTCGGCTCAATTATCAGAACTTCGGGTATTTCGGTAGATATAACGTTCATAGCTTACTGTATCGCGTGATAGACTCATACTTAGTCAAGGCTATTTTACTATGAAAACTGACACATATCTCAAAAAGTTGTACGCCAACCGCTTTGATTCCCGACAAATGCAAGCCAAGGTGGTACTCTGGAAAGTTTTAATTGACGAGTTTTTACAAGGTTATGTTCCTCCAAAGTCGGCGGTTTTAGATATTGGCGGCGGATATTGCGAGTTTATCAATCAGATTCTGGCTGCAAAAAAATGTTTGATTGACCTCAATCCCGATTCAAAGTTATTTGCTAATGCTGATGTCAAGGTGCTGAATATTGATGTGCTTAACTCGGAGAGTCACACATCTTTTACAGAACAGTTCGATCGCATTTTTATCTCAAATTTTTTTGAACACCTCCGCAACAAAGAAGAACTGGTAGAAATTATTTCATTTTGCTTCGATGCCCTCAATACCGGCGGTTCTCTTTTGGTAATTCAGCCTAATTTTAAATACTCCTACAAGGAATACTACGATTTTATAGACCATCAATTACCGATTACACACTTGGCGCTGCAAGAGCTTTTAGAAACTGTCGGATTTGAGATTGACGTAATGATACCGAGATTTTTACCGTTTTCGACGAAAGGCCGACCAGCCTCGCCCTGGCTTTTAAAAGTTTACTTAAAATTGCCTTTTTTGTGGCGATTTTTGGGAGGACAAATGTTTGTCAAGGCGTCGAAAGTAAATAATTAAGACAAGTTATTAGGGGCGAAGCATGACCGCAGTAAATCTCTAGTTTTCACTAATAGATTGTCTGCGGTCATGCTTCGCCCTTGCACTCATTGAGATGTCCCCGGAAAATCTTAGCTTAAGTTCGATCGCCCTTGCAGTAATTAATTAGTTTGCCCGTCAAGGCGTCTAGAGCTTCCGCTGCTTGATTCGCCTCTTGTCCAGCTCTGATAATATCTACTTGAGCTGTTTGGATTTGCTCTCGACCTTTTATACTGGTAGAAGCCTGATTTCCTGCCTCAAGAGCTTTGCCCATATCCCCGAGTGCTTGACCTATTTTGCGGAAGGATTTAACCGATGAGCCTTGCATTTCTTTGAGGGTTGTGTCTGTTATTTGCAAAGCCTCAATTTGTTTAGCTGTCTGGTTCAAATCTTTAGCTAAATTCTTGGTCGTTGCAGCATCGTAGGTGCCTTGCTTAAGATCAATGAGAGTGTTGCCTTTGGTGACAATTTCAGTAAACTTAGTACACTGGGCAGCTAGGTTATCGCTGCAACTAATCGTCAGCGTACAGCAAGCAACAATTATGAGCAGGATGGCAATCTGTTTACGAAAAAAGTACATGAATCCTCGGTTACAAAAAAAAGTAGATTCTGGGATTTTGTAGTAGAGTGTGTCAGTGATTAGCCGATCGACATATCCACTGCCGAAAAACTTGTCGAGCATTCAGACACGCTCTGCTAAGCTAAACTACGTACCTGTTTAGGAACTATGGTCAAAAACAGCAATAACCTACAGAAGGGCAGCATTTGGGGATATCTTACCCTGCTTTTGCCAATTTCCTTGACGGCGGTTGCCAGTTTCGAGTCGGGAAGGATGTTTTGGGCGATCGCCACCACAGCGGGCATTGCTTGGGCTTGCAGGCTCTATCAGCAGCACCAAAAACACAAGCTTGCTCATTTAGACTCCGTTTTCTACAGATTGATCAAGGAAAATCACGGGCGAGTTACAGCTTTGGATTTGGCGATGAATGCCAAACTCCCTGGAGATAAGGTTCAAGAGTATCTCGACGAACGGGCTCTTGAGTTTGCCGCCGATTTCCAAGTAACGGAAGAAGGCGGAATTTTGTATTATTTCCAAATAGCTCCAACTGTCAATCAAAGCGAAACACCTAATGCAGCAATAGCTGTTCAAGAGCCTGCCATAAATCGGGAAAAAGCACAAGAGAAAAAACCCAACTTATTCCCGATTGCTCAAGCCAAGACTCCTGAAAATCCCAAAATCTCTTTTACCCAAACAGAACTTTCCCGTAGGTTCAAAGTTCACGCGACTACGATCGGGAAGTGGAAAGTTAAGCCGGAGTTTGCTGAGTGGAGCCGTGAAAAAGACCCAGAGGCGATCGCCTGGGAATATTCTACGGAAAACAAGAGATTTTATCCCAAAGATTGAGGTATTGACTAATGGGCTAGTTTGGGCTACGTTGGGTTATACTCGAAGTTTTTTTGAAATTAAAGGCAAAGCAAATGCAGCACTACCAGAACCGAGAACAGCTCCCGCTCGATCGGATATTTCTGGGAAATTGCCTGGAACTTCTGAGCACCTTGCCAGACGAATGCGTTGACTTAGTAGTATCCTCTCCTCCGTATAATTTGGGCAAGGAATACGAAGCCAAGCAAGCTCTCAATATTTATTTGGAAGAACAGAAACTCGTGCTGCAAGAGTGCAGCCGAATTCTCAAAAAATCAGGTTCGCTGTTCTGGCAAGTCGGTGCTTTCTCCGAAAAAGGTACGCTAATTCCGCTTGATATTCGCTTCTTCCCCATTCTAGAATCCTGCGGGTTAATTCCTCGGAATAGAATTATCTGGGGGAGACAGCACGGTTTGCACGCCCGAAATAAATTCTCATGCCGCCATGAGACAATTCTTTGGTTTACTAAATCCGATGAATATACATTTAACTTAGACGATATTAGAGTGCCGCAAAAGTATCAAAATAAAAAACATTACCGAGGTTCTCGCAAAGGCGAACTTTCATGCAATCCTGACGGGAAAAACCCCGGCGACATTTGGATGTTCCGCAACGTCAAACACAACCACGAGGAACAGACAATACATCCCTGTCAATTTCCCGAAGACTTGATAGCTAGAATTGTCTTAGTTACCACCGTGAAAAGTAATGTTGTTCTCGATCCTTATATGGGTTCGGGTACGGCGGCAGTTGTAGCTAAGAACTGCGATCGGCATTTTATCGGTGCAGAATTGGATATAAAATACTATCAAGTTGCGCTGCGTCGTTTAAGCGGGGAACCGGACGAGCGCGGCTATTTCCCAAACTTAAAAACTCTGCGAGACTATGTAGAAAAAACCGGACAGCCAATAGAAGCATTTCGCTTTGACGTACAAGTAGGTAAAAGAGCAACAGAACGCAGCAAAGCAAAAATATATCCCGAAGAGTATCACTTAGAAGAAATGGAAAAACGCTTGCTCTATGAGGAAGCTGCTTTTGCTGCGGATATTCGGGGAAAAGCTCCACCAGTAGACCTCAAGCTAAATGGTAATGGTAAGAAAATGCTGAATCCTACTAAAATTGGAGAGCAATTAGAGCTTGAGTTGTGGAGCTAATATATCATTTTTCAAATAATCCGAATAGAACGGCGATTGCGGGGCGATCGCCCTGAAATTATTTGACATTCACACTCTTGCTGAGTTACTATTGTCCTTGATGTTTGAGAACTGTAAACAGTCAATTTTGCAGGTATAGTTGTATTTCTTTCCTTGAATAAACCAACTATTCTGATCGGTACATTAAATAGATAGGCAGATAATACTGTTAATTGGTTCACAGCTTGCTCGTAGTAAAGGCTGCTATTAGCAGCAGGAAACATTTGTGATTTTGTAACTATAATAACAACCCTAACGGGCTGTCCTGTGAGAGGTGTATTAGTATTGAAAAACAATTGCGATCGCACGGTATTGTTTAATAGAAATGAATAGTGAGAGAACTGAACTTCTGCAATCGCACCAGCAGAACCAAAGTCAACATCTGTTCCCAAAAATCGATCGGCGGAATCGGGATTCTGGCTTGCCATCCAAGTTTGACCAACTCTGTTTTGATGTATTCATTTGTTGCTACAGGATCGAAAACTGGATCGCCCACAAATCCAGCTTGAGCTGAAGCTTTTATATGCAGTGGCGTAGCCGCAAGTACGCTACTCATTTGGTTCCATTCTACGCTACAGTAGTCACTGATGACAGTGCTTGCTCCATTGAAATCCGTAAATTCAATTAAAATAGCAGATCCTCCTTTCTCCCATGTCTAAACCAACCTTGCGCGTAATCGCACGCCTCGTCGCCTTTCCCGACAAAGTAGCAGAACTTAAATCTCTACTGCTGAGCATTATAGAGCCAACTCGCCAAGAAGCAGGCTGCATCAAATATGAACTGATGCAAAATCAAGCCGATCCTACGGATTTTACGTTTGTTGAAGAGTGGGAAAGTACAGCTTTGCTGGAACAACATCTCGGTTCAACTCATATTCAAGCCGCTGTGCAGCAATTAGACGGTTTGGCAGTTGCACCGCCAGATATCTGCTGCTATGAATTGCTAGCTTAATCGGGTTTTTATAGCAATTTTATTAATGTTTATAAAATAGCTTTTACCCCCCTAGCCCCCCTTAGTAAGGGGGGGACAAGAGTGAGAGTGAAAATTGTAGTAACTTCCTAAAATTTATGATATCTGCAACAATAAAACAGTTATTTACTTATCCAATTAAAGGGCTGACACCGCAAGAAATGTCGGAGTTTCCTTTGACAGCAGGACATGGAATTAAGGGCGATCGCGCTTTTGCACTGATGTTTGCAGATAATATTGAAGCTGCAAGAATGCCCGCCGAAAACGCGCCTTGGATGAGCAAAAAATATTTGGCGGTTCAAAACGATTGGCCTCTGTTAGCAGCTTTGGAATGCGATTATCAACCGGAAACGGCTGTTTTAACAGTCAAGCGTCAAGGAGTTGCAGTATTATCAGCAGCAACGAATACAGCGGCGGGGCGCGATCGCATCAGCACCTTTTTTACCGAATATTTGGCTACAATTGAACCAACAAAAGAAGCCAGACATCCGCAGCTTGCACCTTTGCAATTAGTCGGCGACAGCAGCGGCGAAACTCGTTATCCCGATCGACAACCCGTACACATTTCACTACTGAGTCAAGCCACATTAGACCAATTAACCGCAATCGCAGCCCAAAATATAGACGTGCGCCGATTTCGTCCGAACATTGTGCTAGAAGGCATGGAAGCTTGGTCGGAATTTGAGTTAATCGGAAAACAGTTTCAATTAGGCACGGCGCGCGTAGAGGTTACAGCACGAATCGGTCGTTGTGTCAACATAGAAGTTAATCCACAAACGGGCGATCGGGATATTGGCCTACTTAGTTTACTGCAACAGGAATTCGGTCACGCACAGACTGGAGTTTTAGCCAAAATCATCAACAGTGGCACTGTTAAAATCGGCGATATTTTGGATCTGTGATCTCATATCAATTCCCGCGTAACCGGAATTGATATCAACCACCAACGACTGTGGGGCGAACACCAAAGCCCGCCCCACAAATGCAAGATTAATTGCTAATAACCAGCTTCCTCCTCGTACTCAGGAGTCTTAGTCTTTTCAGGGATATTCACCCGAGGAGCCTTGTAAGGCTTCGGCGCCTCATCGTCAGCCCAAGCATCAGCCTCCACATCATCCTCATACTCGTACTCTACCACTGGCTCCTTCGGGCGATAACTCTCAGAGCTGTACTGCTTCTGTTCGTACTCCTCCTCCTCGTAATCGTCCTCATCGCCGCCCCAATTATCCTCTTCGTACTCGTCGTAATCATTAATCGGTTCGGGTACCGCCGCGCGCATCTGCTGTCGCACAGGAGGCCGATTCCACTGCGAGTCCTCGTCCCAATCAACTTCCTCAACCACAGGCGCAGCTACCTTGCTGCGCATTTCTGGTGCAGGTATCCGCACGCCCGGGCCCAATTGATTTCCCGTAGCCACAGGTTTCGGATAGTAGCCTTGTTCCTCCTCGTCGCGTTCCCAAGGTGCTTGGCCCAAACCGACGCGCTCCAGCAAACCTACTGTCAACTGTCGCATCCGCTCTTCAGAACCTTCAAACACAATCAAGCGATTCGGGCCACTGCTGACTATTTCCTCAATTCCTAACTCGTAAGTGCTGAGAACTTGGTCGGGGATTTGGGGAATTCCCAAGGAAGCGATGATGATAGAGACTAACTTACCGTCTTCGGGGTCGAATCTGAAGCCCCGCACTCTCCCCAAAGGTTCGCCGGTTTCGGTGATCACTTCGCTGTTAATCAAAATGCTGTAGACATCAACATCAACATCATCTTCGATCGCGCTTTCGTCTTCCACCAACAGCACGTCGCCGATTTCGCTGACATTGTTGAGGAACATAAACCTTGGCATTCCAGCGACCGCGAATATATTATCACGTAGACCGATCGCCACAACTTCCCGTCGATCGATGTCCACCCACAATTGACTGACTACGCCCAAGCGTTTACCTCTGTCGCGGGTGATGACTTGAGTGCCTAGAATATCGGAGCGTTGGCAGATTTGTTCGGATGTCATTCTAACTTTAATCCTGATTTATCAAGTATATATATCACTGAACACCGTCGGTCGATTTTAGATTTTAGATTTTAGATTTTAGATTTACTCTCGCCTTGAATCTGGGAGATTGAACCTTACTCTAAAATTTCGATCTCTCAACTTCGGAGTGTCGGGCGCACGGTATCCGTTTTTGGGTACGGTCATCGACTGAGACACTGAGACTACAACTTAAGTCCGATGACTTGAGTATAAGCTCCCCGCGCTTGAGTAACACCAATTGTACGCTGGGCCGATTGAATCATAGGTCGCCGCAAACTCACAACAATAAACTGGGCTTGTTCAGACTGTCGTTTTATCATTCTAGCCAATCGCTCCACATTTGCCCCATCCAGAAACATATCCACTTCATCAAAAGCGTAGAACGTAGACGGGCGGTAGCGTTGTAGTGCAAAAATAAAACTCAGCGCCGTCAACGATTTTTCGCCTCCAGACATGGAAGCAAGGCGCTGTACCGGTTTACCTTTCGGGTGAGCGACTAGATTCAAACCGCTGCTGAAGGGATCTTCCTCATCGTCTATCTGGAGATAGCCGTCACCTTCGGAAAGTTCCGCAAAGATAGTTTGGAAGTTCTCGTTAACAGCATCGAAAGCTTCCTTAAAAGCGCGCCGCCTGAGCGTGGTAAAGTTTTCGATTCTCAACAGGAGTTCAGTGCGTTCTCCTGCCAATGTCATCAACTTTTGACTCAATTCCTGCAAGCGTTCTTGAGTGCGATTGTACTCTTCCAAGGCTAGCATATTGACTGGTTCTAGAGCTTGAATACGTTTGGCGATCGCCTTTACTTCCTGCTGTAATTCCGTCAGACTTCCTTTTTCTACATTTTCGGGAATCGAGGGCACTGGGTCGGGCATTTCCGCCCGCTGCGCGTCCAATATAGAGCGGACTGCGGCTAATTGTTCCCGGCGTTCTTGCTGAGTTTCATGCAGTTTTTGCAACTGCCATTGTAACTGCTGTTTGGCTAAATGCTGTTCTCGCAAGTTCGATTCCGCCCGATCGCGATCGCCCTTCTGCACCCCCAATTTTGCCTCAATTTCCCCCACAGCCGCCTTAGCTGTCGCAATTTCCCCATCGAGTTCCAACTGCTCCGAAACAATTCGGTCGATCGCCTCAGCACCCGCATTTTGCTGCACTTGCCATTCCTGCAACTTCTGACTGCCTTCCTTAATTTTTTCCTCCAAACGCCCGAATTGATTTTCCAAGTCTACAAGGCGCTGCTGGACGTTTCTCAGAGCCAATTCTCGCTCTTGCAGTTGTGCTTCTTGTGTGCGCAAACCCGACTGCATTTGCTGCCATTCGCTGTGACTGTTCGACTCTTCCAACTGCGCCAAAGTTTGGCGGTACTGCTGCAATTGAGATGCTTGTGCGGGCAATTCTCTCTCCAACAACTGCAATCGGGTTTGCGAATTAGTTAATTCCTGAGTATTTTTAGTAATTTGCGATCGAACTTGTGTTTGTTGCGCTTGCAAATTCTTAATTTCAGCATCCAACTGTTCCAAGCGCAACTGATTTTCGCGCAAGTTCTGCTTCGCTTCCATCAATTCTTGGCTGCGACTTTTGACTGAAACCGACGCAAGTTCGATCGCAATTTTGCACCTCGCCAAAATCCGCTCAATTTCCTCAAGTCGTTCTTGCATAGAGGCAATTGTCCGCGCTTCATCCGCAGCCTCACTAGCATCAACCGTACCAAAATGCAAAGTTGACCTATTAGTAGAACTTCCCCCAGTCATCGCCCCGCTAGTTTCCAAAATCTCCCCGTCTAAAGTGACAATTCTGTACTGTCCCAAATAGCGGCGAGCATCACTGAGGTTGCTAAACACAACCGTACTGCCAAAAACATAAGCAAAAATCTCATTGTACCGCGAATCGCAATCAATCAAATTCACAGCCGCATCCACAAAACCCGCCGCGCGCCGCAAATTTTCATTCACCGAAAACCTGCCGCCTCGAATCTTATTCAAAGGCAAAAACGTCATCCTTCCCGCCCGTTTTTGTTTCAGCAATTCGATCGCAGCAGCCCCCACGCTATCGTTTTCCACCACCATATTACCCATGCGGCCGCCCGCCGCAATTTCCAGCGCCAACTGATAGCGCGGCTCCACCCTGCCCAGTTGAGCCACCAAGCCACAAACTCCACCAATTCCGCTTTGCGCGACAATTTTTGCAGTAAACGTGCCTGTCGCTTCTTGGAGTGCTTGAAACTGCACTTCGAGCTTATCTAATTTGCGCTGTCTTTCGCGCTGTTCTTCCAACAAACGAGTTTGAGTTTCCTGTTGCAGTTGCAATTCTTGTTCAATTTCGACTAAAATATGATTTAGTGATGCTACTTGCAAAGATGCGATGCCTTTGGTTTCCCCAAGGCGAGATTGCTGAACTTTTTTCGCTTCTATTTCCTGTTCCAATACGAACAGCGATTGGTTTTGTTCTTGAATTTGACTTTGCAGGCGATCGACTCTTTCACCAATCGCAGCTTGTTCCGCGCGTTCCGGTTCCAAACTTTGCTGAATAGTTTCAATTTGGCGGTGCAATTCCGTTTGTTGCTGTACCCAAGCTTCTGCTGTCGAGGCGATCGCACTTGCAACTTCCCGACTTTCATTTAAACTTAACTGAGCACCGTCCCGCTGTGACTGAAAAGTTCCTATTTGAGATTTAACATAAGATATTTCAATCTCAATCTGCTCCAAACTTTGCCTAAATTGTCGAACTTCTTGCTCACTTTGTGCTATATTTGCCGCCATTTGTCCAGCGGTTGTTTCCAAATCCTGTTGGCGGTTTTGGAGTTGTCGGCGTTCCGCTTCCTGAGTCGCAATATTCGCTTGCAGCGCCAACAATTCCGACTCGCCCAAAGCTTTGACGCGGGCATTCAGCGCGTCAAGTTCGGCGGTTGCTGCTTGAATTTGAGTGGTAATTGTTTGCAGTTGTGCGGTGAGATCGGTAGAATTGCGATCGCCCGCTTCGATTTGTTCGCGCAGTTTCCATTCTTGCTTTTGCAACTGGCGGAATTTTAGGACAATTTCCCACTGCGACTTTTCCTGGAACTCCGCCCGCAATTTTTGATATTTTTCGGCTTTTGTGCGATCGTTGGCTAGTCTATCACGCTGAGAAATCAACTCTTTTTCGACAATGCTGCTGCGTTCTTCCACATCCTTAACTTCATCCAACTTCTGCCTAGCTAGAGAGATTTTGCGATCGAACTGAGCCACTCCTGCCAATTCGTCAATGATTTCTCGGCGTTCCTTGGAATTCATCGAAATAATGCTGGTAACGTCTCCTTGCAATACAACGTTATAACCTTCGGGATAAATTCGCAAACGGTTAAGTTGTTCGTGCAGTTGAGTCAGCGTGCAAGGTGCGCCATTAATGTAATAAGTTGAAGTGTAAGTACCTTGGCGAGTAACTCGCAGTTTACGCGTTACACTCCACTCATCCGGTTTCGGATTTTTGATTTTTGATGTTTGATTAGTAGCGAGTAGTTGTCCGTTGTTGTCTTGATTTGCTGCAATTTCTATATCTGCGATTTCTTCAACAGACAAGTCTGGCGATTCTGGATTTTCGATTTTTGATTTTTGATTAGTAGATAATTCTCCGTTATTCTGTTGAGTCTCGGGAATTTCAATTTCTGGGATTTCTGCGACTACTACTGCTACTGCTTCTGCTTCAGACAAATCATCTGCTGGACTTTCATCTTCATCCTCATCCTCATCCTGGGTGAACCATTCATCCCCCACATCTTCCAGCGCAAAGGTAGCAGTGACGCTAGCTTCGATCGTACCACGCTTATTTTGGGCAGTGTTCACCAAATCCGGCAAACGTTCAGCCCGCATTCCCTTAGAAGTCGAAAGTCCGAGACAAAACAGCAAAGCATCAAGGATATTGGACTTACCAGAACCGTTGGGCCCGGAAACCACAGTAAAACCGGGCAGCACGGGAATGGACGTTGTGCCGCCAAAAGATTTAAAGTTAGTTAGTTCGATCCGTTTAATGTGAACCATGTGCTAGCAATAGCTTTGGCTCTAGGGTTTTGTCACAGGGTAGCACAGGCAATAGGGCGATCGACAACTTATGAAATTTCGGGCATTGTCGATCGAACAGGTATATGACACCTTTGTCAACCATTCAGTCGGTCTGTACTTGAAAAGCTTATTGAGAACCGCCCCACATCTGTACCCCGACCGACAGCCACAAGCAAACAGTAAGTTTTGATACACATGACTTAATTAAGATCGATCGGTCTTATTTGTGCGATCGTACCTGAAAGCCTCACCCAGACACAACGGCAGCAAGCAAAATACCAGAAATTCTTAACATCCCCCCTAGACATATAAAAACTTTCCGGTAAAATCGAACCAAAATTAATAATGTATAAAGTAACGAAGCGCATTATGGAGGGCAAACCCATTACACCAGCTCAGAACTCATCTAATCTGTCAACTTCATCTGAAAGCGACGAACAAGTATTACAAATTTGGGGCGGCCAGCCCCTAAAAGGACACGTCAAAATCAGTGGCGCCAAAAACTCAGCCTTAGTTATCATGGCCGGGTCTCTGCTTTGCCCAGACGATTGCCGCCTCCGCAACGTTCCCGGTTTAGCCGATGTCGCCCGCATGAGGCAAATTCTGGCGGCTGTAGGAGTCAAATTACAGCAGAACGGCGACGTTTTAGACATCAACGCCAGCAACCTGATAGACGCTCAAGCCCCCTACGAATTAGTCAGTCAACTGCGGGCGAGCTTCTTCATCATCGGGCCGCTCCTAGCGCGTTTAGGATTTGCCAAAGTCCCCTTACCTGGTGGGTGCGCCATCGGCGCCAGACCCGTTGAACTGCACGTTCGCGGGCTGCAAGCCCTCGGCGCCGAAGTCCACATCGACCACGGTACTGTTCACGCTTACGTCAAAGGACCGAACCGCCGCCTGAAAGGAGCCAAAATTTATTTGGACTACCCCAGCGTTGGCGCAACTGAAACTTTGATGATGGCGGCGACTCTGGCTGAAGGAGAAACCGTGATTGAAAATGCGGCTCAAGAGCCAGAAGTCGCAGATTTGGCGAATTTCTGTCGCGCTATGGGAGCCAATATTCAAGGCGCGGGCACTAATACGATCGTCATTTCGGGAGTTCCGAGACTGCACGCGGTAGACTATTCAATTATTCCCGATCGCATCGAAGCCGGAACATTTTTAGTAGCAGGAGCCATCACTCACTCCGAAATCAGCTTGTCGCCGGTCATTCCCGACCACCTGACCGCAGTCATTGCCAAATTGCAGACCATCGGGGCGACAATTATTGCAGAATCCCCCGACATTTTGCGGATAGTTCCCGGCCAAACTCACTCCGCTACAGACATCGAAACTCTGCCTTACCCAGGTTTCCCCACAGATATGCAAGCTCAGTTTATGGCTTTGCTGACGCTGAGCAACGGAGACAGCTTGATCAAAGAAACCGTGTTTGAGAACCGCTTGCGCCACGTAGCAGAGCTCAACC
Organism: filamentous cyanobacterium Phorm 6; assembly: GCA_003003725.1. Taxonomy (GTDB): domain Bacteria; phylum Cyanobacteriota; class Cyanobacteriia; order Cyanobacteriales; family Microcoleaceae; genus Microcoleus. Next base: position 2,621 of record PVWI01000145.1, on the reverse strand, counting down.
GCATGGGCGCCGACATTCGGCTTAAAGGCAATGTCGCGATAGTGCGCGGGGTGGCGCGACTATCGGGTGCACCCGTAGTAGCAACAGATTTGCGCGCATCGGCGGCATTAGTGCTGGCGGGACTTGCAGCCGATGGTGTCACCACAATCAGCAGCTTGCACCACTTAGACCGTGGCTACGAGCAGTTAGAGGTGAAACTCCAAAAATTGGGCGCTAACTTGCGGCGGGTCAAAGAGGGCACAGAGCCGATGATTGCTGAGGCTCCTGTCAATCCCGTGCGATCGGGTTTAAACTGTTAATTAGTCATTAGTCATTAGTCAGCAGTCATTAGTCATTAGTCATTAGTCATTAGGAAGAAGGAAAAAGGAAGAAGGAAGTTCGGCAACGGATTCGCTCCACGGATGTAACGGATGTAACGGATGTCAGGAAGAAGGAAGAAGGAAGAAAATTCCCAATTCCCAGTTCCCAATTCTCAATTCCCAATTCATAATTCCCAATGACCAATGACCAATGACCAATGACCAATGACCAATGACTAATGACTAATGACTAATGACTAATGACTAAGGACTAAAATGTTGAACATACCGCTCATCGGCTTAAAAGCAGACCAGTTTCGCCACCCGCTAGACTTGGAAGCCACCAACACCCTCAAACAACTGCCCGGGCTGGATTTGATGGTGCGGCAGTTGCTGGGACAACTTGGCGAACAATTTTTCATGCTCGAAAATCTAGCTTCCAGCGTCCAAGTCGGCGAAAATCAATTACCGCACCTGCATCAATTGCTGGTGGAGGCGTGCAAAACTCTGGATTTAGAAGTGCCGCAGCTTTATGTCCGCCAGCATCCGATGCCTAATGCTTACACGTTTGCGATGCGCGGAAAACAGCCTTTTGTGGTGATGCACACTTCGCTGATTGACTTGCTCACCGACGAGGAAGTTAAGGCAGTAATCGGTCACGAATTGGGACATTTGAAGTGTGAACACGGAGTTTACCTGACTCTGGCTAATTTAATTGTGTTGGCCGCAGGTCAAATTTCGCCTTTGGGAACCGTGCTCGCCCAGGGTTTGCAGGCGCAAATGTTGGAATGGTTGCGTTGTGCCGAATTTACGTGCGATCGCGCCGCCTTGCTCGCCACCCAAGACCCCAGAGTGGTAGCATCGGTGTTGATGAAACTGGCCGGAGGTTCGCCGACTTTAGCACCGAAACTGAATGTAGATGCGTTTTTGGCCCAGGCGCGTGCCTACGACGACCTCAGCAGCAGTGAGTTAGGGCAAATGCTCAAACAAGCCCAAACCGCTCAGTTATCCCATCCAGTACCAGTATTGCGCGCCAGAGAGATCGATCGATGGGCAAGTTCAAAAGATTATGAATCTTTACTTGCGCGATCTGGATCTGTGTGTTATGATGGTGAGACTAAAACCAAGGGCGGGTGGCGGAATTGGTAGACGCATCAGACTCAAAATCTGACACCGAAAGGTATGAGAGTTCGATTCTCTCTTCGCCCACTACTACAAAAGCTAAATAAATCTAGGGTTCCAGATGATAAGTCTGGAGCCCTAATTTATGGAAGAAGGAAGAAGGAAGAAGGAAGAAGGAAGAAGGAAGAAGGAAGGGTTTCAGTAGACTTGCATTGCATTCACGCCCTGTCAATTCTTGAAAATATCCGCGTTTATCTGTGTTTATCTGCCTAATATCTGCGGTTATATCAATCAAAGATTTATGCAAATCTAAAGTCTCAAAACAATCTCAAATCCCAAATTGAATGAATTTTATCGGTGAAATAGCCGCTTTAGGTGCTGCATTTGTCTGGGCCTTGTCTTCCACAATCTGGCAGCGAGTCGGACAGCAAATCCCCGCAGTCATGCTCAACTTGCTCAAAGGCGCGATCGCCCTGTTGATGCTCCTTGCCACTATACTAATTTTAGGCAAACCCTTACCCGCAATCAACCCTAATATTTTAGCAATGCTGCTGATTAGCGGCGGCCTAGGAATTGGCATCGGAGACACCGCTTTCTTTATCGTATTAAAATATTTAGGCGCGAGGCGAGCGCTACTTTTAGAAACCCTATCTCCCCCCTTAACTGCTTTACTCGGCTTCATATTTTTGCAAGAAAAATTATCGCCCATTGCTTGTACTGGCATTCTGTTAACAATCTGCGGTGTAGCTTGGGTAATTGCCGAACGAACAGCCGAAACCACCTTACCATCAAAACATCTTTGGCAAGGATTAGGGATTAGTTTATTAGGACAAACAGCCCACGCCGCCGGAGCAGTTTTATCCCGCGCCGCCTTCAATCAAATAGATATCGACCCCCTGTGGACTGCGGCTTTGCGTTTGAGCGGTGGAATGGCAGTCATGCTGTGCTTTCTGAACCCCACAAACCTGGGAACTCTCCAACAATTAAAAGCGCCAAAAATATTAGCTGCAATAACTTTAGCAGCTTTTTTAGGAACCTATCTCGGAATTTTTCTACAACAGACTTCCCTGAAATATGCACCAGCAGCCATCGCTCAAGCACTCAGTTCTACCAGTCCCCTATTTATAGAACCCATTTGACATCTAAGAAGAGGGTGCAAGCCTTCTAATCATCAGCCTAATAAAACAAAGGTTGAGTTTG
>PVWI01000018.1 GCA_003003725.1 filamentous cyanobacterium Phorm 6 | reverse complement strand
AGATGTGTATAAGAGACAGGCCACTCCCAACTCCGTCGCCTGTCTGACAACCTCGTCAAAGGCGTTTCCCTTGGGCAAAGCAGCCATCAAAGTTACTGCGACGGTCAGCTCCCTGTTAACGGCAATTTCTGCTGTTATCGATGCAATTAAGCCTGTTTCCTGGGCTTCTAGGACTGCTGACCACCAATGTCCTCGGCCATCCATTGCAATAAATTTATCGCCCTGATTCAGTCGCAACACGCGATGTAAATAATGCTGTTGTTCGGGGGTTAAGTTGATTGAATTGTTGCAAATTTGATCTGCATTAACTGCTAATCTTTGTAGTTGGGGCATTAAATTTTGGATTATTCGTTTTTCTATTAGCTTTTTTTTCTTTAACCGCAGAGAGCGCAGAGAACGCAGAGGAAGAGAGGAGGAGAGGGGATCGGTTTTTTGTTGGCAAGTTTAAAGGCAAAGCATTTACAACCAGATTTATGTTGAAAATCTAATTTTTTCTGTAAATGCTTTGCCTTTATATTAATTTTGTGTGAGGTCTATTTGATGCGAACAAAAAATCGAGAATCGGTTTATGCTTCCTCCTTAATTTTGTTCAAATAAGTGGAAATTGCCTCTGTAGCTAGCTGTGTGATTGGCTTGCCTTGACGGGCGGCTTCTTCTTTGAGCTCGTTGTAGATTTCGTCGCGGACGCTGATTCGACGGCGGACTTTTCCACCGCCAGCAGTGGCAGTCTCGTTTTCATCGTCGTTACTAGACGTAACTTCTAATTCATTAATCTCAGTTGTCATCGAGTCAGCAGATTGGTGATTGGTTACAAATTGACGGATAGATTCTAACCCAACGCGATCGCAAAAATCGCCAAAACTCTCACTCTTTTCTCGTTTTTGCTTAAAATAAACAAAAATTGGCTCTAGAAAAGCTTCAAAATGATTGACGTGCAGCTTTTCTTCAATAGGTTTGGCCAGCCGCGTTTGCGATGGAGAACCGCCCAGCCAAATCTGGTAGGATTCCGGCGAACTCCCGACAAACCCCAATTCTGCCATATAAGGGCGGGCGCACCCATTGGGGCAACCAGTCATCCGCACCACAAAATGCTCGTCTTCTAAGCCAACTTTGGTCAAACTCGCCCGAATCCGCTCTAAAATTGCCGGAATCACGCGCTCGGACTCGGTAATCGCCAGCCCGCAAGTCGGGAATGCCGGACAAGCCATAGAATAACGCACTAAGGGGTCGATCGCCGTTTCCCGCTGAATGCCGCATCGATCGAGTATGCCCTGAATTTCTGATTTGATATCCGGTGAAATATCGTAAATCATCACGTTTTGGTGCGGAGTCACCAGCATCGGCACATTGTACTTCTGCACGATTTCCCGCAAAGCCGTTTTTAGCTGAAACGAGCCTTCATCCTTAATCCGGCCGTTTTCGACAGAAATGCCGACAAACAGTTGGCCGTCGCCTTGTTCGTGCCAGCCCAAAAAGTCCAAATACTTCCACTCAGGCAGCGGTTTAAACGCTTCTAGGGGCTTGCCAAAATATTCTGCTACTTTTTCGCGGAACCACTGTACACCTTTGTCATTAATCAGGTACTTCAGCCGCGCGTGCCGTCTGTCTGTGCGATCGCCAAAATCTCTTTGGGTTGCTACAATTGCCTTGACCAAATTGTAAACATCATCCTTGGCAACATAGCAAATCTCATCAGCAAGCCGCGCAAAAGTCTCTTCCTTATTGTGAGTGCGGCCCAAACCCCCGCCAGCAAACACATTAAAACCTTCCAATTCCCCAGCTTCGTTGGTAAATACCACCAAGCTCAAATCCTGAGAGTACAAATCAACCGAATTGTCTCCCGGCACTGTCACGGAACACTTGAACTTGCGCGGCATATAATGCTCGCCGTAAATCGGTTCTTCCTTGTCGTCGCTAAAGATTGTGCCGTTACCATTTGACTGTCTTGCAGCCTTGACAGCGGGATCTTCCTCTGCCGAAACAGCCTTTTCGCCATCGAGCCAAATCTCGTAATAAGCACCGGTTTGCGGTGTCAGCAAATCGGCGACATTATTGGCGTATTTCAGCGCATACTCGTATTCTGGACGATTTTTGTACGGTGCTGGCGGTGCCATGACGTTGCGGTTCAAGTCGCCGCAAGCTCCCAAGGTTGACCCCATATTTTTAATAATTGAGGAAAACACTGCTTTAAGATTTTTCTTCAGCACGCCGTGAATTTGGAAACCTTGGCGCGTTGTGACGCGGAGGGTGTGGTTGCCGTATTCTTCCGATAGCTTGTCTAAGGCTAGGTATAATTGCGGGGGAACGAAACCGCCGGGATTGCGGGTACGCAGCATGAACTGATAATCTTTTTCTTGTCCTTTAACTCGGTTGTCGCGGTTGTCTTGCTGGTACGAGCCGTGAAATTTGAGAATCTGAATCCCGTCTTCGGTGAAGTGGGTTGTGTCTTGTAACAGTTCAGTCGCAACGGGTTCTCGTAAATAGTTGCTGCGTTCTTTGAGGCCTTCTGATTTAGATGGCTTGCGCGCAACAGGCGTTGAAATGGAAGATGTAGTCATGGGAATGTGCAGTGTCCGTTATAATTAGATTAAGGATCGGTCTGATATTTCTTGACAGTTTTACAGTTGACAAATTTTAGACTTGACAAGTTTCCTCAGAAGTGCTCTGTTGGATTTGTTGACAACTCGGTTAACAACTAAGTTAATAACGGTAATCCGATAGGAATTCTGACGGTGTTTAATTGTAACACGATCGCTCTGGGGACTTCGAGCCCTAAATAAGACTGTATAGTTCGATCGGCTAATTGCACGAAACTTTAGAAATACTTAATCTCAACATCTGAAACTATGTCACTGTATGACGAAGACACATTTGTAGTGTTAGAAACAAACCAGCCAGAGCAGTTTGTGACTGCGGCGGAACTCTTAGAAAAGCTGCAAGCAGTCTTAGCTGACGAACACGAAGATTTGCCGCAAGATGTGGATAAAATAGTTGGCGTGGAAGCTCAAGCTAAGTATTTAATTGATACTTATTGTGAATTAGATGTCGGGCCTGGAAAGTTTTTGCAGTGGTACGCAGTGCGTCTGGAAAAGTAATATTATCTCCAATCGCCTCCATCAAATTCGTTTGTAGTGAGGACTTTAGTCCGCATTCATGAAGGACTGAAGTCCGAACGATCGAGCCTGGTTTGTAGTGAGGACTTTAGTCCGCATTCATGAAGGACTGAAGTCCGAACGATCGAGCCTGGTTTGTAGTGAGGACTTTAGTCCGCATTCATGAAGGACTGAAGTCCGAACGATCGAGCCTGGTTTGTAGTGAGGACTTTAGTCCGCATTCATGAAGGACTGAAGTCCGAACGATCGAACCTATAACTGATGGACTGATGACTAATCTTCTAACTGCTGAACCGATGATACTTCAACTGCGGTAACATCGATCGTACCGGGCGGTGTCAAACGGCTAAAATGACCTTGTTCTATTTTCAGAGGTTCGCCACAGTTAGCACACTGAAACTGAGTTTGATTTAAAGCTGTAAATTCGTATTGACAAACTGGACATTTGTCCTCAATTAAATTGCGTTTCAGCCACCACTGAAGGGCGAAAAATGCCACCACAGGTGTCAGCAGCAACAAACCTACTACAATTAAAAATGATTTAACTACCCAACTCAAACCAATAGACACCAACAAACAGGCGATGCCCAGCAGTATCAGCCAATTGCTAATACGGGGTAACTTTAAAGATATTTTGGGGGTGCCTTGGTTCACGGTAGTCTCCTTGGGTGTCTTTGCAGGTAGGCGTAACTCTATCCTACTCAGAAATTCCGGCGGTCGATCGAGTTAACCCTCCCATTGTACACGCAGAAACCGCTCTCTACGTTACAAGTTAATCTGAGTCAGAGGATTCAAAAATGCTTTCTAAGGATTGACAAAGGGATTGAAAACTGAATCTTGCCAGGGTTTGTTCCCTCAACCAAGCGCGATCGCACCTTATATCCTTTCCTCGAAGCATTTCCACACAAGCAACCGCTACTGCTTCGGAGTTTCGGTAGGGAACTCGCCATCCTAGTTTACCATCTTGCAGCGGATCTGCCGATCCGTCCGAGTCTCCAGCAAGTACCGGTAATCCACAAGCCAGCGCTTCCAAATACACGATACCGAAGCCTTCCTGGGAGGGCATTACATAAGCATCGGCTAACTGGTAATGTGCTGCTAAATCTGCTGTCGGTACAAAACCCGCAAATATTACTTTTTCGGCAACTCCCAAATCTTGGGCGATTTTTGCTAATCTAGGGCGATCGTCTCCTCTGCCAATAACTAAGTATTTCACATTCGGGAAAGTTTTGGCTATTTGTGGCAAAGCTTTAATTGTGACATCGACGCCTTTGTAAATATCAGTCGATCGCAATCTGGCGACAGTCATCAATATCTTAGCAGCAGTCAGATTGTATTGTGCTAATAAATCTTGTGGCTTAAGACCGATAGTAAATATATTTTCATCGACTACACAAGGCACTATCTGGAATTTTGCCGGATTTAATTGATTATTGCAGCAAGTGTGATCGCGCGTATACCTGCTAATAGTCCAAATACTGTCAGCTTGGCTCATCGCTATTTGATATTTGGGCCCAAGTGTTTCCCAAACTTCCTTGCCATAAGTTAAAATCGTGTAGGGAATACCTAAAGGTTCGCACAAAGTTTGAATCAGCGGTGCGAGGTTAATGTGACCGCAAAAAACTCGTTTAGGTCGTTTTTGGACTAAGTTAATGAGTATTCTCGCTGCAAAATTCAGACGGCCAAACCAAACCGGATCAGTTTTGAGGTAATGAAATCTGAGATTTTTGGACTCGAAGGGATTTTGACAGTCTGGGGAATCTCGCAATAGCAAAACTTCTGCTTGTGGCGGCGAGTTTGTCTCTGCGGTAACAGACAGGTAAGCTTTCAGGATGTCTTTAACGTAGGATTGAATCCCACCTTCGCTGGAGAATATTTCTAGGAAGCAGAATAAATAATTTGGCGATCGCATCTTATATTATCAGTGGACAACTGTCAACTGTCAACTGTCAACTGTCAACTGACATCTGTCCACAGACACAAAAAACCCGGCCATTGCTGGCTGGGGTAAAAAATTATCAGGGTGCATCTACTAATGTTTGCAGTATAGCACGATTTTATGGGGTGTCACCCTTCATGGGTGACACCCAACGGATATTTTAATCCAAATAACTTATGATTGAGCATATTAATGATTAAAAAATCTTTTATATCTAATTTTTTGCCCCTAATCACTTAAAATGTAAAATTTAGAATAAATCTGTGCTAGACCTCAAATTAATCCGAGAAAACCCGCAAGCCGTACAGGAAAGCCTCAACCTGCGCGGAGGAAACTATGAAATCGAGCCAATTCTGCAACTAGACAAACAGCAGCGGGAGTTGGAAGGAAAGCGATCGCAACTACAAGCCCGCAGCAACGAAATAGCCAAACTCATCGGGCAAAAAAGGAAAGCGGGTTTACCCCTCGAATCTCCCGAAGTTCACCAATTGCAAGCAGAAGGCAACGCAGTCGGCACCGAATCAAACGAATTACAAGCACAAGAAAAAGAGTTAAAAGCTCAAATAGAAGCCCTATTATTGCCACTGCCTAATTTACCAGATAAGTCAATCCCGATCGGCAAAAATGAAGACGAAAACATCCTAATCAGGCAATGGGGAGACGAATACATTCCCCAAAATCCCGATATTTTGCCGCACTGGGAAATCGGCGAAAAATTAGGAATTCTCAACTTTGAACGTGCTGTTAAAATCTCTAAAGCTCGGTTTGTCACATTAGTTGGCGCAGGTGCAGCCCTGGAAAGAGCAATTATTCAATTCATGCTCGACCGCCATATAAAAGCAGGTTATGTAGAAGTAATTCCCCCACTTTTAGTCAATACTGAATCTCTTACAGCAACAGGTCAATTGCCAAAATTTGCCGAAGAAAGTTTTAAATGCGAGCATGACGATTTGTGGCTAATTCCTACTTCCGAAGTTCCGGTTGTCAATCTGTATCGAGGTGAAATATTGACAGCCGAACAGTTGCCAATTTATCACTGTTCTTTTACTCCTTGTTTTCGCAGAGAAGCTGGCAGTTACGGTAAAGATACGCGGGGATTAATTCGATTGCACCAATTTAATAAGGTAGAATTGGTGAAACTGGTGCATCCGAGTACATCCCAGGAGGAACACGAAAAGCTTGTGCAGGATGCCGAGGGAGTTTTGCAGGCGCTAAAATTGCCTTATCGGACGATCGAGCTTTGCACAGGAGACTTAGGTTTCGCCGCAGCAAAAACCTACGATTTAGAGGTGTGGCTGCCATCTGCGGGCAAATACCGCGAGATTTCGAGTTGTTCCAATGTCGGAGATTTTCAGTCGCGGCGGGCTAACATTCGCTTTAAAGAAGCGGGGAAAAAAGGCACTCAATTCGTGCACGCGCTGAATGGTTCTGGTTTAGCTGTGGGCCGGACAATGGCTGCTATTTTGGAGAATTATCAGCAGGCTGATGGGACAGTAAAAGTGCCGGAAGTGCTGCAACCTTATCTCAATCGCGAAATTTTGTAAACCAGGTTCGTAGTGAGGACTTTAGTCCGCATCTTAGAAAGAATTAGGACTAAAGTCCGCATCTTAGAAAGAATCAGGACTAAAGTCCTTACTACAAACCAGGTTCGTAGTGAGGACTTTAGTCCGCATCTTAGAAAGAATCAGGACTAAAGTCCTTACTACAAACCAGCATTTAATATTAATTACAAATTTTTTAGCGCTTCCTTGACATCCAGCGCCAAAAATCTATCCAACGCTAAATACATCCAATAAACAGATAACTGAGCATCACTATTAGTCTTTTGGAAACCCACAGCATAAGACATTTTTTCATAACTGGGATGAAGAATTAGCGTGTACAAGTCGCAAATATTGGGAAAATCTGTTTGCATTTCAACTAGAATCTTTTGTGCATCTTCAATCAAAGTAATCCGGTATTCTTCTAAGTATTTAGGATCGATAACCCAACAGCGAACAAATATTGACTGGCAATTCTCATCCCCTGGTAGCGCCATGTTGAAAGGATCGATCTCAGAAACAGAACTTAAATGTAGGCTTTTGCTGGGAGCACTAAAAAAATTAACGTCCGATTCGCTAGCGGTGGGATAAAGTAAGTAAAATCCGACTGGATTGAGATTGTCGCAGCGACGCAAAACTCGTATTCCTTTTGAATATTGAGCAGCCGAAAGTCGAATAACTTTAGCAATTTTTTGGGGAACTGCGTTCGTGCTGCGGTTCATCCAGTTATAATAGCTTGCTAGTAAATTTGCTACGGGAATTGCGTCGCATCGAGGGTTAAAATCATCTAATTTGAGTTTTACCGGATTTTCGGGCGGCGCAACATCTAAAATTTCGGAAACTGGTTGAATTTCAATTGCTGTGGCGTTACCGTCAAAGTGTTTTGCGATTAATCCGAGTGCGGCTAATTTATCTAACATCATTCCGGCGGCGCGATCGCTCCCGCGATCGGAATCGGAGTAAAATAGTTCTGCTGCTTCTCGGTGAGTGCACTGCACTTCTGTTGCTGGCAATTCCAGTTTCGCCAGTGGCGGTTTAATTCGGGGCTGATTTTCCTGAAGCTGTTTCACCGATAAGTAAACCCAAAGCCGTATAAAGCATTCAGCCCTAGTGCGAGTTACGCCTACTCGTTTCATCAACAGCGAAACAGCCGCGCGGCGCTGTGATTGAGAATACCAAGCATCTAGTGAAGCAATATCCATTTGAGTCGGGAAGCAGCGAAGGAACTTTAGTTACATATTGGCTCAATTTAACAAAAAACTTCACCCCGCTTCACATTACTTGTTGCTACTGTTGCTCAACTTGTCTAATTTCCCCCGACTCTACAATATAGCTGAATGCTCCTTGCAAGTTCACTGCTGGGCAAAGCACAATCAATTTGAGATGTTTTCTGGCTTGATTTAATAAAACAACAAACTTGACTAAATTAGCAATTTTAGAGGTTGACGGTATGCACAGCGCTTATATCAATCGGATTGGGAAGTTTTTGCCGGGGGAAGCGATTAATAATGATGAGATGGAAGAGTATCTTGGCAAAATTGCCGATCGCCCTTCGCGAGTCAGACAGCGCATTCTCAACAGCAACGGGATTAAACAGCGCTATTACGCGATCGACAAACAGCAGCAAACACTTTATTCTAACAGCCAAATGGCAGCGTTTGCCGTCCGGGATGCGATCGCCCAGGCAAATTTGGAACCAGGGGCGATCGACTTACTAGCCTGCGCCACCACTTTACCAGACTTATTAGTACCGGGATTTGCCAGCACAGTACACGGCGAACTTTCCGAATTCTCTCCCCTAGAAATAGTTTCCACTCAAGGAGTTTGCTGTGCCGGAATTACCGCCTTAAATTACGCCGCATCTCAACTCGAACTCGGCAAAAAACAAACAGCAATCGCCGTCGCCTCCGAATTTCCCTCGCGCCTGTTCAAAAACACCAAATTTGAAGCAGAAACATCAGTCAAAGCCGGAAAACCCCTACCTTTCGATACAGAATTTCTGCGCTGGATGCTCTCCGACGGTGCCGGAGCATTTTTGCTCCAAAACCATCCCAACGCGATAGGAATTAGCTTAAAAATAGAATGGATTGAGCTGATTTCCCACGCCAACGCTTATCCAGTTTGTATGTATTCAGGATTAGCAAACGAAACAGCAACAAAAAGCTGGTTAGATTATTCCTCCTACCTCGATGCAGCCGCAGCCGGAGCTTTTGACTTGCGGCAAAATATTCGCTTGCTCGACAATGTAATGAAATTAGGCGTAGAAGGTTGGCTGAGTTTGATTAAAAGCGGGAGAGTTTGTCCGCAGGAAATCGACTGGCTGCTGTGCCACTATTCCTCTCATTTTTTCCGGGGACAAATTGTGGAACTTCTGGAACAAGCAGGCTGCATGATTCCTGAAGAAAAATGGTTTACCAACTTGTACACCAGGGGAAATACAGGCTGCGCTGCGATTTATTTAATGTTAGAGGAATTGTTCAATTCAGGCAAATTGCAGCCAGGACAAAAAATCTTTTGTTTCGTACCGGAAAGCGGCCGCTTTACAACGGCATACATGATGTTAACTGTTGTGGAAAACACCAATAAACCTATGATTTATCAAATATCCAAATCCGTGGATGTTCCCGAAGCTTCTCCTCTCGAAAGTGTTAAACCGGAAATGCCTTACTCTCCACAAGCTTATTTGTTGCGGGAGTTAGCCTGGATTTGGCTAAAGTTCGATCGCGAAATTCGTTCCGTGCCCATTGTCCGCAAATTGTACCGGGGAGAGTTTACAATAGAAGACTATCAAGCATTGCTGTGCAATCTCCGCCCGCAAGTTGTCGAGGGTGCTCGCTGGATTGCGCGTGCTGCTTCTAACATGACTGACTTCCGTTTGCGATCGACTTTTATCGGGCACGCCCAAGACGAACACCGCGACTATCAAATGCTAGAACGGAATTATGTTTCTGTCGGCGGTGAGTTGTCAAAAATTGTGGAATATGATAAGAATATTGGCAGCGAAGCGCTATCAGCTTTTATCTTCCAGCAAGCATCGCGGGAAAATCCGGTCGATTTAATTGGTAGTATGTTTATTATCGAAGGATTGGGAAACCGGTTAGCCCTAAAGTGGGCAAAAGAAATTAAGGAAACTCTCGGTTTGCAAGACGAACAAGTATCGTTTTTAGCTTATCATGGAGTTAATGATGAGTCGCATTTAGCGAAACTAGAAAATTTAATTAATGCCGAATGGATGACGGATGATATCGCCCGCCGCATTGTCAAAACTGCCAGCGTTACTGCTCGTTTATATTTGCTGCAATTGGAGGAAATTCGCTAATGCAAGAGCTGCAAAAACAAGATACGGAAAATCTCCCGGATGAGCGGAAAATCCCTTATGCGACGAAACCCTACAACCGCCGAGATCCGAATGTTTGGGATGTCCTGTTTTGCGATCGGTCAATTCCCGTCGATTTAGTTGCAAAAGCATACATGATGCGGGATTTGCAAAACTGGACTCGCAGTTATTTGCTCATCCCGATCAAAGTAATTGCTAACTTGTTGCTGGCGGTAATTATGACAACAAAGCGCCTGTTGCCATTTCAATTTCGCGCTTACACTTTAATGCACAAATCCGCAGCATTTTTTCTAAATAACTTTGTCTCGCCAGAAGCTTGTTATTTAATTGTGCGGCACATAAACGCGGGCTCGAACATTATCAACTTCTTGATTGATAACGGCCCGGACACGCAGATTGAAAAGTCAAAACTTTATCCGCGGACTGTTAGCGATTTAGCTGACAATGCCTTTCTCGAACACGACTTAATTCTGTATAACTTTGTCTGGGATTACAACCAGGCCATGCTGACAAATCCCAACTGGTTGCAGGTTGTCAAAAAACGGGGAATTAATTATGATAGCATTCAACCTGTGGAAGTTGAAATTGATTTTGAAAGACTGAGGTGGCTGAGGATTTTGGATCTGGAATCTGCGATCGAGCTTTTTAAAGTATTCTATTCTCTGTGTCTGACTAGCGACGAATTTGCGCGAGCAGTGATGTCGCTTCAGTTAGATGAAAACTTCGGAGTCTACGTCAGCGAGATTACCGGAAATTGCGACTGGAATCATGTAATTGTGAACCGCCATCCGCTAGCGCCAAACAGTCCATTTAATGCGGCGCGCGACTTGTTTTTGCACGGGATAATTTCGGAATATCTCTATCGATATTTGGAACTACAAAAAGAGATGAGCATCACTGAAAATTAGGGTGCGTCAATCCTCAAATAAAAACAATCAAAGAGGTTTGTAGTGAGGACTTCAGTCCGCATAATTTCAAGAGAACTAAATTCCTAACTACAAACACTTTTATTAAGGATAATTGAGTGAAATAATTTGATTTGCTTAATCATCGAAAACCTCTAAGTCGATCCACCCTACCAGTTGCAAAACATTCTTAATTTAAATATAAAATCAAGAAAAAATATCACGCTGCTAGCTGTGGTTGTTCCGCCGCTGTCGGCAAATTCTGACTCGCAACCATCCACTTACCTGTAATCGGATCGCGGTAAGTAATAAACGGATTAGATTTTAAAGGTTCGCTGCAAGCTTTAACCGCCATTTCTACAAACTCCCAAGTAACTTGTCTTGAATAACTGCTACAACACCACACCTTTAATAATCGGATGTTTTGCCTGCGATTCCCGTGATTTATACCTCAACAATAGGTGATATTTTAGGTGTTTCTTGGTGACAGACAGCACTGCCTAATGTGATTTAAAACTGCAAATGCAGTGAGCAGTATCACCAAAAAGCATCCGCAAAAAAATTATACCTTGTACCATTTACTGTCTACCTTCAACAGGGCTACTATTTTTAGTGTATATCTGATATTATTAATTAAGGTAAAGACGTTTATCAGAGATCGCTCTCACAAACTTATGGTGCTATTTGGATTTGGCAAAAAGTCGAGCCTGCCCTCTTCTCAAGACGCATTGCCGGGACGAGCAGAGTCGATGTCGGTACCGGCAACTCACTTTGTTAACGGCAATCCGCTCAAAGCTCCCTTTCCAGCGGGTATGGAGACTGCGATGTTTGGCTTGGGCTGTTTTTGGGGTTCGGAACGCAAATTTTGGCAGCAAGATGGAGTTTTTTCGACTGCTGTTGGCTACGCGGCGGGGAGCACTCCAAACCCTAATTACAACGAAGTTTGCAGTGGGATGACGGGACACAATGAAGTAGTTCTGGTTGTGTTCGATCCGAAAAAAGTGAGTTACGAAACGCTGCTAAAGGTTTTTTGGGAAAGCCATAATCCGACTCAAGGAATGCGTCAGGGTAATGATTCGGGTACTCAATATCGATCGGGCATTTACACGTATTCAGCCAGCCAGATGCAGCTAGCTGAAGCTTCGCGTGATGCTTACCAGCAAGCTTTGACACCGGCCGGTTACGGCAAGATTACTACTGAAATTATTGAGGCTCCTGAGTTTTATTACGCAGAAAGCTATCATCAGCAGTATCTTGCTAAAAATCCGAACGGTTATTGCGGTTTGGGCGGTACTAAGGTTTGTTTGCCGGCTATGTCTGAGGCTTGATATTCGATCCCGCTTGATGGGGACACAATAATGTTCGTTGGTGTTAATTTAAGGTCAAATGTATTCCCAGACTTCTGTCGGGTGACTAAGACCAGATCCCCCCTAACCCCCCTTAAGAAGGGGGGACATGAGGGTGCATCTCATTTTTGCAGAAATACCGAGATTAACGGCCCAAAACTTTATTATCTCGTAGGAATTTGCAAATGTGAGATGCACCAGGACAGGGGACAGGAAGCGATCAAAGTCCCCCTTCTTAAGGGGGATTTAGGGGGATCGGGCCTCAGATAAAAGCGAGATTTCTCAGGCTTCAGACTTTATTTGACACTAATGAACACTGCTGTGTCCCTACAACATAGGGCTAGAATTTCGCCACAAATAGCGGAATGTGTTAGTAGTTGAAAATAGGTGAGAAATGCTGACGGGTGTTGTAATTATCAATCTATTAATATCTCTGGTGTGTTTTTATATCGCTGCAAGAGTGTGGAAAATCAGACGGACGATCGCACGTTTTGAAATGCGGATCGCAGCAATCGAGCGCCGCAGCAGCAATGTCCTCGGCAAATCGCCGAATTTCCTTGCTAAAAGGCAGCAAAGTGCTCACCAATTACGGCGGAATTATCAACAACTGGAATCGCAACTGCAACAGGTTCAGCAACTGTTGGGATTGCTGGGTTTGGGGCGGATGCTTTGGCCCAAGCGCGATTCCCTACGGGATAGCTTCGCTTCACGACCTTTGAGGTAAGCTATTCTAAAATTGTATGGAGAGAAGTTATAAAAATGTCAACTAAACGTTCAGGATTGTTCATTGGCGGTTTGTTGGTGGGTTCTGCGATCGGGGCCGTGACTGGGTTGCTGATGGCACCGAGAACGGGCAAGGAGACGCGGCAGATATTGAAAAAATCGGCTGAGGCAATGCCTGCGTTGGCGGAGGATTTATCGAGTAGCGTCCAATTACAGGCCGATCGACTTTCTGAAACTGCAATCCGAAATTGGGACGAAACTTTGGTTAGATTGAAGGAGGCGATCGCAGCGGGCTTAGAAGCGACTCAGCGGGAACGTCAAATGTCGGAAACTGAAGTCGAAGTAAGTCCCCCGTTGCGCCCTCCCGTCCGCTAACTCATTCACTGTCAGCCATCGCTTATTGCTCTTCGGGACGGGCTCTTCGGCCCATCCCACAAGAATTTCATCACGCATTAACTGTAAAATTAGATCCACAGCAGCCTATGAATTCCCAAACCCCAAATCCGAGATTCAAGTGAGCGATCCCATATTCTGGCTAGGACTTTCGATTGTGCTAGTAGCAGTTAGCCTGACTGCTGTTTTAGTGACTCTGATACCTGCGGTGCAAGCGCTGGCCCGGGCTGCCCGCAGCGTGGAAAAGCTCGCGGACACGCTTTCTCGCGAGTTTCCGCCTACTTTGGAGGCGATTCGGTTGACGGGGCTAGAAATTAGCGAGTTGACGGATGATGTTAGCGATGGGGTGCAAAGTGCGGGAGAGGTTGTCAAACAGGTCGATCGAAGTATTGGTAGCGCGAAAAAGCAGGCGCAAAACGTACAGGTAACAACTCGCAGCCTGGTGACGGGGATTAAGGCTGCTTGGAAAACTTTAACTCGGAAGCCGCCGATGTCTGGGAGGGGGAGAGGGGGCGATCGATTGTCGCCTAGTCAAAGAAGTGCGATTTCGCTGAGGGATTCGGGTTTGGATGACAGGCATTCTGGGGTTTACGGTGCGGGTGCGGGTAATGGGGAATCGCCACGGTTGAGGAATGGCGAGGGTTCTGGTTTACCGGCGGATGCGGGAGATTTTGAGGAAGTGCGATCGAAGGATTCTTGATTGTCGATCGTTTTTTAGCTTGATTGTTTCAACTTTTGAATTTCCTCAATACTCAATCCGGTTGTTTGGGCGATCGTTGCTTCATCTAATACATCCAGAAGTCCTTTCGCTATTTCAATTGCTTTTTCTTTCGTAGCCTGTGAAACAGCCTGTGAAACAGCCTGCTTAACAGCTTTAGTAATAGCATTCCGCTGGTCTTGTATGTAAATTTCCTGATGTTCTAAATCTTCCAATTCTTCGCGGGTTAAACCGACGCGATTCGCAACTTCAAAAGCTTTCTGAATAGCCGGAATTTCTCCCATTTCTTCCGGTACAACTTCTAAACTTTTGGCATTTTTCAGAAAATAGATCCACTTATCGGTTAGCGTTTCTAATTCCTCTAGTTTTTTCCCGAATTTAGGTAACTCCACAAACACTAACTCGATATCGTAAATTAGATAATCCACCAGAAAATCTTTTTCTTTGAGGATAAAATTGGAAATTACTTTGTCGAGATTGGGAAACATTTCAAAATCAGTAATCGTCAAGGCAATTACCGGATTTAGTAGCGTGTAATCTGCTCCCGTATCGAGTTGAATCGAATAAGCTTTCGCAGCATTGTACAAAATCCGCTTTTCAAAGCCTTCTACATTCAATACCTGCATTTCGATAATGACTGTTTGCTCGTTATTCAGCTTGGCTCGAATATCTAAGTAAGTGTCTTTAACTCCTCTAATTTTGGGGGGTTGATACGGATTGAGGATTTCTAAGGATTCGATCGCAGAATTTCCTTGGTACAGGATGGCGTTGAGAAAACTGATGAGGATGTCTTTGTTTTGTTCGTCGCCGAATATTTTTTTAAAGGCAAAATCTGTTTTGGGATTGATAAATCTCATTTTTTAAACCTCCAATTTGAAGCGCTCGCTCTCGATTAAGATTATAGCATTTATGCTCTTTGGTTGAGGGTATGATTAGATCGCAAAGCTTTTCTGTAAGATTTGCTGTTGAGGGGCGATCGCACATCTAATCTTTTTGATGCAAGTCTTCTATTTTTGGAGTTTCTGAAGTTGAGGGGATTTTTAGCGGAGTCTTAATATCATGCGATCGCCCTTATTGTCCAAAAGGGCGATCGCCCCTCAATACATTTTACTTCGTCCCACCATATCCCGAAGCAACAATCATCGACCCAATACCCGAATCGCTGAATATCTCTTGCAGCAAAGCGTGTTCCAGGCGACCATCAATAATATGAGCAGCCTTCACACCCTGAGCTAAACTCCGCACACAACAATTAACCTTTGGAATCATCCCCCCAGAAACAATCCCAGACTCAATTAACTGTCGAGCTTCTTGAATATCTAACTTCACAATCAAACTGTCTGGCTGGTGATAATCCTCCAAAATTCCAGCAGTATCAGTCATCAAAATCAACTTTTCTGCACCCAAAGCAGCCGCAATCTCTCCAGCCACCGTGTCAGCATTAATATTGTAAGATTGACCAGTTTCATCCGCCGCCACACTCGACACCACCGGAATATATCCGCTATTCACCAAAGACTCCAAAATCTGGACTTTGACGCCACTAACTTCGCCAACAAACCCAATTCCCTCCCGACCATCTGGACGAGCTTGAATCAGATTACCATCTATGCCACACAACCCTACTGCCTTCCCGCCAGCTTGGTTAATTAACGAAACAATTTCCTTATTTACCTTCCCCACCAAAACCATCTCCACGACTTCCATCGTCGCGGCATCAGTCACCCTCAAACCATCCTTAAATTGCGGCTCGATTCCCAATTTTTCCAGCCAAATATTAATTTCCGGGCCGCCACCGTGAACCACAACCGGGCGCATCCCGACGCAGGATAGCAGCACAATGTCCCGGATTACCTTTTCCTTGAGAGTGCTATCTTTCATCGCCGCACCGCCGTATTTGACGACAATCGTGCGGCCGGCAAACTGTTGAATGTAAGGCAGTGCTTCTGAAAGCACCTGAACCCGATTGGTCTCTACATTCCTGGGAAAATCGCTGTGTTTGAGCATATAAGGATAAATGGCTAAAAACTTAAGTCTAAAGTTTAATGTCTCCAGCTATCATCCACAAACACAAAAAGAATTAAGAAGTCATTACTCAGCACTCACCACACAGATTGATGTCCATGCACCAGGCTCGATCGCCCATGCCCGAGTTTTAATAGGTTTTATTAATAATTTTAGTTTAACTTTTCTATTCTAACTTATACATTCTTTGCTAAAATCAAGAAATGTATCATTATCCTTAATTTACTAACGTTTTATGTTAACTGCTGTCGCCCCGGATTCCGAAAACCTTCAGTACCAGCTACCATCAGAGGCTGACTCGTCCCCCCGGATGACCGTATTTTGCGATTTAGACGGGCCGATCGTCGATGTGTCCGATCGCTACTACGCCACATATCAACAGGGATTAGCCGACACTCAAGCAGCTTTTCGTACCAGGGGAATCAACCTCAACCTCCAAATACTCAGCAAACAGCAGTTTTGGCAAATGAAACAAAACCGAGTGCCCGATACTGAAATAGCCAAAAGTTCCGGCTTGTCGGGAGAAGAAATTCACGTTTTTCTCGGATGCGTGAGTCGGATTGTCAATCAGCCAGACTTGTTGCACTTAGATCGCATCCAGCCGGGAGTGCAGTGGGCGATCGGACTTCTGCATTCTCGCGGTGTGCGGCTGATTTTAGTCACCCTACGGCCTAGAAATCAAGCCGTTCAACTGTTGCAAAATTACGGTTTAGCCAGACTGTTTACCAGCATTCGCGGCACTCAGATGCCGGATGCTGCGTATCACAACTACACAGCCTTAAAAACGGAATTGTTGGCTGAAGTTGCAGAAGAATTTGAGTCATCTCTGGGTTCGGCTTGGATGATCGGAGATACCGAAGCAGATATCCTCGCCGGACAAGCATTAGGGATACCCACAATTGCCGTTACCTGCGGCATTCGCAGTCGCCATCAACTGCAAAAGCATCAGCCTAATTTCATTCTCAGCGACTTAATTATTGCCGTTCATCACTTACTAGGTTTGGGGCAACAAGTAATATTGTAATGACTACAGTTGACTGTTGACTGTTAACTGTTAACTGTTAACTGTTGACCAATGACTAATCACCAATGACCAATGACCAATGACCAATGACCAATGACCAATGACTAATGACTAATAGCTAATGACTAAGATTTTTCTAATTTCCTGGTCATTTCCCACAAGCGATTCAGGGGAAAATAAATCACCGGAGCCCAAAGACTACTGAGAATAGCAGAACACAAAGCCACACGCTGGTGATCGCTCCAAATTTCTAGTAAAGCCCGATCGCCCATAGCCAAAAATTGCAGCCCCATCACTGTTTCCGCTACCACCGCCATCCCAAACACAATTAAGGCGATCGGAATCGGATCTCTCTCAACAATATCCGCCGGAATCGACCAGCTTTTGAGCAAAACAACCGTTAAAACTCCTACAGTAACTAGACTCACAGCGTGGGTAGGATGAGGAGCAGTCATCGCATCTTGAAGAAACCCCAAAACCAGGCCCATGCTAGCGGCTCCCCAAACTGTACGTTTCCGCTTAATGCTCCAAGCTACCACCCAAATTAACAGCCAGTTAGGGCTAATTCCCAGCAATTCCATTCCCGGGAACCGAGTGGGTAATATCAGTACGCACAGCATCACAGAAACAAATGTAACGGCGAAGTTGAGAAATTGGCGCGATCGCGAAGACATCCGAGGTAAAGACTTCATGGCTGCTTTGCCTCTCCTTCCGGTGCAGAAGATTGACCCTGGGAAGCCTTTTGTTCAGATTCCTTAGAGTGAGGATAAACCACCGCCCACTCCAGAGAACTCATCGGTGCAGAGAACTCAATAAGAGCTTCCGGAGCCGGAGTTTTATTCATATCCACCGAAACCACTTTTCCCACCGGCAAACCAGCAGGGAACAACTGACTAAAAGTAGAAGTTGAGACTACATCCCCAGGCTTGACATTAGGAACATTATCAAAAAACTCCATCACAGCCTGATTTCCGCCTTTACCGCGCATAAAACCCATGTTGCGACTGCGAGTAATTCCCACACCCAATTTACTCGTCGGATCGCTGGCCAACAGCACCAAGCTAGTATTAGGAGTAACACTGACAACTCGACCTACCAAACCGCCTGGACCCATCACAGTAAAATCTGCTTTGATGCCATCATTACTACCGCGCCCCAAAGTTACTTGCTGCCACCAATGGTCGGCACTGCGGCCAACAATCGGAGCGACAATCCCTTTAGGTTTCTTCGCCGAAACATAACCTAAAAGCTCTTTTAACTTTTGATTTTGAGTTTCTGATTCTAATAACTGTGCTTGCAATTCTTGAGTGCGAGCCGAGATTAGCTGTTCTTGCCCAGAGCCGTTAGTTTGAAATGGACGAGTCACCCAATTGTAAACTTCAAACAGTGGAGCACCTTGTGTTTGTCGAACTCCCCAAGCAGCAGTTACAGCTAAACCTAAAAGAGCAATTGGCAGACGCAGATCCCACCACCTGCGGAGTGTATTCTTTAGCATAATTCCAGTTATCTAAAATTGTTATTTCAGGATTTTAGATTTTAGATGGCAGACCTATTTCTAAATCCAAAATCCTAAGTTTGTTAACTACATATTGCGCGACGACTGCCCGCTGAAAACCCGTTCCAACTGTTTGTTTTCCAATACTCTACCAGTTCCCAAAACCACGCAACACAGTGGATCGGCTGCTACATGAGTGACAATTCCGGTTTCGTGACTGATCAGAGTATCTAAACCTTTCATCAGCGCCCCGCCGCCGGCGAGCATAATTCCCCTGTCAATAATATCTGCTGCTAATTCCGGGGGTGTGCGTTCCAAAGTACGCTTGACAGCTTCCACAATTACTGAAAGCGGTTCCGACATACTTTCGCGAATTTCTGGGCCTTTGATCGTAACAGTTCGTGGCAGACCGGAGAGTAAGTGCAAGCCCCGCACTTCCATGATCGCGTCGTCATCCTCTAGAGTTGGATATGCTGAACCCACCTGAATTTTAATTTCTTCAGCAGTGCGTTCGCCGATGACCAAATTGTGAACTTTTTTCATGTATAGGACGATCGCCTCATTGAGTTCGTCGCCGGCCACCCGCACAGACTCGCTGATCACCGTACCTTGCAAACTCAAAACCGCAACTTCCGTCGTACCCCCGCCGATATCTATAATCATATTGCCAGTCGCCTCAGCAACAGGCAATCCAGCCCCGATCGCCGCAGCGATCGGTTCATCAATTAACCGCACTTCCCTAGCACCGGCCTGAGTAGCGGCTTCAATGACAGCACGCCTCTCCACTCCAGTGACACCGCTGGGGATGCCAATAATGATCCGCGGCGAAACTAAGGTTCGGCCTTCGTGAACTCTGCGGATAAAAGTCTTGAGCATCAATTCGGCTGTGTCGAAGTCTGCGATTACCCCGTCGCGAAGCGGGCGCAGTGCTATGACGTTCCCAGGCGTGCGCCCGAGCATTTTTTTAGCATCTTCTCCAACAGCCAGCGGTATTTTTAAGTCTTGGTCGATCGCCACTACAGAAGGTTCTTGGAGAACAATGCCTTTGCCAGATACATAAACGAGAGTGTTAGCAGTACCGAGGTCGATACCCATATCTCTAGATAAGGAAAATCGATTGAGAAGACCCACTGATTTGTACCCCCCCCAAACTAAAATACGAATGTGTGCAATAATGTTGTTACAAAAGTGTAACCGAGGTGGATTCTATTACGTTTTTCATCCTGAGTCTAGTCAGAAATGTAACATTGTCGATCGCGAGTTGAGTGAAGACTCGCCAATCATCCACAATCAATATGTTCTGGTAAGTGGGTGTAAAATCAGGATGAAGCCCTGATTCGCGCTGTTCCAAGTTAAGTTTGGAGACGATCGCGGGTCTAGGAGAGTTTAACTACACCACCAATCGAGCACATTCCCGAAAAAGTTTATGAGTCTTAATGTTGTGACTTTAGTAGGCCGCGTCGGCGGCGACCCGGACGTAAAATATTTTGAGTCGGGTACAGTTAAGTGCAAGTTGACGCTGGCAGTGAGAAGGCGATCGCGAAATAACGACGAACCAGACTGGTTTACTCTGGAAATCTGGGGCAAAACAGCACAGATCGCTGCTGATTACGTTCGCAAAGGCGCTCAAATTGGGGTAACAGGATCTTTGAAGTTCGATCGCTGGCAAGACCGTAGTACAGGAGCTAATCGCTCAATGCCTGTAATTAGAGTAGACCAGTTAGACCTGCTGGGTTCCAAACGCGATAATGAGTCTGGTATGTCGCAACACAACAGCGAATTCTAGTGTTTGGGGAATTTGGGAAGTAATATTTGTCAAGTGGGTGGCGGCTGGTGAGTTCAGAAAAGTTAGAAATTGTGCAGACTGAGTATCAAGCTGGCCGAGTAGCTTTTGAGAGCGGGCTGTATGCTCAAGCTGTGCAGAGTTTGGAAACAGCTACCGGTTTGGTCGATCGCAATTCCCGGTTGGGCGCCGACGTGCAGATGTGGCTGGTGACGGCCTACGAAGCCTCTGGCGATACAGAAAGGGCGATCGAGCTTTGCCGCAAACTCACCCGCCATCCCCGCCAAGAAACCCGCCAGCAAGCCAAGCGCTTGCTATTCATACTCGAAGCCCCCAAACTCACCATCCCTCCCGAATGGATGGTGAAAATCCCAGATTTAGCAGCTTTGGATGAAAATCAATCAATCAGTTTTCAAGCCAATCCCAAGGCTGATATCAAGTACGCCAAACCCAAATTAGTTGCACCGGAACCTGTTGATTTGAGCCAGGTTAACACGAAAGATAATCAGTTTATTTGGGTGGCATTAATTGCAACAATTATAATTTTTTGCTCTTTAGTATGGCTAAGTTAGGCTAATTTCTACTTAATGCAAACAATCCTAACCCAGCCGCGCTTAGCGCATTTCAATACTTGACGATCGTTTACATAGTTGCTTTTTACACTGCCTATCTACTTATACGGTGAAAAAATATTAATTTCCAACCCTTAGCAAAGGGTTGCTCTTGCTGAGTGTAAAAAATTGTATCAAAATTCAGCATTTCCGATCGTCTATGACAAAATAGGCAGCAACAGTTCGATCTATCGCTCAGGGTTATTTTTTGTCCCGTAATGGCAACATTACTTGCCAAAGCTTCTTAAGGATGCCATTATCACCTGGACTTTTCAAAAAAATTCCCCTACAAATACTGCTAATTGTTCCATTTGTTGTCCAAACAGTTGGAGCAGTGGCTGTTGTTGGTTATCTTTCCTATAGAAACGGTCAAAAAGCAGTAAATGATGTAGCTACTCAGTTGCGGAATGATACTAGCGATCGCATCAAGCAAAATCTAACTTATCTGGTTGCTATTCCCTTTCAATCCTTTGAAACCTATGATGCAGCCCTGCTCCAAAACCGCATCAATCTTAATAATGGGAGAGACGTAGAGAAGTTTCTATGGGGACAACTCCCTGCCTTTCCCCTGATTGCTGCCGCAGCTTTTGTTACCCCCAATCAGGAGTTTTTTGCTGGTGAGCGGCAGGATGATGGCGAGATCGTCATCCGTACTTCGGAGGTAGAAAATAACCACACTTTGACGACCTATACCACCAGTCCTTCAGGGGAACGCCGAGAAATTATCAACGCCGGGAACCCTAACTTTGACCCCCGCAACCGCCCCTACTATAAAATTCCAGTCCAGCAAAAGCAAGCTGTTTGGGCAAAACTGTATCCTCACATTACAGGTAAATACCTATACATTGCGGCGAGCAAACCCATATATACCCAGACTGGAGATATCCAAGGTGTGTGGATGACCAGCTTAAATCTGGTAATGTTTGGGGATTTTTTAAGCCAACTCAAAATCGGTAAAACTGGGCAAAGTTTTATTCTGGAACGTTCTGGAGAAATGATTGCCACCTCTACAGGGGAAAAGCCCTTTCAATATTACCCAGACAAGGTTGTCCAACTGCCAGAACAACGAATTGAACGACTCAATGTTGTCAATAAGCTGTTAGTCATTTAAATTTCTTGCCTGAACCCCTTACAGTATGGGGTATAGACCACAAATAATGCAGTTTAAATGTGGAACAGCTTAGTAGCAATGCCATTACCCAAAAAGCAAGTAAAGCTTTGCTAGAGCAGTTTCAGAATTTTCAAAATATCCAAACATCTCATCAATTGAAATTTGCCGTCAATGGTAAAAATTATTTCGTCCAAGTCGATCCTTTTCGAGATAGTAAAGGTATTGACTGGCTGGTGGTAGTGACTATTCCAGAAGCAGACTTTATGGATCGGATTAATGCCAATACTCAGACTACAATCCTGCTCTGTTTAGCAACTTTGATTTTGGCAATTTTGTTGGGTATCCTGACCGCTCGCTGGATTATCCATCCTGTGGAGCGGATCACCACGGCTTCGGAAGCGATCGCAAAGGGCAATCTCAACCAACAAGTGGAGGTTAGTTCCATCGTTGAACTTGGCAAATTAGCCAACGTTTTTAATGGCATGACCAGACAACTAAAGGATTCTCTAGATGCCATCCATTTGGCAAATGAAGAGTTGGAAGTTAGAGTTGAGCAAAGAACTGGAGAACTGCGCCAAGAAAAAGAAAGGTCAGAACAATTACTTTTAAATATCTTACCTGCAGAAATTGCCGATCGCCTCATGCGGACTAATGAATCCCCTGCTGAACATTTTGAAGAAGCCACGATTTTGTTTGCGGATATCGTAGGTTTTACTATTATTTCAACACGGATAGAGCCGATGCAATTGGTAGCAGGTTTGAACCAAATTTTCTCGGCCTTCGATCAACTCACTGAAAAGTATGGCTTAGAGAAAATTAAAACCATTGGGGATGCCTACATGGTAGTGGGTGGTTTACCCGTTTCTCGACCGGATCATTGCGAAGCGATCGCCAACATGGCGTTGGATATGCGCGCCTATATGCAAGAGGTGGAGTATATTTTTGGGGAATCTCTACAAATTCGGATCGGGATTAATACGGGTCCTGTAATTGCCGGAGTCATTGGGATTAAGAAATTTATCTATGACCTCTGGGGTGATGCGGTGAATATCGCCTCAAGGATGGAATCCCACGGTAAACCGGGATACATTCAAGTCTCCGATGCGACTTATCTCAAATTACAGAATAAATACTTACTAGAACCAAGGGGGACGATCCAGGTCAAGGGAAGAGGAGAAATGATGACCTATTGGCTTTTGGGTCGGCGGGAGGAATGTTAGCCACTAGCACTCGATATATCTAACATCATTGCGGCTCCTACTAAGGTAAGGAGAGTGCTACGCGATCGCTATCACATTATGCAAGAGGAGCAAACCGCTTTAAAAACAGAGCAGGCACAATGACTGGAATCCCTGCACCGATACAAATGAGAGCTTGGATAAAACTGAGGGGTTGGGTAGCAAATAGCGGGTTTATGAAAGTCAACTGGCTAAAGAAAACTTGAAATATAAAGACGGAAACCACACCGAGCGCAGGAATATAAGCAATTTCTTGAGTGCGATCTTTTAAATACGCAAACAGAGATGGAATACATTGGCTAATACTCAATAAGTAAAAGGTTTCTGCGGAAACGAGGGTATGGACTGCCATTGTACGAGCCAAATTGATATTACCTGTGGCTTGCGAAGCCCATTCAAAAATTCCAAGTACAGCAATGAGATTGAAGATTGAAATAATCAGGATGCGCCACAGCAATTTTTTCGTTAATAGGGGTTCATTGGGACGGCGGGGCGCTCGCTGCATGGTGTCAGCCGATTTTGGCTCAAACGCTAGAGTGGCACTAAGGGCGACAGAACTCACCATATTCACCCAGAGAATCTGCACGGGCAAAATTGGCAAGGTGGTACCAGCCAAGATTCCCACCACTATGGTCATCGCCTCTCCACCGTTGACGGGTAGGATAAACCCAATGGTTTTCAATAGGTTGCCATAAACGGTGCGTCCTTGTTCTACGGCGGCTTCAATGGAGGCAAAGTTATCATCGGTCAATACCATATCTGCTGCTTCTTTGGCAACTTCCGTACCTGTAATACCCATTGCTATGCCAATATCTGCCTGCTTCAGTGCTGGGGCATCATTGACCCCATCTCCGGTCATGGCAACAATTTCGCCCTTGGACTGCAAAGCTTCCACCAGTCGCAGTTTCTGTTCAGGAGCAACCCGCGCAAACACATTACTAGCTTCAACGGCATTCGCCAGTTCTTGATCGTCCATTTCTGCCAGTTGCTTCCCAGTGAACACTAGGGCATCTTCTTCTTGGCTCAGTCCCATTTTACGGGCGATCGCGGCGGCAGTTAGGGCATGATCGCCCGTGATCATCTTGACTTGAATTCCCACCGACTGACAGACTCGCACGGCGGCGATCGCTTCGGCTCTGGGTGGGTCTATCATGCCTTGGAGTCCGAGAAAGACTAGATCGTCGTCAATATCTTCGCGATCGATCCCCTGCTTTTGGGCAGAGATTTCTTTCTTAGCAAATGCCAGTACCCGTAAACCTTGGGATGCCATCCGATCAACAACTTGCTCAATTTCCTCTCGATTTAAGTCGATGTTTTGACCATCTGCATCAATTTGGTGATGGGATTGCTTGAGAATAGACTCTGCCGAACCTTTAACATAAATCCTGTGGCGATCGGCTAGTTCTCTTTGCTGATGCAAGGTTGCCATATATTGAAACTGCGACTCAAAAGGAATTGTATCTAGTCGCGGTTGTTCCTGCTCTAATTCTTGCAGTGTCAACCCTGCCTTTTGCGCCGAGACAATCAGTGCCCCTTCGGTGGGATCGCCTGCTACAGATAACTGCCCATCTTGTTCTTGGAGGTGAGAGTCGTTGCACAATAAGCCACACTGCAAGCATTCCTGCAATATGGGGAATTGACTTACCTCTACGGGGCGATCGTTTTGTAAAATCGAGCCTGACTCTAGGTAGCCCACCCCACTAACAGTGTAGGAACTCCCCCCAGCATAGATAGCTTGGACAGTCATCTGATTTTCGGTGAGAGTGCCTGTTTTATCCGAACAGATTACCGTCGTACTACCGAGGGTTTCGACGGCGGGCAGTTTGCGGATAATCGCGTGTTGCTTGGCCATCCGCTCCACCCCCAGCGCTAGCGTCACTGTCACCACGGCTGGAAGTCCTTCGGGAATGGCACTCACGGCTAGGGCAACTGCGGTCTTAAACCCGTCTGTCCAGGTTCCTCCTTTGCCCATCACCACAGCAAACATGAATGCTGACAACCCTAGAATGACGTACAGCAGACTCTTACTAAATTGCTCAATCTTACGAGTAAGTGGTGTTTCCAGCGCAGTGCTTTCATCCATCAGTTGGGAAATTCGCCCAGTTTCCGTCTGGTTGGCGATCGCTACCACAATTCCTTTTGCCTGCCCAAATGTCACCAAGCTTCCGGCATAGGCCATGTTGGTGCGATCGGCTAAAACCGTTTCAGCGGCTAGGGGTTCGGTGGCTTTTTGGACGGGAACGGATTCCCCTGTCAATGCCGATTCACTCACCTGCAAGTCACGCACATTAACTAACCGCACGTCAGCAGGCACTTTGTCACCGGATGTCAGTAATACCAGATCGCCAGGAACCAGTTCGCGGGAGTTGAGCCGAACCTTTTGCCCATCTCGAATCATGGTGGCTTCGGTGGTGACAGATTTGGCTAGGGCGGCGATCGCATTTTCGGCTTTCGATTCTTGGATAAAGCCAATCACGGCGTTAATCAACATCACGCCCAGAATCACCCCCGCATCCACCCAGTCCTTTAGCAGCAGGGTGACGATGCCAGCAACTAACAAAATATAAATCAAGGGTTGGTTGAATTCCATCAGGAAACGGATGATCGGGCTTTTCCCTGCTTTCCCTTTGATTTCATTGAAACCATAAAGTTTCTGACGTTCAGACACCTCTGCTTCTGACAATCCCGCTTCTAAATCTGTCCTCAGATATTTCGCAGCATCGGCCGCAGATTGCTTATGCCAGTGCTGTTGAGTGAGATTGTCAATAGTAGAAGATGTCATGCTCAGATGCTTGAATGAATTTAACCGCCTTATATTAACCTCTGTTAGGGATAATTTAAAAGTGTCTTTGGGAGGGTTTTTCAGGCGGAACCTCTCTCAGATTTTCTTTGCGAGTTCTGGCCACACCCAAAATCAAAGCAAGCGGGTTTTTCGCAGTTTTTCGGCGGTGTATCGATGTTTTTGGAAAAAACCCGGTTTCTGGCCACACCCAAAATCGCTAAAATAAAACAAAGACCAACCTCAAAGGCGATTATTGTGAGCGATTCCACCATAGAACAGATTTTGAAATTGGCAAGTCAGCGAGCCTCGGCCGCTGAAGTATACTACCTGTCGAGTCAAGACACGCCGATCGAATTTGAAAACAATCGCCTCAAATCCCTGCAAACCAAAGCACTGCAAGGCGTAGCACTCCGGCTGATTTACCAAGGCAAAATCGGCTTTGCTAGTTCCACAGACTTAACCCGGATAGACGACTTAGTAGATGCAGCGATTCAAACAGCCGAAATCGGCGACCCCGCAGAATTTGAACTTGCCTCCAACTTCCATCTAAAAGGCCCGGAAACCACCTACACTCCGCCCACAACTGCCGAATTAGTCGAAAACGGCAAAAACCTCATCGAGCAAGTTCACGCCTACAATCCCGATATTATGGTAGATGTAGGCTTCCACGTCCGCAGCGGCCGCGTCAAAATTGCCACGACGCGAGATGTGTATGCCGAAAGAAGCAGCCAAATAGTCAGCGGGACGATCGCCGGAAATTTGGTCAAAGGAGAAGACTTTATGCAAGCATACAGTTACGATGTTGCGCGCGATCGGGCGATCGACACCGACAGCATCCTCCAAAAACTCCTCGAAAAATACCGCAGCGCCGAAAATTCAGCCAGCATCAGCAGCGGTTCCTACCCAGTATTATTCACCCCCAATGCCGCCGCCAGCACCCTCGGCGGTCTATTTGATACCATCCTGTCAGGCCAAGCCGTCGTTCAA
This sequence comes from filamentous cyanobacterium Phorm 6, assembly GCA_003003725.1. Taxonomy (GTDB): domain Bacteria; phylum Cyanobacteriota; class Cyanobacteriia; order Cyanobacteriales; family Microcoleaceae; genus Microcoleus. Next base: position 12,012 of record PVWI01000018.1, on the reverse strand, counting down.
AAATCATCTCCCCTAGCCGACAAAATCGGCGAAACCTTATTTGACGAACGCTTCACCTTTTTTGAAGACCCAACTTTGGGCCCTTCCGCCTGTCCCTTTGACGACGAAGGAACTCCCACAACTCGCAAAACCTTAATTGACAAAGGAACTGTCACCGGATTTTATTGGGATCGCAGGTGGGCCGCTCGTGGAGGAGTAGAATCTACAGGCAACGGTTTTCGCGGCGGATTGTCTCGCCCTGGCCCTAATTTGACTAACTTTTGCATTTCCCCAGGAAGCACTTCTATTCAAGAATTGATTGCTAGCATGGACGAAGGCTTAATAGTAGAGCAGGTTTTAGGTGCAGGTCAATCCAATCAATTAGCGGGCGAATTTTCGGTCAATTTGGCTTTGGGCTATAAAGTAGAAAAAGGCAAAATTGTTGGCCGCGTCAAGAATACAATGGTCGCAGGCAGTATTTTTGAAGCCTTTAAAAATTTGGTAGATTTGAGTAGCGAATGCGAATGGGTAGGTGGTGGGGCATATTTGCCCAGTATCCTATTTCAACAGTTGGGTGTAGCTTCGAGGCAATAAGTCCAGTGCTGTTAATTCCAGGTGACTCCGACACTGCTGCTATCAAAATGTTAACACTCACGTCTTGGTTTGTAGTGAGGACTTTAGTCCTCTTATCCTAGTTGAGTCAAGAAGGACTGAAGTCCTCACTACAAACCTGGCTTTGCTAATTCATGCAAATAGGAAAAAACAGGGAAAAGGTACAATGAAAGAGCAAAATATCAAGGATGGAACTGGGAAGAAGAAAAAGCAGTTTTTCTTTCTTTTACCTTTTGTTCTTTGCCTTTTAACTTTGACTGGATGCGTTCAGTATGATGTCGGAGTCAACTTTGACAGCCAAACTCGTGGCGAAATTGTCCAGCACATTAAACTAGGGGAAAAGTTGACGAGCTTCAGCAGCGAGACTGTTGGAGATTGGCTCAAAAGTGTAGAACAGCGGGTGAAGTTGCTGGACGGAAAAACTAAACGGCTCTCCGATAGAGAAGTTTTAGTCAGCATTCCTTTCAATAATGGCGCCGAGTTAGAAGACAAGTTTAACCAATTTTATAATCCGATCGCACAAACCAACAAATCTCGCGTCGCAAGTCGCCTAGAAACCGATTTGCCGAAGTTTGAATCTCACCTGAGTGTCAAGCAAAATAACTTGTTATTGCTGCTGCGTAATCGGTTGAGCTTGGAATTGGATTTGCGCTCTCTTTCTCTGCTTTCCTCAAACGGCAGTCCGCTGCTGAGTCCCGGAGGACTTTTGGAGCTAGACTTTAGCTTGAACACGCCTTGGGGTGCCGAAAGTATTAAAACTGTGGCTGGTGCGCTGGTTCCCGCAAGCTATGCAGAGGGAAAGCAGTTAGTTTGGAAGCTGAAACCCGGGGAAATTAATTATTTGGAGGCTGTATTCTGGATTCCTAGTCCGGTAGGAATTGGTGCGCTAATTATTGCCTTATTTGTGGCGGCGGGCAGTGCTTTGAAATATCAACTTTTGCCAGCAATGGGGATTGGGAAAAAAACTCAGAAAATTCCGCAAACCTAAAGCCGTTGCCGAGTTACAGTGTTTATCAAAGAGATGAAGTAGGTTGGGTTTCGTTCCGGTTCCTGAGCGTAGTCGAAGGGCAACCCAACTTACATAAATTGACTAAACCTTTGAACCCTTCGACCCTTCGACTACGCTCGCGGGCGACGCTCCGCGAGCGGGTACAAAGAGGGAAAATGCAATAAAATAAATGGTTTTAGCAGTTACAAACGTCCGAATTACTTTGGCAGTTGCTATAAAATCTAAAATCTAAAATCTAAAATCTAAAATCTAAAATCTAAAATCTAAAATCTAAAATCGAATGGCTGTTTCCAGAGATCAAGATGGTTTAGAAACGATTTCTGAGGGGATCGCAATTTTAATTGACTTAGCAGAACGGGGAGAAATCAATCCTTGGGACGTTAAAGTTGTTGAAGTGTTCGATCGATGTTTGAGCAAGCTGACTAACGCCTGCGATGCCGATCAGAGTTCGGATTTCTCCGATTTGTCCCACTCCGGCCAAGCGTTTCTGTACGCTTCCATGCTGGTTTTGCTCAAAGCAGAAAGTATTGTCCTCTGTGAACCCCCCGTGAATCCCGAATTGGACGAAGCCGCCCTCGAAGACGGAGAACACTCAGGAGGGCGACATTTGCCGCAGCATTTGGAGCGACAACTGCGCCGTCGCGGTGTAGCTCAACTGCCCCAAAAACGCCCGGTGACTCTCCCAGAGCTGATCGAGCAGTTGCAGCTCATGAAAGCAGCAATGGAGCAGACAGTTGCTCCCCGGCGACGCCCGAACTCAAAAATGCGATCGCAAGCGGCTCAGGCTATCTTTGAGCTAGCTCACCAAGAGAATTTGGTGGAAACTGCTAGTGAACTCGATCGACTTCTGGCAGAACGGGGCTCGGAAATTGACGAGGGTTGGCTCGACTTGGAACAACTGCTGGAACTTTGGCATCATAAGCATTTAGACTCCTCTGTTGACCCAGAAATCCCGGTATCGACTGGGGAAGTTCACTTGCCAAATCATGACCGGGTGGGTGTTTTTTGGGCGTTATTGCTGCTATCGGCTCAGTCTAAAGTAGAGTTGCTTCAAGAGGAGTTCTATCAAGACCTCAAAATCCGGGCGCTTTGAACTTGGAGGGGCATCAGATTCGGTTCCGGGGCGGGTTTACCAGTCTCTCGAACTCTTGACAGATATCCGGGCTAACCCGCCCCTAGGGTAATTGTAGGTGCATTCACCCAGACTTGAGATGATTTATGATTTCTGATTCCTGGTTGCTTAAATCCAGGCAAATTGGGCTAAATGATTGATAGCCTGGTACGATGTCGCCTATAAACAGGTCAGGATTTTGCTGCGATCGATCAAGGTCGCAACCGCTAGCATCTAATTGTTGAGTTGATATCAATTAACAGAGGGTTGAGGAAGTTAAGAATGAAAGCGATGATTCTGGCGGCTGGTAAAGGCACTCGCATCCGTCCCATTACTCATACAATACCCAAACCGATGATTCCCATCCTGCAAAAGCCTGTGATGGAATTTTTGGTTGAATTGCTCCGTCAGCATGGATTTGACCAGATTATGGTCAATGTTTCCCATTTGGCCGACGTGATTGAGAACTATTTCCGCGACGGTCAAAAGTTTGGGGTACAAATTGCCTATTCTTTTGAAGGGCGAATTGAGGACGGAGAAATGATTGGAGAAGCCGTCGGTTCGGCTGGTGGTATGAAACGGATTCAGGACTTTTCGCCGTTTTTTGATGATACTTTTGTGGTGCTGTGCGGCGACGCTTTGATTGACTTGGACTTGACTGCTGCTGTGAAGTGGCATCGGGAAAAAGGGGCGATCGCTACTATTGTGATGAAATCTGTTTCCCGCGAGGAGGTTCCCAGTTACGGAGTAGTGGTAACAGACGATTCTGGCAAAATTCAAGCTTTCCAAGAAAAACCTTCTGTAGATGAAGCTCTGAGTACCGACATCAACACTGGTATTTATATTTTTGAACCTGAAATATTCGATTATATTCCTTCTGATACGGAATACGATATCGGTTCGCAGTTATTCCCGGCGCTAGTAGCAGCAAATGCGCCTTTTTACGGGATTAGCATGGACTTTGAGTGGGTGGATATCGGCAAAGTTCCTGACTATTGGCGGGCAATTCAGAGCGTGCTTTTGGGAGAAATTAAAAATGTTTCGATTCCGGGAATTGAAGTTCGTCCCGGCATTTACGCTGGTTTGAATGTAGCTGTCAACTGGGACAAAGTTGATATTACTGGGCCTGTTTACATTGGTGGAATGACCATCATTGAGGATGGAGCAAAAATTATCGGCCCGACAATGATCGGCCCGAATTGTTGGGTTTGCAGCGGCGCGACTGTGGAAAACAGCGTGATTTTTGAGTATTCCCGTTTGGGGCCAGAGGTGCGGTTGGTTGACAAACTGGTGTTCGGGCGCTACTGCGTTGATAAAACCGGGGCATCGATCGATTTGCAAGCGGCGGCTCTCGATTGGCTGATTACTGATGCTCGACAAGTTTTACCAACTGTACAGGGAGAAGAGCGACGGGCGATCGCAGAAATTCTCGGTCATTCTTAATAATTGGTAGTGGGTAATTTCTAAAGGTAAGGTGCTGGTAACGAGTAAAAATGGTTTGTAGTGCGGACTTTAGTCCGTAAAATGCCGACTAAAGTCCGCACTACGAACCTGCGTGCGGTTATATATACTTCCGATAGCATCTGAATTATATATTTTAATCATTGATCGTGCTGTAATAACTCGCGAAGTCGATCGCTCTTCGGGGACGCTCGCACATATAATTCCGATGCTACCGGATTTGATCTAAAAATGGTTTGTAGTGCGGACTTTAGTCCGTAAAATGCCGACTAAAGTCCGCACTACGAACCTGCGTGCGGTTATATATACTTCCGATAGCATTTGAATTATATATTTTAATCATTGATCGTGCTGTAATAACTCGCGAAGTCGATCGCTCTTCGGGGACGCTCGCACATATAATTCCGATGCTACCGGATTTGATCTAAAAATGGTTTGTAGTGCGGACTTTAGTCCGTAAAATGCCGACTAAAGTCCGCACTACGAACCTGCGTGCGCGTGCGGTTAATCGATCGGACAGGATATGACTAATTAGGACTGAAGATAAGTATATTGGCCCAGACTCTGCTCGTAATTTTGCATCAAAAGTTGGGCTTCAGAAAGAGTGATTTTCTTTTGCTGCAAAGCTGATTCAGTCTGACGGCGGATGCTTTCAACCAAGCTTTCTGCATCGTATTGTACGTAGCTGAGAACTTCTTTCATGGTGTCACCTTTGACAACGTGTTCGATATGATAGCCAGTAGGGGTTAGCTGAATGTGAACTGTATTTGCATCGCCGAATAAGTTGTGAAGGTTGCCCATAATTTCTTGATAAGCACCTCCCAAAAATAGCGCCAAATAGTAAGGTTCTCCGGGTTTGAGAGTATGCAGCTCCAAAACCGATTTGACATCTCGCAAATCGATAAATTGGTCTATTTTGCCGTCGCTGTCGCAGGTAAGATCGGCTAAAATACCGCGCTCAGTCGGTTCTTCGTCGAGTCGGTTAATTGGCATAATTGGGAACAATTGGTTAATTGCCCAACTGTCGGGTACTGACTGGAAAACAGATAAGTTGATGTAATAAATGGATGCCATCACCTTTTCTAGGTCTTCCAAATCGTCCGATACGTAGTCTTTTTGCCGCGCGATCGCCTGTATTTTATCGCAGCAAGCCCAGTACAACTGTTCGGTTTTTGCCCGTTCCGCAATTCCCAAATAGCCTAAGTTAAATAAACTGACTGCTTCTTCCTTGAATTGGATAGCATCGTGATAGACTTCTTGGTAATTTTCGGGAGTGATTGATTGGTAAATTTCGTAGAGGTTTCGCGGAATTTGGTGTGCTGTTTCGTCTACTGGTTCTGGTACTTCTCTGGGGACATCGCTAGTACCAAGTACGTCAAAAACTAAGACTGATTGGTGAGATGCGATCGCCCGCCCGCTTTCACTAATGATAATTGGCACCGGCAGCTTCCGCTCGTCGCAGGCATCTTTAATCCCGGCTACTACGTCGTTTGCGTAGTTTTGCATATTGTAGTTTTTGGAAGCGTGGAAGTTGGTTTTAGAGCCGTCGTAGTCAACGCCGAGGCCGCCGCCTACGTCCAAGTAGTTCATATTAGCTCCCAATTTAGCTAATTCTACATAGATGTGGCTGGCTTCTCGGATGGCGTCTTTGATGACGCTAATTGAGGAAATTTGAGAGCCAATGTGGAAGTGTAGTAACTGCAAACAGTCGAGCATTCCAGCTTTTTCTAGTTCGCCGACGGCGCGGATAATTTCAGGAATTGTTAAACCAAATTTTGCCCGATCGCCCGTGGAACCTCCCCAACGGCCAACGCCTTTGGTAGTAAGCTTGGCTCGCACTCCCAAAATTGGTTTAATTCCTAATGCTTTGCTGGCTGCGATGGCAAGTTCTACTTCCTCAATTTGCTCCAGCACAATTACAGAAGTTTGCCCTAACCGCTGCGCCAAAATTGCGGTTTCTATGTATTCGCGGTCTTTGTAACCGTTGCAAATCAACAAAGCGCCTGGGGTTTTTAAGGTCGCCAAAGCGATCATTAATTCTGGTTTAGAGCCGGCTTCCAGCCCGAAGTGATGGGGTTGACCAAAACGTACCAAATCTTGAATTAATTGTCGGTGCTGGTTGCATTTGACTGGAAATACACCGCGATAGACGTTTTTGTAATTGTAGCGGGCGATCGCTCTGGCAAAACAGGAATTTAGGCGATCGATCCGATCTTCCAAAATATCCGAAAATCGAATCAGCAAAGGCAAAGCCAAATTTCGCTGTTTGAGAGATTCTACCAGTTCGCACAAGTCGAGGGAACCGCCGCGATCGCCCTTGGGAGACACTGTAACGTGACCGGCGGCGTTGATCGAAAAATAGGGTTCGCCCCAGCCTTGAATGCGGTACAGTTTCTCGCTATCTTCGATCGTCCAAGATTTTTGTGGTAGTTGAGAAGCGGCTACCAAAGCACCTTGTGAAGGAACTAAACTCGTGACAGTTGGCGGCTGAGTCGATAGCGGATCGACCTCGGAGGAAGCAACGGTAGCTGGGGAGCTCATCTTATCGGAAACCTCGAAATAAGTGGTCAAATAGATAGTCTATCGCAGATATCGGGTTTCCTGATGCAGTGGAAAATTCACTCTGGGTGCAAGGCCAGGCGATTGGAGATTGGAGATTGAGATTTTACTCTACAGATAAATCAAGGTGGGTAATTCAACTAAAATCTCAAAGGCGATCAATCTTTGCGACTCATGTATTCAAGCTGTATGTACCCATGAATGTAAACTCGCAAATCCGGTTTCCGAGTTTACGTGCGCCACGAGCGCTGTCAGGCGATCGCCCGCCCGACACACTCTAACCAAAAATCACCTCCGGCGGCGCCATGTCAGCCCCCATAATCATCCCCCCGTGACTATTAGACTTCTTCACACCTGGTTGAGGCGCTTTTTCTGGACTTTTCTGAGCTGTTGCAACAGACGCGGGCGGTGTCACCTGCGTTGGAGGTACTGCATTTGCTCCGGGAACCACGGGTTGCTGCGACAGCCAACCCACACCCCCTATAGCCCCAGCCATCAAAGCTGTGTAGCCGAGGTACAAATGCACCGGACGCATTTGAAAGCCTGCGGCTGAATCCGAGTCGGAAATAGACAAATACGCGCCGGGAATTGGGCTCGGAGCGGGTTTGGGCAAAGCATTTGCCATCGCACTACCGTCTAGTCCCAAAGCGTCGCCGAGACGAAGGATAAAACCTCTCACGTAAATATCTTGGGGCAGTTTATCGATTTCCCCATTTTCGATCGAATCGATGTGGTGCAGCGGCACGAGAGTTTGACTGTGAAGTTGCTGGATGGATAGCGATCGAATTTGCCGTCCCTTGCGCAATTCTCTACCCAACTCCCGCAGGCACTCTTCTCGCTGTTGAACTGCTATTGCTGCTTCTTCTTCGTCGGTGAGTTTTTTCGGCTTCTTGGGCAAACCGAACCCTGCAAAGGATTTTGCGGGGGTGATGACAGTTACAGGTGAAGGAGACTCGGCTTGACTTTCGTCTTTGGATGTTTCTGTGCTTTCTTCTGAAGTTTTGTTATCTCGATCGAGATTTTCAGTTTCGGGCTCGGTTTTGGGAGGAGCTTCCAAAATAGTGCTGCGCCAATAGAAGACAGGAGCAGGGACTGGTGGCTCTAATTCTTTAACAAAGGGTGTGGCGACAATTGCAGTAGCAACACTCTCTTGAACGACTTGAATTTCCGTTTTGTTTGGCTTGGGAAACCGATCAAATGCGAGCTTGACTGCTTCTCTGCTAACTGCTCTAATTAAAATTTCGGCGGCAGAAGCTGCGGAACCTAACATGGTTTGTAAGCTAGCTAGAGCTTGGCTATAGGTTTCGCTACAGAGAAGTTCAACTTCTATTTGACCGAGGACAGAACGAAAACTTTCTTGAGAAACTTCAATAGTTGCGTGATCTGTCACCCCAAAATAAGCCTCGGGTTTCAGTGCCATGATGTTTATGTTGTCTTGCTAGAAGGTATCTGAGTACGTTCTTCGACAGCTTGGCCATGATTCCGGATGTGGGTTGGGGCAAACAGGGCAAACAGCGCATCGGGCATCGGGCAAACAGGGCAAACAGGGCATCGGGCATTAGTAGGCCATCACCAATAAGTTATTGGGCACTTAAATTGGTTTAAAAACAATCAAACAATGAGTGGGGTGGGCGGGAGAGCCAGCTCTAAATATACAATTTAAATGCGCGATAGCTTAACTAATAACCAATGCCCAATGCCCCATTCCCAATGCCCCATTCCCAATTATTGTTTGTGTATGCGATCGAGCAACCAAAGAGTCCCGACAATCCCGACAAAGTGAGCAACAGTGGCGTGAGTATTGGCGAGTACCACAAATATGTCTAAAGGCTGAATAAATCGGCCGACATCGACTGCGGCACCAAACAAGGCTTGCGGCTGAGCTAGAGATTTTGCTAAAAGCGTTCCGCTAATAGCTTCTGCGCCGACGAGCGTCAACAGCATTCCTACCAAGTTGCTGACGAGTGTTAACTGCACCTGTTTGATGGTATCTGCTTTTTTAGGGCGGACAGCGTTGGCGGGCGATCGAAGTTGTTTCGACAAACGGGTGAAGCGGAAAGCCCGAAATACGCTGTAACCGAGCACGAGCAGCCCGCAAATGGCAAAAAATACGCCACCGCCGGTGCCGGCACTGGTTGAATTCGCAGCGGCAGTAGCGCTTGGGATGGCGAAGGGGATGGCAAAGAGCAAAATGATCGCCGCTACCACCGCTAGCACTAACTGCACCCAGAAGCTAACCCAGCCTACTGTACGAAGGGCAAAGGCAACTCGCTGTACGGCTGCGGGAAGCTTATCGGTATCTAACTGATTAGTCATATTTTGAGCAGGTATTATTGAGTAGCTTTAGTTGGCAGCAGTTTTTTATCTTCGGGGACGGTTGACGGCGGTTAACCCTCTTTACAATAGAAGGAGAAATGTTTAAGAATTGTAACTAACATTCGATTTCACATTTGAATAGCGTAGATCGCAAGGTATCCAAAGCAATGACACAACCACAACCCACCATCACTCCCAAATTGGAACAGCCAAGATTTGGCTTCAACAGCTACGCAGAACGCCTGAACGGTCGAGCTGCGATGATCGGTTTTTCCATAACTTTAATTATCGAGTATGTCACAGGGCAGGGGTTGCTGGCCTGGTTAGGTCTCAACTAATTTTAGCTGTTTGCTGCGGTCAGCCTCATACTTTGTTTTGACTCTTCCCGCAGCGGGTGTTACGTCTGATGACCGCGACAAATTCGGGAATTGATTAGAATATGTAGTTAGAAACCAGCCCAGCGACTTCTGGGCCCTGAGAGATCGGTTCACCGAATACAAGGGCTGGCTTCTGAAGGTGTATCTCGGGTGAAATATTAATTGGACAAGCTTGGCAATTTTGCCTCGCTCCCGTACAATTCCCCACAGGCGAGAAGATTAATTTAGCTGAAGCTAATGTCTGAGCTAGAAATGCCGATCGCCCGGCCCACTCTAAGTTTTAGAGCTCGTAAATACATATAGAACAGAGTAAAACCACATGAATGCTTCGTGGACGCGACTTTTGAGGTCAGCTTACCGTAGAGAGCCAATTACCAGCTTTGTTGTGACAGTGGGCGTTGTCGATGCAGCGATCGGCAGCATCGGTGCCAGCGGCTCTTTATTGGCTTTTGGGCTGGGTACTGCTGGGGTGGCGATCGCTCTCCGCTGGTGGCAGATTTACCGCTCTGAAGCCGAACAGCCTGCACCTGCTCCCGAATACTATCTTCCTCCTCAGTCTTCTAGACCTCAGTTGCCCTCCCTCAACAACGTATCTAAAAAAAATCCTCCTTATTAAGATTACTGAGAAACAGTACCCCGGGAGGTGCGATCGACTCCCTGCATCTGAAGCAGTAAAAGATATGGCAAGAAAAGTCTTTCCATCCTCGATCTTTGATGCTTGGTTGATGAATATTTCTGTTGGCGAGAAACTGTACAAAATTGGCTCCGTAGCTGCCTGTAGCGGTTTGTCGGTGAAAACTGTTCGCCAATTGCAGCATTAGAAACTTTGAAGCGGGAGTTGCAGTGCATTCTCAACGGCTGGCAAGAGCAACCATCGCAGGCGAGCATTACTCGCAGGATTTGTCCGAACATTCAGCGCGATCGAGCTACAGACAGATAAAAAATAAGGGAAGGAATTATTGGTTTCCTTCCCTTGATTGTTTGGTTGGTGGTTTAGTTGCTGGTTTTGTCGATCGTGTCCAGCTTTTAATACTTTTCTGAGAGTTTGCTGTCGCTTTTTGAGCTGTCGAGCTCTGGCTGAGCCGCCTTTGCCTTTGAAGTTTCTGCCCTCGCTGCGGGGAGACTCCCAACTTTTTAGTCTCATATTTTTACTGACTTGTACTACTTTTATACTACGCCTACGCAATCAGATTGTCAAGTATTTTTGAGACAGATATTCGCTAATATCAACCGTTGACTGATTTAGATTTGCTACAGCCCGATCGAGCTTACAGCACATTCTATGTATATGTGGTACACACAATGTTGCGAGATCCCGTGTAAGGTGCGTCGCCATCTATAATCTGTAAGTTTTATCAAAGATATCGCAGCGACGCACCCTACCAAACTTATGGCGTATCACAGGAAGTTTTTTGTATCGTTTCCTCAAAAACCGTCAATGTGTGTATTTAGCAGTCTCCATATCCTGCGGGTATTTCAGCATCTGTAAAAACTGGCAGCGTTTCCCAATTCTTTACCCATTCCGGCAATTGGGCTACTTTTTTTAGCTGAAGAGACATTTCTGTTAAAGAAAATCCTAAATTGTGGAAATCTTGAATAAGTTCGGCTTTTAAGAAAATTTCATTTTGAGCTAAATCGAGAGCATTAGTCGCAATCACAATGCTATTGCCAGTTTCTAAATTGCATATATAAACTTGTGCAAATACAGTTTGAATGGTTTTCACAGATGCCGCATTAAACTCTTGTTTGTGGAACAGGTGGACAACTAAAACACCTGCGGTTGACAAGCGAGTTTTGCACAGTTGGTAAAATTCTTGTGTCACCAATCTATAGGGCATATAGCCACTACCAAAACCTGCATCGACAATAATTAGATCGTTCTTTACTGTGGGATTTTGTTGGGCTAGATATTCGCGCCCGTCTTGAATTGCTACTTTTAGTCTGTCGTCGAATTGAATGCCAAAAAATTTGTGAGAAACTTCTACTACTGTTTGGTCAATGTCTGCACATTCGACTATTGCATCAGCGAAATAGTGGTGGAAAAATCGGGGAAGGCTGCCGCCGCCAAAACCGATTATATAGATTTTTTTGGGTTGATTTTTCCAAACTAATGCTAGCAACATTGCTCTGGCATAGGGGAAAATTAAATTTAGTGGATTGTCGAGGTCTAGGATTGATTGAGCTACGTTTGTGCTTAAACTTTCTCGGTCTGCTAAAAGCAATAATAGGAATGATTTTATTTTTTTGACTGCTATGCAGTTGTCACCGGAATTTTGTTGGAATATGATGCCGTCTGGCTGTTGCTGAAGCCAATTAATTTGTTGGTGGATAGCTGCTAAATTGCTAGGAAGCCGATCGCCTTTATAGTCATTCATTTCTCAAATATAAATTCTCAAGTCTCATATCTAATCACTTCAAACCCAATAATAGCGCGATTCCGCCGATCGCACCAATTACACCCAAAACAGCGCGGAGGCTAACTTTTTCGCCCGTCAGCACGGCTAGAGGCAGTATAGAACCCATTTGACATCTTTTACGGTCTTGTGGTAGCGTGACCGTAAAAGCATTATCCAGTAGCAGCCATGCCT
>PVWI01000491.1 GCA_003003725.1 filamentous cyanobacterium Phorm 6 | reverse complement strand
TGAACCGGAAAATATCCAAGGTTATACAGAGACATAGTTATTTGTTGACTGTTGACTGTTAACAGTTAACAGTTAACTGTTAACTGACAACCAACAACTGACAACCAACAACTGACAACTGACTAATGACTAACGACCTCGAAGCCATACGCAAAGGCAAAATTCATCTGTTGGCCGGCACAGATTTAGCTGGCGCAGACTTAGCGGGAGCCGAACTTGCTGACGCCGATTTATCTCAAGCTAATTTGAGTGGAGCTAATCTCGCCGGCGCTAACTTGCAGCGGGCGGTACTGCGATCCAACCTTCGCGGCGCTGACTTGAGCGGCGCAGATTTGCGCGGCGCCGATTTTCGGAATGCTGACTTGCGCGGAGCTTCTTTTGCTAACGCTTTAGTCCGCGATGCCAGTTTTGGGGGTGCTTTTTTGACAGGGGCCTCGATCGGCAATTTGGATTTGACTGGTGTCGATTTGCGGGGCGCCGATTTGCGGGGCGCGAATTTGTCTCACGCAATTTTGCAGCAGGCAGATTTGAGCAATGCTAATTTATCCGGTGCTGATTTGTCCGGTGCTGACTTGGAAGAAGCTATCCTGAATGGAGCCGTACTGCGCGGCGCTAACCTGACGGAGGCTAATTTGCTCTGTGCTGCGATCGAACAAACTGTCTGGGATGGAGCTTTACTCGATCGCGCTTGTCTTCAAGGCACTCCCCTCAGCCCTTAAATTTCAAAAATGTTACTTTAAAGGCAGACAAAAAAACAACATCTGCTTATGAAGTGAATAAGCACAAGTTATTTTAACAACTCTTAATAGGAGGTTATAATGACGACTGTAGATGAGCAAACGAATTAATGGTAGCAGCTTTGTTTAGCGGTACATCCTTTCAAGGTCAAAGTGGCGATCGCCTTGTCAGCAAAGTAGCAGGAGCTGCGATCGCGGCCTTATTTAAAAGTTCGGAAAAAGCCGAAGCCAACATCCGAGTCGAACCAGTAGCCAAACTCTTGCAGGGAAGCATCGACGGTTTCGACTTCATTGGCAAAGGTATGTTGATGTACAACGGCCTGCGCATAGAAGTGATGGAACTCTACCTGCAAGCACTCTCAATTGATTTTGGGGCGATTTTTGCAGGAAGCGTGAAATTGCGACAGCCTACCCAGGCAAATATGCGAATCGTCTTAAGTCGATCGGATTTAACCACCTCATTCAACACCCCTTTTGTAGTTGAAAAACTCCAGAAGCTGACTTACCAAGACCAATCTCTGAACTTTCAAAACACTGAAGTTAGCTTCGGGGCCGACAAATCTATTCGGCTTCAGTCCGAGATTACGATCGGCAATTCCAGCGAACCCGTCAACATAGATATTACAGCCCAATTGCAAGTAGAAGACCGACGCAAAATCCAATTTGTCAGCGTTACTTACGGCGGCGGGGAGCAAGCAGTAGACTTGGCTAAAGCGATAATTGCCCACGTCAATAACTTGCTAGACTTAGACAAATTTGCCCTCGAAGGCACTCAACTACGAGTAGACAGGTGTCGAGTCCAAAACGACGAGCTGGTTTTCTACGGTTGGGCTGGTATCGAACAGTTCCCCAAGGGCAAGAGCTAAACCTCAGTCTACAGAGTTAGGCAAATCCGATTGGTTTGAGGAATTTTATACTTAACAACAAAACCCGCACAGGTGGGTTTTGTTATTTTAGCGACTGTTTATTAGCTTTGACACTGCCAGTATCAGGTCGCTTTATGTTCCAGCGAATTTTCTGAACTAAGCTAAGCTGTTCTGCATTTAAATTGCATAAGAAAAAAATCAAACAATGAGTGGGGTGGGCGGGATCTCCCGCCCTGAATATACAATTTAAATGCGCGACAGCTTATCATCCGATCGAGTTAAGTTGACACTTCCGTCCACCAAAAACTTAATTTATGCTCCTATCAAAAATCTGAAAGCATGGGGTTGATCGTAGCAGGCCCAAAGCCAGCTTTTTTGGCAACCTGTCTGAGTTGATGTACTCCCCACAACCCTTAACAATTTGCGAGTATGTTGCCATCATGATTAAGATTAAATCACCATCTGATTGAGAGTATTCCGGGGATTAAAAATGCGATTTGCTTTGATTTTCTCGTAAAACTCTCGTTCCTCGGCGGTGAGTTCTTTCGGTGGTACGATCGCAATTTTGACCAACAAATCAGTCCGTTCATCTTTCTTCGGTTTCGGCCATCCTTTACCCCGCAACCGCAAAGATTGGCCCGATCGCATCCCCGCCGGAAATTTTACAGTTATCGTACCTTCAGGCGCCGGCACTTCAATTAATCCTCCCAACACCGCTTCGTCAGGAGTTATCGGCACTTCGCAGACCAAATTCTCTCCCTCAAACTGGAAGAAAGCGTGAGGCAAAACTTCTAATTTTAGGTACAAATCTCCCTGCTGCTTTGTATACGGGTCAACTTGGCCTTTGCCTTTTACCCGAATTTTGCTGCCCGTTTTCACTCCCGCAGGAATCGAAACTTCGCCAGTGGCGACTCGCTTAGAAGTGCCTCGAAATGCTTCTCCCAGAGTCAGGGAAATCGTCACCTCAGTGTCGCGAGAGGTTCCGGCGAAATCTTCAAATCCGCTGGGCCTGCCGGCG
>PVWI01000144.1 GCA_003003725.1 filamentous cyanobacterium Phorm 6 | reverse complement strand
CCCAACAAACCATTGATGCTTACCAGCACATTTTGTCATCTATTACCTAATGCAACAGCCGTTTACCTTTTACTTCTTCTCCTGCTGCGAGTTCTGGTGCTGCTGCTATCAGAACTCGCAGGCGATATTTTTTGCTCGCTGCTATTGCTTTTAACATCAGTAGAGTCAGAGTTCGATCCAGCGATAGCGGATTTTCTTCTAATTATAATCGGAACATTAAGAGAGCTACCGCAGGCTCGCCCCAAGGAGTCTATGTTCCTTTGATAATCGCAGATTACAGCCTGTGCAGTCGGTTCTTGACACTCATTAATAAAGTTTTTTGCTAATTGGTAATTATTGCCGTCTCCCTGCTTTGAAAAAAGTTCTCCAGCTTGGTTAAAGTCTGCTACTGCTTGCGATTTAGTTCCCAGCATACAGCGAATAGCACCTCGTTCTAAATAAGCCAAACCATAATTAGGATTAACGCGAATAGCTTGTTCGTAATTTCCGATCGCCTTTTGCTTATTTCCCAATTCATAGTATGCTTGACCGCGACCAAAATAAGCTTCTGCCAAGTTAGGATTTAATTGCAGTGCGCGATCGTAATGGGAAATTGCCTGCTGTTTGTTGCCCTGTTTTGAACTAGCAATCCCCAATCCGAGATAAGCTTGAGGTATATTGGGATTCAGCCCTAAAGCCTGATTGAAATTTGCGATCGCCCCGGGCACATCTCCCTTTTGAATTTTCAAAGAACCTTGGTTGCTGAAGTTCGTGGCTTTTTGAGCGATCGCCACTCTTTGACCGATAATAGCGCTATTGGCCCGGTAACTAGATAACTTATTTTGAGCTAAATTATAGACAGGTGTACCAGACTCGATCGCTTCCAAAAGCCCGATCGCCTGTTGCCATTTACTTTGACACTGATGCCAAACTTCCATCGGATGAGGCGGTTTTTGCACCAGCACAGCAGCTTCCATCGCCAGTTTTTGAGCTTTTTCTAGATTTTCTGCCCCCTGTAAATTTCGCGCGACAGGAACCAAAATCGGGCTTAGTTTCAGCAAATCAGCTCTCGCCTGTTGATACCCAAAGCCGGGGAAGTTAGGAATTTTCTCTAAATTGGCGATCGTTTCTTTAAGTCGTTTATCGAAACTTCTGAGCAAGTTGACATCGGTGGCTTGTGCTGCATTCTGCGTGTCAACTGCCAGTATTTTCGCTTGCTGGAGTGTTTCATTTCCCGATCGCATAAAGGCGAACCCTACCGCACCTGTCGCCAACACCAAAACCCCTAAAGTTGCCGCTAAAGCTAGCGGTATTTTGCGACTTCGGGCATTAACTTGAGTGTTAATTTGCGATCGTAGCGGGTTCCCCGTCTCGCCGGAAGGTTCCGGTTCCGGTTCTGATTCCACTTCTAACTCCCAAGCCGGCAACTGCAAATCATCTGCTGCTGTTCCCGCTGCCAACTCGTTAGTAATGGGAGCCAGATTATTGCTGTTTCCGCTGCGATACTTATCAACAAAACTCTGCAATCGTGCCTGATATCCTTGTCCTACCGCCTGAAATTTCCACTCTCCATTCTTTCTATACAAACGACCAAATTCTACAGCAGTCTCTCGCAAAAAATTCTCTTTTAATTCATACCGAACAATTTCGATTCCTGTATCCAAATTGCAAATTTTGATAAAAGCACTTTTGATATTGCTAAAGTTGGCATTAATTTTTTCTGCTTCATGAATAGTGACAGCAAAAGTTATTTCATCAATTTGTGGATTAATTTTCTCTAAAATAACGCCATAAATAGTTTTATTTTCTTGACCTCGATTATTTTTTTCAGGAATCGATTGCAGTACCGAACCGTCACAGGATTGCAGATTATTGTAAAAGATAAAATATTTATCGTTAGGTACTTTGCCGTCAGCGCCTAGCATAAACGCAGAGACATCAATGTCGTAGCTTTGTCCTGCCTCTGTCACCTGCCAACCGAGGGCGATCGCCATTTTTTTTAAATCCGGCGCTTCTTTAGAGATATTAAATCTCTCACCCTTACTTAATTGCATTGCCATCTGCTTATTTGTCAAATATAAAAGTTTATAATGCTCACCTTAATATTAAATGGCACAATCACTTTTTTTACTTAATAAAACTTAATGTTGGGCTTTTAATAGCGGGCTTGATTAAAAATAGGTGCTGCCTGTCTCTGAATTTATTGAGATTTACTTAGATATAATTACGTAAGTAAAAACCGGGCTTTCTACAAAACCCGGTTTCTAAATTATTACTATTTTAGCTACAATACTTGTCAACAAAACTCTGCAATCCTGCCTGATATCCTTGTCCTACCGCCTGAAATCTCCACTCTCCATTCTTTCTGTACAAACGACCAAATTCTATAGCAGTCTCTCGCGAAAAATTATCTGTTAATTCATAGCGCAGAAGTTCGCTTCCCTTGTCCAAATTAGAAATTTTGATAAAACTATTTCTGATATTGCTAAAATTTGCATTAACTTCTTGTGCTTCATGAATAGTGACAACAAAAGTTATTTCCTCAATTTCAGGACTAACTCTTTCTAAGATAATGCCGTAAATAGTCTTATTCTCTTGACTTGGGTTGTTTTGGTCTGGAATCGATTGCAGTACCGAACTGTCATAGGATTGCAGATTATTGTAAAAAATAAAATATTGATCGTTAGGTATTTTGCCGTCAGCACCTAGCATAAATGCAGAAACATCAATGTCGTAACTTTGTCCTGCCTCTGTCACCTGCCAACCCAGGGCGATCGCCATTTTTTTTACATCCGGTGCTTCTTTAGAGATATTAAATCTTTCGCCCTTACTTAATTGCATTACCATCTGCTTATTTGTGAAATATAAAGTTTTATCGTGTCAATTTTAGCATTATAGCAGTCGCTAAGTCTATACGGTCACGCTTGCGGAGCGTGACCAGAAAGTGTCCTAACCATCTTGGCGGTTGCTATATAGCGGTTCTCAAGCGTGGTGAGGTATGCCCGCAAGCCCGCAAGCCCGCAAGCCCGCAAGCCGGATAGTACCTCATCTTTCTGAGACTCGGCTGTATATCATTTCGGGCGACTGCTATACATAGAATTTTCAATAAAAAACCGGGCTTTATCGAAAACCCGGTTTTGATAATTGAACTTAATTTGACTCTACTTTTGAGCATCTTTAGAACTAGGTGGCAGGGTGACAAAATTCCCAAAAGCTCCAACGGTTTGATAGCTTTTTTTGCCTAGTTCAGTTGTGTAAATACTGACAACGCCTAAGTTCTGACGCTGGGTTGTATTGTCGAGTAAGCGTTCGATCGATCCGCGCTGCGAAGTCAGCAAAGTCTCTGCAACGCCACTCAAAGCTTTGGGTACGCGAGAATCATTGCGCACAGTGTTTTTAAACTCGGTTTCGAGTACGCCGGAAGCATAAGTTAGGTATTTGTCTCTCGGAGGATTTGTAAATACCATGCCAGCAGCCAGAACAGTTAGCGCGATCGCAACTTTGCCTACATTACCGAAAAAATGAGAAGTTGGCTTGTGAGTATTCATTGTTTTATCAATAATCATTTTTTTCTTAGCCCAGTTGAGTTAAGCTGTTAGTCATTTAAATTTCTTGCCTGAACCCCTTACAGTATGGGGTATAGACCACAAATAATGCAGTTTAAATGTGGAACAGCTTATTAGCTTATCTAGATTTAAACTACACCTCCTGAGAAACCGATTTCAGAAAGGAGAGGACAGTTTTGGGATTGGAGGCGAGTTGCGAGTAAGTCTCTAACTTGCCTGCCTTCCTTTTACGTCTCTGGCTTGGGCCAATCCGCCAAATGTCCAAAATAATATCGAAGAGAGGGCAAAACCACGGGGGTTGTCCCTACGCATTAGAACGAGCATTTCAGCGTGATTTTTGCCGATCGATCTCCCGCTGCAATTCCTCAATCTGACGCCGCAAAGCATCCGTCTCGCTGTTAGGCGCTTGGGACTTCACATCAACCGCACCCTCCGCGACAGCCCGCTTATAGTTCCCCAGCTTGATTTGGCGGTATTCCTCGGAAGTTGCCCAGTCTCGCAAATACCGCAGACGTTCTACTGGAAACGGGTGACTCAGCATCGCGCCTTGCCCGCCGTTGTAAAGTAAAAATTTATACACTTGGTTGAGGTTGTCTCGATCGAGCTCTTGATAATTATCAGACTGGCGGATAAATTCTTGCAAACTGCATTGGTCAGCATATTTGCTGCTAACTCCCGCCAGTTTCATCATCGTTTTCATCACACTATTCAAATCATCCGTCACTAACAAAGCTGCCCGATCCGCCGACAATTCAGCCTTACGTCGCCACTCGTAAAAAGCGAAAATTAAACCACTACCGACAATATTTCCCAGCCCAAAAGTCATCTCGCCAATTGTCGAAGCAAGGTTCATTGCCCACATTGCCATTTGATTTAAAGTTGGATGACCGCATTTAATGTGTCCCAACTCGTGAGCTAGCACTACTCTAATTTCTGCCTCGTCCAATAAGTCTAAAAGACCAGTATTTAATACGACATAGGGCTGGTTTTTCCCTAGGGCGTAGCTGTTTACTGAGGGATTTTGAGAGACAAACAAACCGGGTTCTGGGAAAACATCTAAAGCTTGGACGCATTCCCGAAAAATGTGATAAATGCTGGCATATTGGCGTGGCCCAACTTGGATGCTATTTCCCATTAGGTAAATGAATTGGGGGCGTTCGTAAACAAATTCGACAAATTTGCTGGCAATTAAGTCAAATCCAGGTACGCTGCGTAATGCTGCTTCGGCTTGGCGATCGAGGGGATGCTGAAAAGCTTCGCTAGAAATTCCGGTATAAGTAGGCATAGTTGTTGCAAAAATTACATGAATAAAGCCAGTATGCTGGCTGCCCGGTGCAGACAGACACCTAACTTATCAATCTTATCGCGGCAAAATTGAACTGTTGTGGAACAGGCCGGAGAGCCTGTGCAAATTGTGGAACAGGCCGGAGAGCCTGTGCAAATTAACGTTAAAATTGTTTTTCTGCTACAAGTGCGATCGACCAACATCTTTCGCTGTCTGTCAATCAAAAATTGGAACGTGCAAAAATGGCTATCCTGCGACACGAAAACGGTACAACCTACACACAACTGAGCGATATTACCCGCGAACTTGCTCCCTTAAACATTCAACTCAACAGTTGGCCTGTGGGAGACAACCCAGAAATTCGGGAATTGCTGGCCAAAGATGCTCTTGACGACAATCAAAAAGAACAAGTCCTGCAAGCCCTAGACGGCTACTTTCAACAACTCCAGCAAAGCGCAGGCTATCAATCACGAGACTTAATTGTACTGCACCCAGACATTCCCAACCTCGATGCTTTGCTGTCCAAATTCGACAAGTGCCACATTCACGCTGACGATGAAGTGCGCTATATCGTAGCAGGCGAGGGGATTTTCGGTTTTGTGCGTCCAGACGGTAGTCAAGTAGAAGTCACAGTACAGCCCGAAGAATTTATCAACGTACCGGCGAATACGGAACACTGGTTTTATTTGACAGCAGCCCGAAAAGTTAAAGCTGTGCGGTATTTTACCACCACGAGCGGCTGGACACCGGAGTATACGGACACTAAAGTTCGATCGGGCTTAGCTATAGTTTGAAAAGATTCGATGTTCGGACTTTAGTCCTCATCCATGACGCTTGACTAAAGTCCAAACGATCCAACCAATTTATTTTATTGTGATTGTGCAAACAGACTTCAAATTATCTGCGTTAATCAGCGTCAATCTGCCTTACATCTGCGGTTTACCGGCTCTATCAAAGATTTATGCAATAAGTCTAATGCCGCCTCAAATTTGGTGATTTAAAGATTGCAAAATACTCAAAGCAACCGCCTCCGCCACCTTAATCCCATCAATCCCCGCCGACAGAATACCACCGGCATATCCCGCACCTTCCCCAGCAGGATAAAGGCCTTCTGTATTTAAACTTTGATAATCTTCCTTACGTTTAATCCGAATCGGTGAAGAAGTGCGCGTTTCCACCCCAGTCAAAACCGCATCATCCATCGCAAATCCTTTAATCTGTTTGTCAAAAGCCGGAAGTGCTTCGCGGATAGCCTCGATCGCATAATCCGGCAAACTTTCACTCAAATCAGTCAAACGAACTCCAGGCGTATAAGACGGTTGCACAGCGCCTAACACCGTCGAAGGTCGATGCGCCAAAAAATCCCCTACAAGCTGTCCTGGGGCGTTGTAAGTGCCACCTCCTAACTCAAATGCCCGTTCTTCTAAGCGGCGTTGAAACTCAATTCCCGCCAAGGGATGACCGGGATAATCCTCCGGCGTGATACCCACCACAATTCCGCTGTTAGCATTGCGTTCATTGCGAGAATATTGACTCATTCCATTAGTGACAAGTCGCCCCGGTTCTGAGGCCGCAGCCACCACCAATCCACCGGGACACATACAGAAACTATAGACAGAACGACCATTTTGGCAATGGTGAACCAGTTTGTAATCGGCGGCACCCAAAAGCTTATGGCTGGGGCGATCGCCAAAACGACAGCGATCGATCGTACTTTGGGGATGTTCCACCCGAAAACCAATGGAAAACGGTTTAGCCTCGATGTAAACCCCGCGCGAAAATAACATTTCAAAAGTATCGCGGGCGCTATGTCCCACCGCCAGAACTATATGATTACTAGCAATATATTCTCCACTGGCGAGGGTAACTCCCTGCACTTTGCCATTTTCGATCTGAATATCTTCCACACGACTTTGAAACCGAATTTCACCACCCAAAGATTCAATTTGGGCGCGGATACTTTGGACAATTCCCACCAGTTTAAAAGTGCCAATATGCGGTTTATTGATATATAAAATTTCCGGTGAAGCACCCGCATTCACAAGTTCCGTCAACACCTTGCGTCCATAATGTTGAGTGTCTTTAACTTGGCTGTAGAGTTTCCCATCGGAAAAAGTACCCGCGCCACCTTCCCCAAACTGGGCGTTTGATTCTGGGTTAAATTCTGCTTTTTTCTTCCAAAATCCAAAAGTATCAACTGTGCGATCGCGCACTGCTTTACCACGTTCTAACAAGATAGGGCGAAATCCCATTTGTGCTAGCATCAGCCCTGCAAACATCCCACAAGGCCCTGTGCCAATCACAATGGGCTGAATCGTCAAATTTCTGGGAGCTTCGGCTACATAGCGATAACTCATGTCTGGCGTTGCGATGACATGAGGGCCTTTTTTGAGGCGCGCCAGAATTTGGTTTTCCTGTGTTGTCTCCACATCCAGAATATAGACAAGCAGGATTTCTGCTTTTTTGCGAGCATCATAGCTGCGCTTGAAGATGGAATAGCCGAGCAATTCTTCTGGGAGAATTTGCAGCTTTTTCAGAATGGCAGTCGCGATCGCATCTACGGGATGATCGAGAGGAAGTTTTATTTCGGTTACTCTTAACATATAGCAGAAGGAAGAAGGAAGAAGGAAGAAGGAAGAAGGAAGAAGGAAGAAGGCCCTTCGACTTCGCTCAGGAACCGGGAAGAAGAAGGAAGAAGAAGCAAGAAGGAACCACTTCAGGAAGAAGAAAGAATAAAAATCCCGAATCGACTTTAGATTGTAGATTTTAGAGTGCAGAAGCGTTATGATCACAAAAAATTAAGTTTTGTAAAGACCCTTGACTGCAACACTCACACCCAAAAACAGCCTCACCTGGCACGCTCTCAACCCCCTGTGGCAAGGAGCAGAAGACGCAGTAAAGGGGGGTTTACCCCACAGCAAGCTAGCACCAGCATGGCAAATACTGCTCCTAGGCGACGGTTCCCCCACCCGTCACCTGCAACTGTTGACTAGGGAACCTACAGAAGTTGACGTAATAGATATGTCCTTAGTGGGTGCAGATGCAGACGGCGCGCCGGAACAGATTGTGGTGGTTCCGGGGCCGCACCTGCGCCGACAAGTTTGGCTGCGGACTTCTTCTGGACAGCGTTTGGCCTATGCAGCTTCTTGGTGGGAAGCGAGTCACGTAGATGAATATTTGCAAAATAAATCTTTGCCAATCTGGGCAAGTTTAGCACGACTGCGGACTGAATTGTATCGGGATGTGCAAGGTATTTATTTGGGTAATTCTGCCGCTTTGGAAGCAGCCTTTGAACAGCCGGGGCCTTTTTGGGGGCGACACTATTTGTTTTGGCATCATGGTAAACCATTGACGCTGATTTATGAGGTTTTTTCTCCTTATTTAACTAAGTATTTGGGGCCGATGCAATTGGATGTTGACTGAAACGCTCCAGAGCAAAAGAGGAGACGGCAGTGCCGTTTCCCTACAATTAATCAGGGTAGGGAAACGGCACTGCCGTTTCCTCTTCTTTCTAATAATAAACAACCAATTACCAATTACCAATTACCAATAACCAATTACCAATAACTAATGACTAATGACTAATGACTAATGACTAATGACTAACAATTGGAATCCTAATTATAAATTCAGTGCCTTTCCCCACCACCGATAAACATTTAATTTCACCTTTATGTTTTTCGACAATAATTGAATGGGAAATTGCCAAACCCATTCCTGTTCCCGAACCGATCGCCTTTGTAGTATAGAATGGGTCAAATATCCGCTGCTTGACTTGATCTGTAATGCCGGCACCATTGTCAGTAATCGCGATCGCAACACAATCACCTTTTATCTCTGTACGAATGCGGATCATTCCCGGATTTGGGAACGGTTCTTGTAAAACGTCGATCGCGTTAGCGATAATATTCATAAACACCTGATTCAACAGTCCGGCGTAGCATTCCACCAGCGGCAATTCTCCGTATTCTTTAATGACTTGAATGGCTGGGCGATGGTACTCATTACCCCCTACGCCAACAGGCTGAACTTTTAGACGGTGTTCTAAAATCATCAAAGTGCTGTCGATACCTTCGTGAAGGTTAACACTTTTCATGGCAGATTCATCTAGACGAGAAAAACTCCGCAAACTCCGCACAATATCGCGAATGCGAGTAGCTCCCACCTTCATAGAAGACAGTATTTTCGGCAAGTCATCCAGCAAGAAATTTAGATCTAACGCATCCATTTCTGACTGAATCGCTGGCGGCGCTTCTGGGAATTCATCTCGATACATTTCCAGCAATTTAATGAGACTTCTGGTGTATTCCTCTATATAGCTAATATTGCCGAAAATAAAGCTGACCGGATTATTGATTTCGTGAGCAATTCCTGCTACCATCTGACCGAGACTAGACATTTTTTCTGCCTGAACTAGCTGAGTTTGAGCTTGCTGGAGTTCGCACAATGTCGTTTCTAATTTAGCAGCTTGTTCTTGCGCGATCCGGGCTGAATCGACGCTTTGAGTGTAGAGTTCCGCTTGATTAATGCCGATCGCCAATTGATTCCGCACTGCCACTAACAGTTCGACTTCATCGTCACTCCAGTGCCGCGGGACGCCGCAAGTAGTGCAGCAAATCAGGCCAATTTGACTCGAAAGTGTCTGAATCGGAATGTCCAGCAGAGAATTGAATCCTATAGAGATAAAAAAATCCCGTTCTACCGAAGCGGTAACAGTATCAAAATCATCGATCCGAATTATTTCCAAATTGGCAATCAGTGCAGCGTGAGAACCAGTCACCTCGGTAGGATATAAACCTAAAAGCGAGGGCAAATCAGGATTTTTTGCCTCGTATGTCACATTCCAAACCGGCGTCGAAGCGTCGGGTTCATACCAAACAAATAGACATCGATCGAGTTGCAGTAACTCGCGAACCTGGCGCACAGTAGTTGCTAAAATAGTATCCAAATCTAGAGAAGCGCGGATATTACTCGCTAGTTGGTTCAGCAGCGCTTCCTGCTCAGCTAATTTGCGGAATCTCGCTTCCGACTCTTGCAATCTTTTTTGAGCTTCTATTTGTTTCGTAACGTCCAAACCCAAACCGATCAAGCCGATCGCATTGCCAGAAGCATCTTTTACCTGAGTTTTTATTGTCTCCAAATGATGATATTCACCATCAGCAAGTTGCAGAACTTCCTCAGAATAAGACGGAGTATCTTGACTCCACGCTTGCAAGTCAGATGCCATGTAGTTAGCAGATGCTTCTACTCCCAAAACTTCGGAATAGTGAGTTGCTGCCAAAAATTTATCTTCAGGAATAGCAACATCTTCGCAAAAAGTTTTGTTAACTAATAACATCCGCCCGTTAATATTGGTCATCCATACCCAGATGGGAGCATTGTCAATAATTCCCCTCAAAGTTTGCTTTTGTTTCGCTAGAGCAACTTCTATTTGTTTGCGTTTAATTCCCAGGGCGATCACATCCGCTATGGATGCTAAAGCAATCAGCGTTAATTCGTTCAACTCGTGGCGAGAAAACATCGCAATTACTCCTACTAACTGATTGTCAACAATCAGCGGATATCCGGCAAAAGCTACCATTCCCTCTCGTTTTGCCCATTCTTGATTGCTGACACGGGGATCTTTTATAACAGCATTAGTCAGGTGGGGTTTTCGCTCTTTAGCTATTAAACCAATCTTAAATTGACCGACAGGAATGTGGCTGTGATCGCCGTTAATATGAGTGTACATCCCCGCGCTTGCTTGCAGTTCCAATATATTTTCGTCTTCATTCAAAATCCAAATCCGAGCAAAAGCAGCATCCAAGTGGCGCACAACGGCATCGCAGCACTTTCGCAAAGTTACAGGTAAAATTTGGTTTTCTGTCAGAGCAATTCCCACATCTGCTCTGAATACAGAAAGTTTCAATTGTTCTGCTAAAGCTTGTTCGGCTTTTTTGCGATATGTAATTTCGGTAGCACTACCAACAATGCGAAAAATTTTACCAGATTCGTCTCGCAGCGGATTCAGAGTTATTAGAAACCATACTTCTATCGTGTCAAAACTAACAGCTTCTTCGTAAGAAATTGAGCTATTTTTTTGCAGACATTCTCTTAATTTTTGCCGCAAAAACGCTGCCCCAGGCCCTGGAAAAATCTCTTCTGGAGTTTTGCCACACCCGAACTCGCTGCTGATGTTACCGAGTAACTCTGCTGCTTGGTTCCAGCCACCGTAGCGAAACTCTCCGTCTGCGCCGACATCTATTACGAAAATACTGTAGTCTACGCCGTCGTAAATGCTGCCCAAAAATTCTTTTTGGTGCTGTAATTCTTGTTCAGTGATTTTGCTCTCTGTAATATCTGAGTGTATTCCCACCCACTGGCGAACGCTGCCATCTGCGTTCAATAGGG
Source organism: filamentous cyanobacterium Phorm 6 (assembly GCA_003003725.1). GTDB lineage: Bacteria > Cyanobacteriota > Cyanobacteriia > Cyanobacteriales > Microcoleaceae > Microcoleus. Next base: position 4,703 of record PVWI01000144.1, on the reverse strand, counting down.
GGACAGCGCGCACGCTCATGTACCTGTACTCGCCGTCGTGCCGCAGCAAGCGGTGTTCTATTTGGTATAAGGTGCTGTTGGCAAGTGCATCAGACCACATCCTGGCAGTATATTCTCTGTCGTCTGGATGGATAGCATTCAGCCACCCCCATCCTTTAAGTTCGTCGTAAGTCTGTCCGGTAAATGCACTCCATCCTGTTTGTTCGGTGACAACTTCGCCGGCGGCTGTAGTGTCCCAAACAATTTGGGATGTGGCTTCAATTAAGCAGCGATAGCGTTCTTCGCTTTCTTGCAGGGCTTTTTCGGCGTGTTTGCGATCGCTGATGTCGCGAGATATGCCAACTACGCCGACAATATTTTCCTGAGAGTCGCGCCAAGGATATTTTGCTGTGAGAAACGTTAGCACCGCCCCGTTTTTTGGTAGATATTCTTCATAAGTCAAACATTCTCCGGCTGCGGTGACTTTGCGGTCAACTTCGGTTATTTGCTGGGCTGTTTCTGGGGGAAATAATGCTGCATCGTCTTTGGCTAGAATTGCCTCGACTGGTTTTTCTAAAAATTGAGCTAGCGCAGAATTAGCGATCGCGTAGCGGCCTTGAATATCCTTGACACAAATCAGATCCGGGGTGCTTTCTATCACGGAACGCAAGATAGAATTGCTGTGCTGGAGTGACTCTCGGGCGAGTTGGCGATCGGTAACGTCGCGGCCGATCGCATACATCAATTCTTCCTCGCAGAAAGGGCTAACAGTCCAGGCTATCCACTTGTAAGAGCCGTTGCGGCACCGCCAGCGGTTTTCAAACCCAACGCTATTATTTCCTGTGGCAATGCTTTCAGCTTGTTTTAGGGTAGCTTGACGATCGTCTGGATGCACGAATTCAATGAAGAGTTTGCCAACCATTTCGGCTGGGGAATAGCCGAGGATTTTTTCTGCTGCTGGGTTGATGCGTTTGAAATAACCGTCAAAACCAATGACGCACAACATATCTGGCGAGAGACTAAAAAAGCGATCGCCCTCGTCGGTTTTGCCCGATTGGCGATCGTTTTTCTTAGCAGCAGAGTCCTTCCATCCCGCTGCTGCCGCCAGCAGGACAATATTTGCTATTACCAAAAATGCCAGGGCGATCGGGCGATCGTACAAACCATAGGCACCGCTTGCTACCAGCCACCCGTTTAGTAGCAGCAGTACGACTATCAAAACTGAGAATTGGCTGCTGCGGGCGATCGTCCCTAAGTTGATGTTTTTTTTATACAGCATTCTGGATTTAGTCTTTTGTTTTCTGTTGACTTCTGCGATCGTGATTTCTCTCAACCGCATTTTTAGAAAGTGCAACAATTGATTATTTGTTTTTTTGATATGAACTGAATCTGTCATTTTTTCACTCCAAAATCAAGAGGAATATTGGCTGTTGAGAACTTACAATAAAAATGTTTAAATAGTGTAAAATTTTTTTAAATTGCGAACTTTATCATTGTAAGTCTTACCTAAATCTCAGCATTCCAACAAGCAAATTAAGTATATTTACGCAATTAGCTAGTAATTTTTGATAGCTAACGCACCTATTTTATATTTTTTTTCAACAGGCTTAGAGGGTTTATTTCTCATAATGCACTAAACATTGCTGTCAGTCATTGGACATTTGGCCTAATTTAGCTAGTCCCGACACCAAAATTTCTTATCTACAGTAAATTAGAAGCGCATTATTAAATGATATCATGTCCGGTCGATTAGCAACACAAAAAGGGTTCGTAGCGCGGACTTTAGTCCGCAGAACGAAAGCGGACTAAAGTCCGCACTACGAACCAAATCTTATCGAGGTACGCGGGTGAGAAATTCCCGATAAAATTGCCAATCGCAGGCAGATATTGAAATAATCTGCGTTAATCTGTGTTAATCTGCCTTAATCGGCGGTCAACCTCGCGATCGAAAATTTAGGCACTTTTGTCTGCTGCTTGGCGCCCTAATTGCTGTTCCCGAATTCGTGCCAAAGTCCCCGCCGGAATAGCAGCTATAAGTTGCTTGGTGTAAGCTTGCTGCGGCTGGCGGTAAATGCGCTCTGCTGTGCCAATTTCTTCGATTTTACCTTTGTTCATGACGATCGCCCGATCGCTCATAAACTTGACCACGCTCAAATCGTGAGAAATAAAAATATAAGTCAGTCCAAACTCTGTTTGCAACTCCTTCAGCAAATTTAAGACTTGCGCCTGTACCGACACATCCAATGCAGAAACCGACTCATCGCAAATAATAAACTTAGGATTCAAAGCCAAAGCTCTAGCAATACAAATTCGCTGCCGCTGTCCGCCCGAAAACTCGTGGGGGTAGCGCCGCATAATATCGGGATTTAAACCCACTCTATCCAACAAATAAGCCGCGCGATCGCGCTGTTCTTTTTGATTCTTGCCAAAACGGTGAATCACCATCGGTTCCATCACCGCATCCCCAACACTCAGGCGCGGATCGAGAGAACTAAAAGGGTCTTGAAAGATAATTTGCAAGTCGCGTCGTAGCCACCGCAGTTTGCGATCGTACTCTTTTTGCATCCGATAATTAGCCAGCCACTGCCCTGCCGAACTACTTTTCGCAGGAGGCGTAATTTCTTGACCTTCAAAAAATACTTTACCACTAGCGATCGGAATTAATTGCAGCAAAGCTCTCGCCAAAGTAGACTTACCGCAGCCAGATTCGCCCACCAAACCCAAAGTCTCACCCGGATAAACCTCAAAAGAAATATCGTTTACTGCCAGAAACAAGCGTTTAGTTTCCCCAAACATTCCCTGCACCGGAAAACCAACTCGCAAATTATTAACAGCTAGCAAAGGGCCGGAAATATGCGGCAGTCGAGGCGGTTTTCCTGTTGCAAAAACGGGATTTCCCCCGCTGCTGTCGCCGTCTATATCGGCATTTTTTTCGACAATTACCAATTCGCCGCTAGCATTTGTGGTGACATCCATAAAATCGGAAACTGTCGGCAAGCGGCGCATTTGCCGATCGAGAGTTGGGCGGCAAGCTAACAGACCTTTTGTGTAAGGATGTTGGGGATTGCTGAAGATTTGCTCGATCGCACCACACTCCACAATCTTACCTCGGTACATCACAGCCACCGTATCGCCAATTTCAGCAATGACGCCCAAATCGTGGGTAATAAAAATCATTGCCATGCCTCTAGAGTCCCGCAACTCGCGCAGCAAAGCTAAGATTGTGGCTTGTACGGTGACATCTAAAGCCGTTGTCGGTTCGTCAGCAATTAATAATGTCGGATTGCAAGAAATGGCCATTGCAATCATCACACGCTGGATTTGACCGCCGGAGAGTTCGTGGGGGTAGCGATCGAGCATAGCTTGTTTTTGGCGGTTGATGAATTGCATCAAATTGCGATCGTCGTCGTCCCCAACTGCTTCTTGCCGCAAAGCCAAACACCGCTGGCCGAGTTCCTCATCGCCCGGTAGCAACTTCACCTCTTGCAGCAGAGAGGCAGCTTTGCGCCGCGCTTCTGTCTGCGACACCTTTTCGTGCAGACAAATGGCTTCAGTGAGTTGAAAGCCGATCGTATAAACCGGATTGAGCGAACTCATCGGCTCTTGAAAAATCGTCGCAATCTGGCTGCCTCGGTATGTTTGTTTTTCCGTGTCAGACATTTCCAGCAGATTCACAGCCACATTGCTAGCACCGTCTTTGGTGGGATAAAACCAAATTTCGCCCTCAATTCTGGTTGACGAACTAGACAGCAAACCCATAACAGCCAGGGATGTTACCGATTTTCCCGAGCCCGATTCTCCCACAATTCCCAGAGTTCGCCCTCGCTTCACCTCAAAAGAAATGCCGTCAACAGCTTTGACTGTTGCGGACGCATCGCCTGCATCCGCAGATTGAAATTGAACCCGCAGGTTGCGAACTTCTAGGACGGTTTCACTCATGGAGGTCTACTGCAAAAGTTAAATGGAGATTATGTGGATTGTAGCAGGGCTGGTTAAAGGCAGAAGGTAGGGGGAAAGGTAAAAGGGCAGTTAGAAACCGCGTCTACACGAGGCTTTACCCACCTCCGTGGGTTTAAAAAAACCTTGATTTTTTCTTGGCCCACGGAGGTGGGCTTTGTTTGTGTAGCCGCGAATTCCATTCGCTGGGGCTATATTTCAGAGAATTGAAAACTGCGATCGAACTTAAAACTTAAGTACCTTCTGCCTGGGAGGAATTTTCCTCAATAACCGATGACCTGAGTGTCAGCGGGCAGTGCAGTGGCCTCGGAGACCTTTTTAAACACGGTTGCCTGCTCGTTTAACGAATTTGGTCTCGGCTGTCCGGGATTGGTGCCTTGTAGCTGAAGGCGCATTTGACCTTCGGGAGTCAACTCAAAAACAGTCTGAACGATTTCTGTGCTGCTGAGACCGACATCAATGTGCATCGGTTTTGCACCGAGATTAACTTTGTACCTCATTTCTTTGGCGCGGGCTGCTCCGTCGGGGCCTTTAGCCATCAGAAACAATTTACCTTCTGGGGCAAAGACGAAGGTGAAAGATTGACCAGAGGGGACTGTGCCTTGCCATTGGCCTAGGAGTTGCTTATCGATGTTGCTAGTGGCCGGGGCCGGGGCCGGCGCGGAGGCCGGCACTGGGGCTGGGGCGGCGGCTGGGGCTGTAGCTGGGGCTGTAGCTGGGGCTGTAGCTTCAGCAATTGTTGGTGCTGCTACGGATGCGTGACCCTG
>PVWI01000490.1 GCA_003003725.1 filamentous cyanobacterium Phorm 6 | reverse complement strand
ATTGAAAAGGCGAGAGGGCGGGTTTTGTTCGGAAATTGTCTGTTATCTGCAAAGTTGATCGGCTAAACCCGCCCCTACGAATTCAAACCATTTGTATTTATGAATCCATGAAAGTCAAACAACAATATGTTTTAATTGCCGCATCAGTGCTTGGCATTCTCATACCAGCTTCATATATTTTGTACCTGATATCGCAAGCCGGAGACTTGTCTAATTTTGATTATTGGTGGATGACATGGAATTTTTATTCAGTAGATGGTTTTTCGACAAATCCTTTTAATTGGATATTTAAAGCGAACGAGCATTTTGTCTTGATTCCGGCAATTATTTATGCCTTGAATATTGTTGTCACCCAAGGTTCAAATATTGGTTTGTGCTTAGTTGCTTGGTTTTTGGCTTGGATTCAGTGTCACGTATTAATTGCTTTGCTACCGATAAAATTGAGGCGTTTTCCGCTGCAATTTATCTCAGTTATCCTGTGCATTTCTATTTTTAATTTTACTCCGGCGGCGGCGCATAACTGGATGCGGGGATTCAGTGGTGTTCACTGGATAATTGCTAATTTATTTGTAATTTGTTCGATATTTTGTTTGCAATCTTATGTGACATTTTTGTTAAATAAGAGGGAATCCGAGCCTCTAGATATTGATTCCCAGGCAGAGATTGGGAACGAGGGATGGGAACAAAATAAGTGGGTAATTGGCAGTATTGTGTTTGGGATTTTAGGCTGTATTAGTTACAGCACTCCTTTGGCTTTGTGGCCGATATTGTGTGCGGCTGCGGTGGTAATGCGGTTCCCTCGGCGGATAACTTATTTGTATTTCGCTGCTTCGATTGTGGTGATTGGTTTGTATTTTTTCACTTATAAAACTCCATCTAATCATCCTTCTTTAACTAAAATCAACCCGCTTAAAGCTATCGAATATATTCCCATTTATCTCGGTGGAATTTTCAGCGAAAACATTATCATTGCGTCAATTATTGGTATAATTGGCTTGATTGGTGTAACGGGTTTTGTCGGTTATTGGCTATTTGTAAAAAAGGTCGATCGCCAAAATTGGCTACCTTGGCTGTCCATCCAATTGTACACCCTGCAAACGGCGTTAATGGCCGCTGTGAGTCGATCGGGATTTGGGCTCGAACAGGCCACCGCTTCCCGCTACGCCACACTCCCAGCCTTGTTTTGGATGAGCACAATTGTCCTCACAGTGTTGTCGGTGCGGGAGTTGCAGCCAACACCGAGAATTCAAGCACGTTGGCTGACACCGCTGTTTGCTGTCACGACAGTGGCGATTATTTTAATGTACGGGGTGGGAGGCGAAACTGCAATTGCGATCGCCCGTAGAGCAACTTATCAACCGCTAGTCGCACTTTCCTTGCAATTAGGCATCACCGATATCACCCTAATTAAAGACAGAGTAGGCAACAAACCTGCCGCCTTTGTCGGGTTAATCGATGCCTTAAAAACCAACAACTTAGTACCATTCAATCGAGACATCAAAAAACACAACTTCTGCGCACAATTAGACACAAAAATCGATCCAAACTTACTATCAGCACCCAAAGACGGAGTACCTGGATACTTTGATACAGTAACCAAACTCGCACCAGCAGCCTCCAGAGTAATTGGTTGGGTTGGAGACCCCGAAAACAATGTAAAATGTATTGCCATTCTCAACCAAGAAAATCTCGTTCGAGGTTTCGCCATGTCAGGTTTTCCGCGTCCAGATTTAGTTAAATTATTTGGGCCAGCCTACCAATCCGCAGCTTGGAGAGGATACATCCAAACATCACCAACAGACAAACTATTAACAGCCTATGCCTCATTTAAAAACCGCGAAGGTTGGGTAGCATTGCGAAATTCTCAAACTATCAATAACAATAGAAATATCCCATAATTCTTGTGGAACAGGCTCTCCTAGCCTCTTCAATACAAGCTTTTTAGGAGATGTCTAATTAAAAACTCAATCATCACAACCCCTCGCTTTCTCCCTCTCTGCGTCCTCTGCGCCCTCTGCGGTTAAAATCAAAAAAATCTCATCGACAACCCAAATAAAATCAAATAACCCTATGCAAAAAAACCTCAGTTTCGTAATTCCCATCCACAACGAAGAAGCAACACTAAAATTGCTGTTTGAGAAAATTAAAATTGTCATGTCCCAAACTGGAATTGACAGTTACGAAATCATTTTTATAGACGACGGTAGCCGCGATAGTTCCTGGCGGGAAATCGCGGATTTAGCCACCCAAAATCGCCAACTAATTAAAGCGATTAAAATGCGCCGCAACTTTGGTAAATCCGCCGCACTTTCAGCCGGATTTCGCAACGCAACCGGGAGAATTATCTTTACTCTCGATGCCGATTTGCAGGACGACCCCGCCGAAATTCCCAAATTCTTAGATCATTTAGAATTAGGATTCGATTTAGTTTCCGGTTGGCGAAAACAGCGAAACGACCCGCTTTCTAAAACCTTACCTTCCAAGTTATTTAATGCCGTTGCGTGTTTGCTGACTGGGGTAAAAATGCACGATATGAATTGCGGTTTTAAAGCTTATCGCAGGGAAGTTTTGCAGTCAATTAAATTGTACGGGGAATTGCACCGCTACATTCCGGCTTTAGCAAACAGTTTAGGG
>PVWI01000143.1 GCA_003003725.1 filamentous cyanobacterium Phorm 6 | reverse complement strand
AAGTGTGGGTATCGGGCCTCATCTTCCGAGTAAAATTCGGATGTTGGGTATGGCTAGTTATAATTTTTTGACTGTGGCTTCTGGTGCGGCTATGGGAGGCGTGGAAGCGACTCCGAAAATTTGGGATATTGCCGGGAGTTGGGTAATTGTGAAGGCTGCGGGTGCGGTTTGGTTGCCGCTGGAGTCCCAGGCAATTTTTCCCCTGGAAGTGGGGAAGAATTATGAGAGGGTTTCTTATCCGACTTTGGTGATGAATCGGCAGGAGTTGGTATCGGTGTTTTTGCCGTTTGTGGAGGCTTGGAAGAAGAAGAAAATGGGCTGATATTAATGTCACCTCGAACCGAATAGGTTTGTAGTAAGGACTTTAGTCCTTCTTTCTTGCGGACTAAAGTCCTCACTACGAACCTGTTTTATCGTAGTGTAGGGATGCCCAATCGGACAATTTTAAATAAAACTGCATGGCAGGTGTGACGGAGGAGTCTCCCACACCTGCCGTGCGGTTTGTAACAAATATAACCGACCGATGACCGATGGTTAAATTATGCTTGCTGTGGTGTATTTCTGCCAATGTGCGATCGGGTGGTTTTCTTTTAGGTCGATCGGGTGATGCGGTGCTGGTATAATTTAGATTAAGTCTGATTGTCAATTTCGCAATCTTTGGGTGAGATTAAATTTAATCAACTCCATAATAATCCTTGAGATAATATAAAACCGCATTGCAAAAAGGCTGCAATCGCCCTTGCCCATCCATTTTTTTACAAACTTGAGCTAATAATTCTGCCTCTTCCTGCGTCATTGCTTGCAGTGATTCCAGGGCTTGAATTCGTCCTTGCGTTAAGTCATAATGGTTGAGTCCCAAAACTTCAATTGTTGTTTCAGCATCTTTTTGGCAAGCTAAATTCTTTGTAGTTGGCACTATCTCACCATTGCTAGAGTAACTAAAAAAATCTTCACAGTTCGACTTTAGTGGTGAAACTGCGATCGAAAGATTCTGCTTTTTATTGCCACAATACTCAGGCCAATTTGGATATCTACCACAAGAACCTAGCATATTTATATAATCAAGAGATAATTCTGCATCAGTCTTGCTTTGAGGGGCTAAATGTTCAATATGGCTATTGCTTTGCTCAATTTTCTGACAACAGTAGCAGCAAATGTAGCCTTGTTCAATTAGTAAATAACTGTGTACTGATTCTTTCTCAGGATTGAGAAGATATTTGTAATGATAGTTGACACCAATAGACTTCTGTGTATCCTTCCATTTTGAAAAATCTTGAGGTTCCTTCCTTTTTTGAATGTATTTCATTGATTGAGAATTTCCTTGCGTTTAATTAGCCAATCTGCTCTCACAAATTCTGGATCTTCTTCTCCCATTCTGCGCGCTAATTCTTGGCGCAATCGCCGTGCGTTGTCAAGTTCACCCTTGTCTATGAAGCGAAAAAGTTCATATAAAGATTCCTGAGTTTCCTGCGGACGTTCTGGAGTTCCCATGAGCGTTTCTAGAATCTGATTGCTATCTTTCCCATAGGATGGTACGCGCTTAATTACAATTTCTTCAGATGTTGATATCAAAAGATGAACCCATTTGAGATCGCTGATTACCTGTGGCGAATGAGTGGTAACTATAAACTGGCAATTAGGGAAAGTTTTTGCCAGATTCGGAATAATAGCCCGTTGCCATTTTGGGTGCAAGTGTAGCTCAATCTCGTCGATTAAAACAACGCCGAAACCCTGAAGTGGATTGCATGATGGATTCGGATTTGCGATCGCCAAACGCCTTGCTAAATCTCCTGCTAGTGCTAACAAGCATTTTTCACCATCGGATAGTTGATTGACGATCAGTTCATCGCCTTGTTTGTCTACAGTCATTCGCAAAGGCGATCGCCGAATCCGTAAATTTGAGAAGCCGTTTAGTAAGTTAGCGATCGCATCTCTGACTGCTTCTAATTGGCTATCGCGATACTCATTAAAACTATTTAGTCGTAATTCGTTTTCTAAATCTTCCCGATCTCTAAACCATTCAAAAAAGCGCCTAAAGTCGATCTGCCCTCCCGTGAGTACCTCGTCATAAGCAGTTATCTGCTGAAACGAATGTTTCGTCCTAATCTTCAAAGGAATATCAAGTACAGCGCGGTTAGTTGGGTAGTAAACAGCTAGAGGTAATGCTACGTTGGAAGTAGTATCTAACTCATTGTGTATGTTGTCAACAACAGTTTTTAGCTCCGCAAGGTTGCTGCTAGTATCTTTGCTTCGCCCTTTAGTGACATGAGTTAAAGACCATGCCAATTCCTGCCCATCGTTGATTGAAATTGTAATTTCGTTGTGAGTTTCTTTCCCTCCTTTTTTGATGTCATCGTCGTTGAAAAATCGTCCCGAACTATTGGGGTTTTGAATTCGCTTTGTCAGCCAGGACAGCAGAATAGCCAGACAATCAAGTATGCTGGATTTCCCCACACCGTTGATACCGATAAACACAGTCGGCTCATCTCTATCAAACTCCAGGGTCAAATCGCTGAAGCCTCGGAATGAGTTCATTTTTAGACGCTTGACTTTCACGATTGGTTCTTGTTCTGGCTGAGTAGGTTATATTTTTGAGATTAGATCAAATCAATACTTCCAAATATAGTCAACAATAGACAAGATTGTCAAATTAGTAAACTATCTTAAGATTATCTGCGTTTATCTGTGTTGATCTTTCTTGAAAGATCGGTTGATCTGCTCAACCAAAGATTTATGCAACCGGTTCTGCGTTACCAGGCGCTTTGCGCATGGTAACGAGTAAAATCGCCTCATGCGATTAATTTAGACAGCACATTAGACAACTTAGCACCGAGATTTTCAACAGACTCCTGTTGTTTCGGATCTTTCATCGTACCGTCAGTATTAAATGCTTGAAAAGCTTGAGAAATTGCTTTCTGATCTGGCAGCACAAATACGTTAATATTCCCCAAAATCGATCGCAAATGAACCAATCCTCGCAAACCGCCCAAACCGCCAGGAGAAGCGCTCATAATTACCGCTACTTTGTCAGTAAATGCCACCAATCCCGGTTCACCCGGTGCTGGGCGCGATACCCAATCGATCGCATTTTTCAACACAGGCGTCACCGAACTGTTATACTCGGGAGAAGCAATCAAAAACCCATCATGCGCTACCATCAACTCCTTTAACTTCCGGGCATTTTCTGGCATTCCCTCTTTGGCTTCCAAATCTTCGTCAAATAGCGGCAGTGGCAAATCGCGCAAATCTACATAAGTAACTTCCGCGCCCGCCGCCATAGCCCCAGCCGCCGCAACTTTTACCAGCAGTTTGTTGTAAGATGCTTCGCGGGTACTCCCAGCAAAGGCAAGTATTTTTGGTCTGTTTGTCATTAACTTTTCCCGATCGTAGTTTGACAGTAAAATTGTACTATTCTGAATGCTTCCAGATATAATCGGCAATCAGTTTATCTGCGGATAAGGGACTATCTGTTAGCGAAGTGAATAAGATCGATCGCACTTTTACACTTCCAACTCCCAAACGCCTCTCAACGCGGCTGGGAATGCCGTAACCGTAAATAATATGCCCTTTCCCCGCCAACACTACAACTTGATAGTCGGGATTGGCTTTGACAAATTGGGCTATACTTTCGGCCATAGTTTCGTCCCACAAAACTTGAGCTTGCAAAAATCTTTCAAAGGCTGTACTATTTCCTTGTGCTGCCTTTTGATGCTGTTGGTAAACTTCGAGCAGCATTTGCCGATATTCGGCGTTGTCGGTGCGAATTTCAGAAATTGGCGGAATATGCTTTTTGTCCTCTGCTGTGAGGCTTTCTAGACCTTGAGAGGCAACTTTTCTCGTGACTTCTGACGGTGTATTTAAGGCGATTACAGGTAGTTTTTTTTCTTTGGCAAACCGCAAAATGGGTGCGTAATATTCCCAGGGAAAACGCCATCTTTGATTGTATTCTGTTTGCTCAATTAATTGCTCTTCTGTGAGTTTACCAGCTAAATATCCGTCTAGTACGCCTTGAAAAGGACGCTGAAACATTTCCATCGCGATCGCAATTTTCGGATTTTGCCGCTGCATTTCTTGGATTATCGCCCGTTGAGCCTGGTGGTCTTCGATGCTATCATGGGTTTCTCCCAGATACACGATTTTCGCCTTCACCAACTGTTGCAGAATGTCTTGGTTAGTGTAAGTCTGCTGCGGTTGAGGGTTCGCCATCGGTTCCGCTGTCGCGACACTGCTACACAACAGGAAAATGCTCAGCGATAAAGCGCACAGTTTGATGAGTTTGGTTGTTTTCATACAGATATTATGCCTGTTTTTCGCAGTTGCAGGCATAGCCAGACTCTACTATTTTAGCTTGGTCTAAAAAGCTCGATGCTTGATTTAACTGCATAATTCATCGTAAATATCTATACCCCTAAAGGATTATCTTCCTTCTTCCTTCTTCCTTCTTCCTTCTTCCTTCTTCCTTCTTCCTTCTTCCTTCTTCCTTCTTCCTTCTTCCGACCTTTGTAAAGTTTAGTTGCAAGTGCTTGCACTTCTAGAAAAAGGTGGTAAATTAATAATATGAAGCAAACAAAAAGCTTCTCCGACAGATACAACATCTAGATATCACAGCGAAGTTCAAAATAGAATCTAAGGAGTAAAACGCTGTTTAATCTCACATCTGTCTCATTAAAAACTAATAGCAGCACCCACCAACAAAGCTGATACTTCCTCAACTAATTAGAGGGGAGCAATGCAAATGAATCCGAGGATTATTGCAACTCCGCATCGAAGTTGAAAAAAGAGGGAATCACTCGGTAAATATGGCTGGGTGCTGTTATTTTTAAAAGAAATTTTGATACTAGATAATTAATTGTAGGGACGGGCTAGGGGTGAATCTCCATGAGTGGAAGGGCGAAGCATTCCGGTAAACAATTTATTAGTAAAAACTAGAGATTTACTGCCGTAATGCTTGGCCCCTACTACTGAAAAATTGTTTCGTCTTCCTTTCGCCACGCGGGATCGACGATACAAATAAATATTAGTGGTTCTGTGCCGGAGTTGTAAATAAACTGCTTGGCGTGTGGCGGAATGTAAACTGCATCTCCAACTTCCACGAATTGAGTTTCGTCGTCGATGTGCATTTCCCCAAGGCCACTGATGATGTAGTAAACTTCAGAAGTTGTCAGGGAATGCAGCGCAGAAGTTTGTCCCGGTGGCAAAGCGGCGTGGGCTAAACTGTAACGTAAATCCACAGCTTGTTTGTCTGGATGCAGCAATTCTCGCAGTTGAGTACCGTCGCCAGCAATAAACTCGTCGCAGGCGTTTAGCTTTTGAATGAGCATTCTTTATGCACTCCTGAAAATCTCTTGATCATAGCTGAATTCTAATTGAAAGAGCTAGAGATGTTAAGAAATATGTCAAGATGACCGGATTTTTTTAACCTGCATCACAGGAGATTTAAGCCCCCACCTTTAGGTGGATTGTTTTTAGGCTGGGGCTTAAATCCCCTGCCTAAAAACTTCGCACTCAACTGTCAACTGTCAACTGTCAACTGTCAACTGTCAACTGTTAACGTAGGTTCCAGAATGCGATCGATAGTCGGGACAGCCGATCGCACTTTCAGATAAAGCTATGGTAGGCTGAACCGGACACTTAAGACGGTAGTCGTCGGTGAAAAATACGCAGTTAGCACAAGGAATTTGGTGCATCTGCTGAGCTCGACGCATAGAATCGGTGACAGTACGCCCGATACTCGAACACAGCAAAAAAACTAAGCCCCAGGCGGACACAAAACACAGCGGGACTAAAACAGGCTGTATTGTCTTAAGCAAAAAGTACAGCATAGCAACAAAATTTAGGGTAGAAGTCGCATATACATTAGAGTAATGGCATGGGCGGGCGATCGACCAAAAAGTTTAAAATCATTTACAGTGCGATCGAGAAACCGGGCAATTATGGGATGATAGAGAACCGTCGTTAAATAAAATTAGAGGAAACCAGTTATGTCACTGCGATTAGGCGATACAGTACCCAACTTTACCCAAGCCTCCTCCAAAGGGGAAATCAATTTCTATGACTGGGCTGGCGATAGCTGGGTCGTGTTGTTTTCCCACCCGAAAGACTACACTCCAGTATGCACCACCGAACTCGGTGCAGTGGCCCGTCTCAAGTCGGAATTTGAAAAGCGTGGCGTGAAAACCATCGCCCTCAGCGTCGATGATGTGGATTCTCACATGGGCTGGATCAAAGATATTGAGGAAACTCAAAATGTCACCCTCAATTATCCGATTTTAGCAGATGGCGATCGTAAAGTCTCCGACATTTACGACATGATCCATCCCAACTCGCTGAACAACTTGACAATCCGCACAGTTTTTGTAATTGACCCCGACAAGAAACTGCGTTTGAGCATTACCTATCCGGCGAGCACGGGACGGAATTTCGGTGAGATTTTGCGAGTAATTGATTCCTTGCAACTTACTGACAAATACGGCGTTGCGACTCCAGTTGATTGGAAAGATGGCGACGATTGCGTCATCGTACCTTCGATTACCGACCCCGCAGAGTTGGCCGAGAAGTTTCCCAAAGGTTACACGCCGATTAAGCCTTATTTACGGATGACTCCTCAGCCGAATAAATAGGTTTAATTGACAGGTTCGTAGTGAGGACTTTAGTCCTTCCTGATGGTTGAGGACTGAAGTCCTCACTACGAACCGATTTCTACTCAGGACTTCAGATATCAAAGTATTGTAAAATTTCCGCTACTACATAGAAACAACTAAAGAATATGGATATCAAAAACGGCTTTGTAGGCACAATCGGCAACACGCCGCTAATTCGGTTAAACAGCTTCAGCGATGAAACCGGCTGCGAAATTCTCGGCAAAGCAGAGTTTCTCAATCCCGGCGGTTCTGTCAAAGATAGGGCTGCTTTATACATCATCAAAGATGCAGAAGAAAAGGGCTTGTTGAAACCGGGAGGCACAGTTGTTGAAGGCACTGCGGGCAATACTGGTATCGGCTTAGCGCACATTTGCAACGCCAGAGGTTACAAGTGTTTGATCGTGATTCCCGATACCCAATCCCAAGAAAAAATCGATGCTTTGAAAACCTTGGGCGCGGAAGTTCGGACAGTTCCCGCTGTCCCGTACAAAGACCCGAATAATTATGTCAAATTGTCGGGAAGATTGGCGGCAGAAATGGAGAATGCCATCTGGGCAAATCAGTTTGACAATTTAGCCAATCGCCAAGCTCATTTCGAGACAACTGGCCCGGAAATTTGGGAACAAACTGAGGGAAAAGTTGATGCTTGGGTAGCTGCAACGGGTACGGGCGGGACTTTTGCGGGGGTAGCGATGTTTTTGAAATCAAAAAATCCCGCAATTAAAGCTGTTTTGGCAGACCCGATGGGCAGCGGACTTTACAGTTATTTCAAAACTGGGGAAATTAAGACTGAAGGTAGTTCGATTACTGAGGGAATTGGTACTAGCCGCGTGACTGCAAATATGGAGAATGCCCCGGTAGATGACGCCATCCAAATTGATGATACTGAAGCTGTCCGCGTAGTTTACCAATTGCTGAGGAAAGAAGGGTTGTTTATGGGCGGTTCTGTGGGGATTAATGTGGGTGCGGCTGTGGCTTTGGCGAAGCAAATGGGGGCTGGGCATACGATTGTGACGGTACTCTGCGACGGCGGGGCTCGATATCAGTCGCGTTTGTTCGATCGCCAATGGTTGGCCTCAAAAGGTTTATCATCAGATTAATATCATGATTTGTGGGATGGGCTTCTAGCCCGTCCAAAATCCGCATTCACTTTCTGACAATTTTGCTATATATGGCCGCACCTATTCCCATGATACAAAAATAGCATATATGTAGTCGAATGTCAAGTAAAAAAACATGAAAATCAAAGAATCTTCTAGGCAAGTTCTTGTTTGCCAAAACCGCACTTGTCGCAAGCAAGGTGCAGCAAAGGTACTGGCAGCTTTTCAGAAATTGTCGCCTTCAGAAGTTGAGGTTGTTGCTAGCAGTTGTTTGGGACAGTGCGGCAACGGGCCGATGGTGTTGGTGCTACCAGAAGAGGTTTGGTACAGTGGCGTTTGTGCTGAGGAAGTTGTAGCAATTACCGAGCAACATTTGCGGGGAGGAAAGCGGGTAGAGGCGATGCTTTATCGTAAGTTTCACGGGCTTTCTCGGTAGCCATAACCCGGTGTTTAAGCAATTGCTATCTATTAATTAAATAACAATAAAATGGGTTTGTAGTGAGGACTTTAGTCCGCATTTATGAAGGACTAAAGTCCTCACTACGAACCTTTGGACTAGATATCTGTGAGGACTTTAGTCCGCATTCATGAAGGACTAAAGTCCTCACTACGAACCTTTGGACTAGATATCTGAGTGCTAGTTTTGCAGTCGCGCTTTTTTGCCGTGTACTTGAATGCGTTTGTCGGTTTTTTGTTTCTTCACCCAAGAGAGAAATTTCTGAAGTTGGGGGTCATTTTTGAGCTTTTCTAGGGTGTTGAGCTCTTGGGCGAGGTGTTTGTTGTCAAATAGGGAATGAATCTGGCGGTGACAAGCGGAACAAATGTCGATCGTCGGGCTGGGATCTTCGTTTTTTCGCTTGGTGTTTTGTTTGGGGATGAGGTGATGGGCGGTTAATGCTTCGATTTGCCGATCGCACAATTCGCACTGCATAATTTACTCAATCCTGTTGGATAGGAGAATTGCTATTTTTAATTTAGCTTAATTTAGGGCGATCGGCTTTGAGAAGGTGAATGAAAGTCGATCGCACTTCTGGACAAAATAAAAGCCTCCTAAAAAAAGGAGGCTTTCAATCAAGACTTACCTCTCACAAAACATACAGCAGGAGAAACAAAACAATCCAAACAACATCCACAAAGTGCCAGTAAAGCTCAGTCGCTTCGATGCCGAAGTGGTGTTCGCTGGAATAGTGGCCTTCCACGCGCGATCGCCAAACTACCCCCGCCATCAGCACCACTCCAAACGTCACGTGCAAGCCGTGAAAAGCAGTCAAAACGTAAAAGCAACTGGCGTACAAATTAGTCGTCAAGCCAAACTCTAAATGAGTATATTCGTAAACCTGACCGCACAAGAAAACTACACCCATAGCTATAGTTACGAGCAGCCAATTACGCATTCCCACGCTATCATTCTTTTTGATTGCAGTATCCGCATTGTGAATCACAAAACTGCTAGAAATCAAAATCAGCGTATTAATTCCCGGTAGCAGTAACTCTCGCGCTGGCGTACCTTCGGGAGGCCACATCGGAGCCATCGCCCGATAAATCAGATACGCGGCAAACATACCCATAAATATCATGCCTTCAGAACCCAAGAACACAACTATCCCTAACATTCGGTGGTCTGGATGCTCCTCTGTGTGAGCTTCTACCTGTTCGGGCTTGTGATAATTCAGGGCTGTTTTTTCTGGATCTATTGCTGGTATTTGCATAATCAATTGGTAATTGGTAACGGGAAGTTCGGCAACGGATTTTGTAACGGATGTAACGGATAGATGTTGAGGTTTGAGGTTTAAGAGAAAAAAATTATTTGTACATCGCCGCTGTGCTGTCAAAAGTCATTAGTCCAAAGTTCTCATATTGCAACGAGCAACAATTAATGACTTTTGACTAATGACTGATGACTGATGACTAATGACTAATTGCTATCTCGATTTTCGTCAGGAGGAGCAACATCTGTTTCCGATTCAGGAGCGATTAAAGTTGCAGTACCGCCCAAGAAAGTTGAAGCTTGAGCTTCCCCAACAGAGATACCCCGTTTCTCGCTACTGGCGATCGCATTTTCTGCCAACATCACCTTCAGACGTTCCCCAGTATTTTGAATTTTTTCCATGCCATAATCGTAAGGCCCTGTTGCCAATACGGGAATTCCTTCAAAATTTTCGATAGGCGGTGGCGAAGTCGTCATCCATTCCAAAGTCAAAGCTTCCCAAGGGTTGTCGCCAGCTTTTGGGCCGTATCTCCAGCTCCAAATCACATTAATGATAAACGGGATTGTAGACACTGCCAGCATATAAGCACCGATCGTACAAATGACATTAATTGTCGTAAATTTCGGGTCGTACATTGCCACCCGCCGGGGCATTCCTTGCATTCCCAAAGCGTGCATCGGCAAGAAAGTTACGGTGAAGCCAATATACGTTAATGCAAAGTGAACTCTACCCCAAAATTCATTGAGCATCCGCCCCGTCATTTTGGGGAACCAGTGGTAAAAAGCAGCGTAAATTCCAAACACTGAGCCGCCAAATAACACGTAGTGTAAGTGAGCGACGATAAAATAAGTATCGTGAACGTGAATGTCAAAAGGTACGGAGGCTACCATGATCCCGGTGATGCCACCGAGGAGGAATGTTGAGATAAAGCCCATCCCAAATAGCATCGCACTGACGAGTCGGAGTTTGCCACCCCAAATAGTCGCTAACCAGCTAAATATTTTAATCCCAGTGGGCACGGCGATGATCATTGTTGTGATCATAAAAAACATCCGCAGCCAGCCTGGTGTGCCGCTGGTAAACATATGGTGCGCCCACACGATTAAACCCAAAAAACTGATGGCGAGACTGGAATAGGCGATCGCCAAATAACCAAAAATTGGCTTGCGCGAGTGCACTGGCAAAATTTCTGAAATCACGCCAAAAAAGGGCATGATCATAATATAAACTGCCGGGTGCGAATAAAACCAGAATAAATGCTGGTAGACGACCGGATCGCCGTTACCAGTCGGGTTAAAAAATGCCGTTCCTGCTAACAAGTCAAAGGATAGCAAAATCAATGCTGCTGCTAGCACTGGAGTAGCAACTAAAGTCAGCGCTGAAGTCGCAATCATTGCCCAGCAAAACAAAGGCATTTCATTGAGACTCATGCTGGGAACCCGCATCGTGAAGATGGTAACGGCAAAATTTACCGCACCCAAAATCGAAGAAGTTCCTAATATTAAGACGCTGAGAATCCAAATTTCTTCCCCTGCTTGAGCGGTAACTAAGCTCAAAGGCGGATAGGAAGTCCAACCGGCCTGCGGAGCTCCCACCAAAAAACTGCTCAAAAGCAATATGCCGCCTACGGGAATCATCCAAAAGGCAACGGCATTTAGTCTGGGAAATGCCATATCTTTTGCCCCGATCATTAACGGGATCAAAAAGTTAGCAAATCCGGCACCGGCGGGGACAATCCATAGGAAAATCATCACCGTGGCGTGAACAGTAAATAAACTGTTGTAGAGTTCGGGGCTGACAAAATCGGAGTCGGGGGTGGCGAGTTCGGTTCGCACTAGAGTTGCCAGCACTCCGCCGATTAGATAGAATCCAAAAGTTGTAACTAGGTATTGAATACCGATGACTTTGTGGTCGGTATTAAATGTGAAATAATCTCGCCAATGTCTATCGGCGGGTGCTGTTCCGCGAGCATCTATGTTGGCAGTTTCTTGGAACTGTGCTTGTGTCATAGTTATTAGTCGTTAGTTATTAGTCATTAGTTATTAGCTCAGGATTAAATATCCATTGTCAGGAACTAATGACTATTTTTTGTGATGTGTTGGATGAAGTTGTTCTAGACTTTCTGGATTGATTTTTATATCCCTGACGTAGGGAGCCAAAAATTCTCCGTCTGACATTTTTTCTGGATTGATGGCAACTGCTTGATCTAAGTTTTGAGCGCTAGCAACTTGCTGTTCTTTCAGCCAACTGTCGAAGTCTTCGGGTGTGTGAACGAATGCTGCTGCTTTCATTGCTCCGTGATATGCGCCGCACAATTCAGCACAAACAACTCGGTATTCGCCGACTTTGTTTGGTATAAATCTTAGTTCGCTTGTTCGCCCAGGAATTACATCTTGTTTGAGCCGAAATTCGGGTATCCAAAATGCGTGCAGCACGTCTTGAGCTCCAAGATTTAGCTGTACGTCGCGGTTGACTGGCATATGCAGTTCACCGGAACTAACGCCACTTTCTGGATAGCTAAAAATCCAGGCGTACTGCAAACCCATGACATTTACTACTAAGTCTGCTGGTTTGCCTTCGTTTTCTGGGGCAGCACCTACGCCTAGGGCAATTCGTTTTTCTGGCTGAATTTGAGGGGCATTTTGTGGTGTATCTGACAGTGTGCCTGCGATCGCACTTCCGCGCATTTTAGCGTGCGATTGCATTGTACCGTGATCGTGATTACCCATCGGATCGAGGCCACCCATTGAGTTGTAAATCTCAAAACTGTAGACTCCGATACCTAAAATAATCACCGCTGGTAGGGCTGTCCAAAGAATTTCTAAGGGAAAGTTATCATGCCAAGCCGGCCCGTCTGTATTGTCTCCTTCACGACGGCGATATTTAATTACAGCAACGATCAGCACTCCGTGGACTAGGATAAATAATCCTATGGAAATGGTCATCATTGTGTTGAATAGTCCGTCTATCTGGGATGCTTGAGCCGAGGCGGCGATCGGCATTAATCCATGATTCTGGCCGTACCAGAGACTGATCAGAGTCACTCCGATGCCGGCGAGCATGGTGAGGATGGAACTTGGAATGTTCACGCTGGTACCTTGTAGTAGCGACACTTCTTCGCTTGAACAATTAGGGAAGCGCCTTTGGGTTATCAGTGTTCAATTGTAAATGGTATTTTTAGTAAAGGGTCTATCTTAAGGGTTACTTAAGGCTTAATGTGTTTTACCGATCGCCCGGCGCATAAATACGTCTTTTGTACCTTGACAAAATTGATTAAAAATGCTACTTAATCGCTCTGTTTGGCTGCTAAATTTGAGATTGTTTCTCAAACACCATCAAATGCTGCTGGGGCAACATCTCTTTTGTCTCTTTCCATACTAAACCGACGGCTGCCATTTCTTTTTTTACCTGCTTCTGCGTCATTTTGTGCAAACCTTTAATAGGAAGCAGCGGGTTTTCGCCCCGATACTCGATCGATACTGTGCGGCCTCCCGGTTTGAGTGCTTTCACAATTCCTTGCATCATTTCTCTGGGATAGGCAAATTCGTGATAAGCATCGACCATTACAACTAAATCCACGCTGTTTTCTGGCAAATTCGGATTGTCGATATTTCCCAAAACTGGCTCAACATTAGTGATATTTTTTTCT
This sequence comes from filamentous cyanobacterium Phorm 6, assembly GCA_003003725.1. GTDB lineage: Bacteria > Cyanobacteriota > Cyanobacteriia > Cyanobacteriales > Microcoleaceae > Microcoleus. The sequence continues at coordinate 2,832 of PVWI01000143.1, read as the reverse complement.
ATTTTATTCAATTCCAGAAAATTGATCATTTCTGGCTGCACATCAACGGCTAAAACTTTTCCTTGGGGAACTAAGGGAGCAATCCGAAAGCTAAAATATCCGGTTCCTGCTCCAATATCTGCTACAATATCGGTTGGTTTTAAATCGAGATTGTTCACCAATCGAGCTGATTTTTCTTCCATGCCGCGAGAGGGTCTTTCCAGCCAACCAGCGCCTTGATATCCCATGACTTGGGCAATTTCGCGACCCATATAAAATTTGCCGATTCCGTCGGGATTGTGGACGGTTCGCTGTTGATAAATGGTGTCGCTGTTGGTTGTGTCAGTTGCATTGGCTGCTGTGCAAGCGTTCTGCGATAATAGGCAAATTATTGTTAAGATAATTGCGGTTAATGGTTTAATGAATTGTGCAGTTTTTTTCACGATATTTTTGATTTTGTGTTTGAATGTTTGCTCGTTACCGCGATTTGCCCATTGGTGACGACTTAATGTTAAACGTAATACCAGTCTGCTGTTTGATGATTAGGCCCAGATCCCCCCTAACCCCCCTTAAGAAGGGGGGAACCGGAAATGGATCAAAGTCCCCCTTCTTAAGGGGGATTTAGGGGGATCTAGACTCGGCTGTGAACGAGAGATACAAAGGTTTTCAGTCTTAAGTTGTCACCAATGGCTAGAGCCTGGTAACGCAGATCCAGAGGAAGAGCCTTGGGAATATCGCGAATAGTTCAAAATTTAATTGACGGCGGATTCTAATAATTTAATTGTACCAGCATTTGCGTCGATTTCGACTTGTTTGCCGATCGGCAAAGTGAACTTGTCTCGGATGTGTCCCGTCATCGAACCGTACCACGCGGGAATATTCAAGGGGCGAATCAGATCCGTAAAGACTTGAGATAAAGTTAAGGACTCTTGGGGTTTTTCCGCTTCGCACTTTGTACACTGTCCGAAAATAAAACCGGATATTTTATCAAGAATGCCTGCTAATTTGAGCTGCGTCAACATTCGATCGATCCGATAAACTTCTTCGCTAACTTCTTCGACAAACAAAATACTATTTTCCCATTCTGGTAAATAAGCAGAACCTACCATTGCTGCAATTACTGATAAATTGCCACCGATTAGTTTGCCCCTAGCAGTGCCGCGACGGATTGTTTGAATGGGCATAGTTTTGGAGTTTTGCATGGTCACAGAACCTCCGTCAAACAAAAGTTTTTTGACGTAATTTATTGTAAAGGGACTCCAACTTGATACACCTAAAGGGCCGTGGAAAGTAATTATATTTGTTTTAGCATAAATTGCCAGTAACAGCGCAGTAATATCGCTGAATCCCATGATAATTTTGGGATTGTTGCCGATCGTATTATAATCCAGAAGTGGCAAGATGCGAGCGCAGCCCCAGCCGCCCATCCCGGTGAAAATAGCTCGCACTGAGTCATCGGCAAAGGCTGCGTTGACATCGGCAGCGCGATCGGCATCTTGGCCTGCTAAGTAGCCGTAGCGGTCGTAAAAATGCTTGCCTAATTTAACTTTTAAACCCAGTTGATCCAGCACTTTAAAAAAATTCTGAACTTCTTTTTCGTAAGTGAAAGCGGCAGGATTGATTAAAGCTACAGTATCACCGACTTGCAGGCGGCGCGGCTCGATCGCACTTTTGGAAAATAAGTTGTTTTGGGCGATGGGCAAAAGTTGAGTACCAATAGCAGTCAGCCCAAAAGTTCTGAGCAAATAGCGGCGCGGCAGAGTCATAGGTGTTAAGTGATTTGTGCTATAATTGTATAGCAAAAGTCCTGCCAGATCAGTTTAAAATTGCCAGTTTCCAATGAAAACAGCCAGTAAAATCTCAGCTAAAAAATCCTGGGCTAAAGCTTTAGCCACTCCTGCTGCGGAGTTTCCGTTGACTCAGCTATCCGTTAAAACTGGTAAAATTCCTGACGGATTGCGCGGCACTCTTTACCGCAATGGGCCCGCACGTTTGCAACGCGGCGGCATGAATGCGGGACACTGGTTTGATGGCGACGGTGCAATTTTGGCAGTGGACTTTACCGATGTTGGTGCTACCGCCGTTTATCGCTACGTGCAAACAGCGGGATATCAAGCTGAAGAAAAAGCTGATAAATTTCTCTATACTAATTACGGCATGACTGCGCCGGGCCCTGCTTTATTGCGGTGGACTAAACCTGTTAAAAATACTGCCAATACTTCTGTTTTAGCTTTACCCGATCGCCTTTTAGCACTGTGGGAAGGCGGCCCGCCTCATAGCCTCGATTTACAAACTCTAGAAACTCAGGGAACGGACAATTTAGGCAATTTAGATAGTGGATTTTCCTATTCTGCTCATTGTAAGCGCGACCCGATTACTGGGAATATTTTTAACTTTGGAATTAGCCCAGGCTTGAGTACAAAGTTGAATGTTTATCAAAGCGATTTTACGGGCAAAATTGTTAACAAAGCAACAGTTACTTTAGATGGCATTCCGCTGTTGCATGATTTTGTACTTGCTGGCAAGTATCTGATATTTTTTGTGCCACCAGTGCGGCTCAATCTGATGCCAGTGTTAGCAGGAATTGGCAGTTATGGCGACTCCTTTGAGTGGAAACCAGAGTTAGGAACTCAGATATTAGTTTTTGATTCGGAAACTCTCTCTTTAGTTAGTCGCAGCGAAACCGAACCTTGGTTTCAGTGGCATTTTGCTAACGGTTTTGTCAATGAAGATGGTTCGGTGGCCGTTGATTTTGTGCGCTATGCTGACTTTCAAACTAATCAGCGACTTAAGGAAGTAGCGACAGGTGAAACTAGCACTAATGCTGAGGGGACTATTAGCCGAGTGCATCTC
>PVWI01000489.1 GCA_003003725.1 filamentous cyanobacterium Phorm 6 | reverse complement strand
GATCTAATTTTCTCTGTTGGATCCTCACGAGTGAGTGTCAGTAACATGATACCTCATATTTCTGAGAAAGGCTATATATATTTCAATGCGGTTCAGTTGGCATTTTTTTGTCATTGCGAGCGTCCTCGCAAAGCAATCACAGCATCTGTTTTTCACATCGTTTGACCTCCAATACAGTCTTAACTAAACCGTTGAAAAATGTTTCCGGTGCGCAGTGCACACCCTACAATCAACAGTTGGTAAGGTGATATTCGGCGCACCCTATAGTTAAAAGTTGGATTTTACCCGCCGCGACAATTTATAATTGTAGTAAGGCCAGATTACCAATTACTCACTACGATGTCTTTAAAATTTATTAGCATTCCGCCAACAACCGATCGCAAACCTGTCGCTTTAATTGTCGCTTTGCACGGATGGGGTGCTAATGCTCGAGATTTGACTTCTTTAGCACCGGCTTTCAATTTGCCGGATTATCAGTTTGTGTTTCCCGATGGCCCGTTTCCCCATCCCCACGTAACGGGCGGCAAAATGTGGTATGACCTTCAAAGTAAAGACGCTCGCGGATTGGTAGAAAGCCGACAATTGCTGAGGGAATTGCTGCTGTCTTTGGAAAGCAGCACGGGCGTACCTTTGTCTCGCACGATTTTAGGGGGCTTTTCTCAAGGTGGAGCGATGACTCTGGATGTGGGATTGACTTTGCCTGTAGCGGGTTTAATTTGTCTGAGCGGCTATTTGCATTCGTCGATTTCGCCCGTTGCTGGGAGTGCTTTGCCGCCGGTTTTAATCGTGCACGGTACTCAAGATACTATTGTGCCGCTTAGTGCTGCGGTGCGATCACGCGACAGTTTGACTGCTTGGGGATCTCAGGTGCAGTATCGAGAATTTAACATGGGACACGAGATTCTGCCGGAAGTTGTAGATGTAATGCGAAGTTTTGTTGTAGAAACTGTGTCGAAATGTGATTAAAGGCTTAGTATATAGTATGGCGGAAGTCTAGGGCAGGGGTAAAAAACATGAAAACTTTAACCAAAGCATCGCGCGATATTGCTGTACTTACTTCTCAGGACGTGGCAGAATTGGCTGTCCGTTTGGAGGTTGACGATTATACTGATCCTTTTGAGGGGTTGAATGATTGGCATTTGTTGCGATCGCTTGCCTTTCAGCGGCCGGAGATGGTTGAACCTTACCTCCATCTTCTGGATATGGAAGCCTACGACGAAGCATAGGCTTAAAAATCTAGCTTAAAATTTTCGACGGAATTGAGGAAGAAGTGGGCAGCATTTTTTGTTGCGGATTGAACAGATGAGTTATGAATTTTTATCTGTTTTTATCTTAACTTCTTTCTTGATTTTTTTTTATGAGAAAATGACAAAAGGTTTGTAGTGAGGACTTTAGTCCTTCATAGATGCGGACTAAAGTCCTCACTACAAACCAATTTGATACCATGTAATATTATACGTAAGTCCTGTTTGAACTAAAACATAAAATCTAAAATCCTATTTATGAGAAAATGACAAAAGGTTTGTAGTGAGGACTTTAGTCCTTCATAGATGCGGACTAAAGTCCTCACTACAAACCAATTTGATACTATGTAATATTATACGTAAGTCCTGTTTGAACTAAAACATAAAATCTAAAATCCTATTTATGAGAAAATGACAAAAGGTTTGTAGTGAGGACTTTAGTCCTTCATAGATGCGGACTAAAGTCCTCACTACAAACCAATTTGATACTATGTAATATTATACGTAAGTCCTGTTTGAACTAAAATCTAAAATCTAAAATCTTATGCTAAAGGGCAGGAAAATTTTAATCGGGGTTAGTGGCGGGATTGCTGCTTACAAAGTTTGTGAAGTAGTTTCAACTTTGGCGAAGGCTGGAGCTGATGTTAAAGTGATTGTTACTGATGCGGCTGGGGAGTTTGTAACGCCTTTGACTTTTGCTACTCTTTCCCGCCATCCTGCTTTTACTGACAAGGATTTTTGGCAAGCAAATCACGGCCGCCCGCTGCATATTCAACTGGGAGAATGGGCGGAAGTTTTTGTGATTGCTCCCCTGACTGCTAATACTTTGGCTAAGTTGGCGGGGGGTTTTGCTGATAATTTGCTGACTAATACTGTCTTAGCTTCTAATTGCCCAATTTTGCTGGCACCGGCGATGAATACGGATATGTGGGAACAGCCTGCGGTGCAGCGGAATTGGCGGGAAGTGTTGACTTATCGGCGCTATCACGCGGCGAATCCGGGGGCGGGAATGCTGGCGTGCGATCGCGCGGGTGTTGGCCGGATGGCAGAACCTGGTGAGATTTTGCCTCATATTGAGTCGCTTTTGTATACGAAGGGCGATCGAGATTTAGCGGCCAAACGGGTGTTAATCAGCGCGGGAGGAACGCGGGAACACCTAGATCCGGTGCGGTTTATCGGCAATCCTTCGACGGGCAAAATGGGCGTAGCTTTGGCGCAAGCTGCACTGCATCGGGGCGCGACAGTGACTCTGGTACACAGTATAAGTGGGGAATTGCCGCTGTCTGGGGTACGGGCGATCGCAGTTACGAGTGCCCAAGAAATGCGGCAGGCGATGCTGGAATGCTTTCTGGATGCGGATTTGACGGTGATGGCGGCGGCGGTTGCGGATGTGAAAACGG
>PVWI01000488.1 GCA_003003725.1 filamentous cyanobacterium Phorm 6 | reverse complement strand
GTATCGAATAAACTGAATCGAATCGCCCAAACCTTGCTCAACGTGCAGTAAAATAGTTTTTCCGTGCAAATCCGCACCATCCCAAACAGGCTGTTGAAATTGTCTCGGCTGTAGTTGCGGAGTGCGCCACCGCCACTCATATTCAGCAAGACCGCGCTTAAAGTCTCCAAACAATAGCAAAGTCAAGGCTAATTCTAGGTGTGCGATGGCGTTGTCTGGCTGCAATTCCAAGGCTCGATTGTGACAAGTAAAAGCCTCTTGAAATTCTCCTAAATCTACTAAAGCGTGGGCGAGGTTGTTAATAGCATCCACAAAGTCTGGCTTTAAGTTTAATGCTTGTCGGTAGTGAGATATTGCTGCTTTTGCATTCCCTTGTTCGTGGTAAAATGCTCCGACATTGTTGTGAGTTTCGGGATTATTTGGCTCTAGTTCTACAGCTTGCTGGTAGCAGTTAAAAGCTTCGGATAATTTACCTTGTTGCTGCAAAACTCTTCCCAAACCTAGTAGAGAATATGTCAAGTTGGGATTGATTCGCAAGGCGTGCAGATAACAGGCGACTGCATCATTTAATTGATTTGTTTCTGTAAATATTTTTCCTAAATTGTGCGCTGTTTCGAGCAGGTTTGGGTCGAGTTGGAGCGCTGTTTGATAATATGAAATTGCCGAGTCAATTTCGCCCAATTGCTGTTTGAGCCAGCCCAAATTATTGTTGGCGAGTACGGAATTTGGCTGTATTTTGATAACTTGTTCGTAACTGGCGATCGCCCTTTGATACTCCCCTACATCCAGCAAAACCTGAGCCTTATTTAAATGTGCTTCTACAAAATCGGGGTTTTGGGCGATCGCGCGATCGTAAAAGTCGATCGCCTCAGCAACTTTCCCCTGCTGTCTAAGCGCTATTCCCAACAAACAAAGCACATTTGCTGATTCCGGCTGCACTTCTATGATTTGCCGGTACAAACTTTCAGCTTCTAACAAACGCCCCGCTTGATGATGTTCCCAAGCTATGTTCAAAGAGTCTTCAGCACCCAGTTTGACGGCAGATTTTTGCGATTTTTTCTTAGAAGCCATAGTTGTCTTTGTTATTTGGGAGTTCGCTAACTTATAATTAAGTAGGTGGGTACAAATAAACATTAGATGTATCGGGCGGGTTTTGCCTTCATAAGCTGGTTTGTATCAGAGATTTTTAGCTAAACCCGCTCCTACAAAATAGTAATTACTAACTGATTCTAATTTGTTAACTATTCCTTCCTTTCTTCTTCCTTGAGAGAGGGCGGGTTTTGCCTTTTTTTAGTCATAAGTATCATATATTTTTAGCTAAACCCGCCCCTACTAATGACTGATGACCAATAACGTTCGCGAGCGGGGACAGCACTAATGACTAATGACTAATGACTAATGACTAATGACTAATGACTTTTACCCTAACAAACAAGCTGCTGGAAAAATCAGATATTCCAAGAAAAACAACTTCCAGATAAACTGATAAAAATCGGCAATTTCTTTCTGCTCGTCCAAATTAACTTTGACACTCCAAAACCACATCAAACCCAAAGCCACGAAATGAGCAACTGCAAGAAACACTAAATTAACATTAGACAATGCGACTACTCCGGCCAAAGTCGCGCCTAAATAGCAAGCCGTCAACACCCAGCGAGATAAATTAAAGACGGCGGGTTTGCCCAGCTCGATCGTAAACGTAGTAATATTGTATTGCTTGTCGCCTTCCATGTCAGGGATATCTTTGAAAATGGCGATCGCAAACGTAAACACAATCACAAAAACAGTCAGCACCCAAACTTCCGCCGGAATCGCCAAAGACGCGCTATCCCAACTCCAGCCAGAGAAAGCGCTTTTCGCCTTTCCCAAGCCCAAAACCCAATTAAAGTGCAGAAACAGCCCTAAATTGACGATCGCACCACGCACCGTAAAAATGCACAGCGCCGCCCAAAAAGGAAACCGTTTCAGCCGAATTGGCGGCAGAGAATAAGCAGTCCCAATCACCAAACTAACGCCAACTGTAGCCAGCAAAAACGGGCCTTGCAAAACAGCAGTCAAAACTGCTATAATTCCCGTAGCAATTACAATCAACTCCCCAGTTTTTCGAGAAAAGGCTCCAGAGGCTATCGGCAAATACGGCTTATTAATTTTATCAATTTCAACATCTTCTAACTGGTTCAATCCCACAATATAAATATTGCCGCAAATGCAAGCCAACCAGGCAAAAGCTAGCGGGAAAAATATAGGATTTGCGAACAACCGCGAGCTTTGGGCGATCGCATACAAAGCCATTACACTCAACGTAGTCCCGATTATCGTGTGCGGCCGAGAAAACTCCCAAAATGCACTTACCCAGCTTTGCGGAGCCGGCCCATTTTTATCTTGATCAATCCAAGACTTACCAATCGAATCGTTTCCCATAAATCCTACAAACGCACCAGAAATAATATTAAGTAAAGTGGAAATTATCCACCTTACTTAATTGAACTTGCCGCCAGAAATATCATCGACCGAACCCTCTTCCTTCTTCCCTCTTCCTGATGACGTTGGACGGAAAGATCGCGGGGGGGCAGCACTAATGACTAATGACTAATAACTAATGACTAATGACTAATAACTAATGACTAATAACTAATGATATCAAATTCGGTAGCATCGGAA
>PVWI01000142.1 GCA_003003725.1 filamentous cyanobacterium Phorm 6 | reverse complement strand
AGATGTGTATAAGAGACAGGGTGAAGCTTATTTAGTCGAATTATTTGGCGGCTGGGTGAAAGCAGAAGTTGGCGGAGATTTTGTTGCCGCAACTCAGGATGAGCCAGAATCATTTATGGAAACGATAGGTGTTGAAACAGTTTATCCGCATCAGTTGCAATTATAGGACTTACGCATGAGGTTCAGAAACCGGGTTTTTTACGAAAATACTTCGCTGCGGTGTGAAGATTCGCTAAAAACCCGGTTTCTTTGGGCTGAACTCTGCGATTTTGCAGAGTTTTTGCAGGAAAAAGAGCAAAGATTACGCGCGTGCGAATCTATCCCGTAGGGAATCGCATTAAGCATTTGCGCGATAAACGTTTAGATAATGGATGAATAATTTAAAAGCCAAAAATAGCTTTTATTCCATTTGCGATCGGCTGATACTCTTCTGCGGTTAAATCTCCTCGGTAGCCCAAAACACGCTTTATGTCTACAGCGCGTATTTGATCCAGCAACACAGTAGAGTCATAGCGTAGGTTTCCCATTCCAGCCTGAAGCTGCGGATATAGCGTTGAGTTTCGTGTCGCCCAATCTCCTTGTTGTGTCGTCAAGGGAACTACTATTACCAACGAAAACCGCGTTATCCCTGTGACATTTGGCAAAGCCACAATTACCGCAGGTCGAGTATTTTCCTGTTCGCGACCGGGGGGAATTTGAGCCGGGAAGTTAACTAGCACCACGGCCCTCACCTGCAAAAAATTAGGTAGCTGACTCACAAATTTTCTCTACCTTTTTATTGCCAATGTCGATCGGATTTGTTTCTTGAATTCGCCATTTAGCATAGGCGATAACTTCTTTAAAGTCTGCTTCTTCAAGTTCTGGATAAGTTTGGCGTATTTCTGCTGTCGAATAGTGAGATGCCATCATTGAGATGATAGTTTCAACAGTTATTGGTAAGTGGCGAATGCAAGGTTTTCCCGCCATGAATTCTGAATCGCAGGTAATTCTAGTAAATGGCTGGATATCTTCTTTGCTATTGGTTGCACTTTGATTGTCGAGAATTACCATTCCAACTCCCGGAATAAAACGCACAGGCTTTGTGCCTTCGAGGGGGTCTACATCTCCCCAATCATAGGGGGGAATTTCATTATCGACGAGGTAAAGTTGACGCCAAGGCGATTTTGCCAATGCTTCCTCGGAAATGTCAGGAAAAAATATTAGCACTTCTGCGATGCCGACTGGAAAACCATTGAGTTTGCTCAAGCCATCTATAATGGCGGCTAGGACGGATAAGTCTAGATGGTTGAGGTTTTCTGCTTTTTCGATCAGTTGGTATACGGTTTCAGGATTGAGTGTTTCGCCGACAGCTTCGACTAAGTTTTCGGGGGTGAAACCTCGACATTTCAAGTATTCGGCTAGTTGTAAGCGAATTGTACTCATGGGTTTAGTTGAGAAAGATTTTAGGGTGAAGTGCGATCGCCCTTTACCATTGTCCTATTTTTTGGATGGGAAGGGCGATCGTACTTATTGTTATATTCCTAGTCTATCCGTGGCATATTCACGATCGTGACAATCTGCATTTGATGAACCATCGTTATCCCAGTCATTGGGCTGCCAATCACGTTCATACTTCAAATCAGCTATTTCCTGTCGCTGTTCTTCGATAGTTTCATCCTTTTCCTCAAGCAGACTGCGGATACACTCTGCCCAAGCGGGGTTTAACTCATCCAAAGCAGAGAGGGCGATCGCAGCCCGCCGAAGGTGGGTGTACAACGACTCGCATTGTGGAGTATAATTATGGGACATATATTTCAAAAGTTACGTTGACTTGTGGTGGTCTGAAGTTGAGATGTCAAACCACCGTGAGTTTGCTAGCTAAAGCAAGGCCTCTGTCTGAATCGTTACTTCAGGCGGGCCTTTTCCGTATCAGATATGATTTGCTATTGCAAAAACTACAAGACATTAAATCGTTGTCTTTCTTACACTTGGCAATGTGAGGAAGTTTTGTTTGAGCTTGTATTTTAAGAATTTAACACTAAAAAATTGAATTGTCAAGCGATAAATAAGACCGTTTGTTTTCTTTATTACGGAGATTTAAACATCCGATTGCCGACATTCGATGCCACTTTAATCTAATATGCTTGAATAGCCTGGTGTACCCGGTTATGGATAAAATGGGTGCCAACTCAACCTAAATATCTATTAAGAATTAGACCCCGATTGAATCGATCGCGGTCAGATATGGCAAGGGTTTCAGAAATATAAAAAAAATGCCGATCGCCCAAAACACCATCCAAACCAACTACTTACTCAACACCACAGCATCGGTATTGCCAGAAAAAGCCGGACCAATAAACTCATCCTTCTCCTCGGCTGTGATGAAACCCTTATCTACAGCTAGCTGCATCACTTCAGCCAGAAAACCTCTGAGTGCATCTAATACGTGAGTGCGATCGAATTCAAAATGCTTTTCCCAACATGAAGTTCCAAACTTGCTCAAAGTGCAGGTAATTTTACTGTCAACAGGTACTAACTTGATAATTATGCAGTAACTTTCAGCAAACACGATTTCGATTTTTTTACCCTGCGATAGCTCGGTAATTTGTAATGGTAATCTCTCCCAAATTAAACAGATGTCCGGCTCCAAAAAAACTGGGATTTTCTCTCCTCCTATTTTCCATAAAACTAAATGATTGCATTCAAAAAAGAAACGCCTTAATGCCATTTCAAAGTCTGAAAATTCTCCCAATGGATCTTCGGGAGGTTCAGCATAGATATCAAAAGTCAGTTTTTCTAATCCTATTTCCATTTTACAAGTATTATTCATTGCTATTAATCCCTTTCAATCGTGATAAAGTCCGGCTGTTTACTACCGGATAACCGGAATTCAACGTTCCATCAAAAGCCCTTTGAATAAAAGCACGAGTGACGTTTTCAGTAATCGTTCCGTCTGGATGATAAACTCTACCAATAGGACGCTGAAAATCAATGATGTAGTTACCTGAATATTTGGATACTAATTGCTCAGCCATTATCCAGTCCTCTGAATTTAACCATTGTCCTTGGTCATCGTTAGTGCTTGCTGCTCTTCCAATAAATCTGTTAGCTTTACGTTTAGGCCCGTGATAACTCTCTATATGGTCGTAGGCTTTCATTGATTTAGGATTGTTCCACTGCGGTTCTGTTCCTCTACCTATCCATTCACAGCCGCTCCCAACTTCTATGCTGGAATCTATTATATCCTGTTCTATAATTTCTGCCACTTCGGTATTTTTTTTAATTGCTACAACATACATAATATAAAAAAGTGGTAAGTTGGGCGAAGTGAAACGTAGGGTTCGTTACCTCAACCCAACCTACTAATAAAATTACGGTGTCGGATTCGGATACTTAGCGTGCACCGCATTGATTTCCGCTACAATCTCCTTATCCAAATTCACATCCAAACTACCGAGATTTTCCTTCAACTGTTCGAGACTTGTTGCACCGATAATTGTGCTACTTACAAACCAGCGCGATCGCACATAGGCCAAAGCCATCTGCGCCGGAGTCAAACCGTGTTTGCGCGCAATCTCAATATACGCTTTCACCGCATCATTCAGATTAGTTTTATCGTAACGCTGACCGAATCCAGCAAACAAAGCCAGTCGCGAATTTTCGGGAATTCCATTCAAGTATTTACCCGTTAAAATTCCAAAAGCCAAAGGACTGTAAGCCATCAATCCCACATTTTTAAAACGGCAAGTTTCTGCCAAATTCATGTGAAAAGTCCGATTGCTCAAACTAAAAGCATTTTGAATCGAAACAACTTTCGGCAAACCGTGTTTTTCGGCCAATTCGCAAAACTCGCAAACTCCCCAAGGGGTTTCATTGCTCAAACCCAAATAGCGGATTTTGCCAGCTTTAATTAAGTCAGCAAATACCTCTAACTGTTCCAAAATTGGTACAGTTTCGTGTTCTTGAGTAATATCGTAATCTGGCGCGCCAAATAGCGGCACGTAGCGATCGGGCCAGTGGATCTGATAAAGGTCAATGTAGTCAGTTTGCAAGCGCTTCAGGCTATCGTTCAGGGCTTTTTCGACATTTGGGCGATCGATCTGATTTTTCCCTTCCCGAATCCACTTTAACCGAGTGCTTCTGCCCGCCACTTTCGTCGCTATAATAAGCTTATCCCGCTGCTGTTTCGCCAACCACTCGCCGATATATTCCTCTGTTTTTCCCTGAGTTTCCGGTTTTCCAGGAACCGGATACATTTCGGCCGTATCGATAAAGTTGACTCCTTTGGAAATTGCCAAATCGAGCTGTTGCGCTGCTTCAGTAACGGTGTTCTGCTGGCCGTAAGTCATCGTACCCAAACAAATTTCAGATACTAATAAATCGCTGTTGCCGAGTTTTTTGTATTCCATGATTTCGATTGCTGCAAAATTATCTCATTCTATATTACCGAAAAACCTTGATTTAATTGACAACTCCCGAAAAGTGCGATCGGCTTTCTCCTCTCTTCCTCTTTTCCTCTGCGCTCTCTGCGCCCTCTGCGGTTAAAAATCTTAAAAAAATATCCGCACTTAAATGTTAATATAAATAATTAGTATCCCTGTGGTGTATGAGTAGTCGCCCGCCCAAAATTCCATTTGTCAACCTCTCCCTGCAACACCAACCAATTCAACCCCAAATAGTAGCAGAAATTGGAAAAATTATCGAGCAAGGAGACTTTATTTTAGGCCACGCACTGGCAGAATTTGAAACAGCATTTGCAGCAGCTTCTGGAGTACAATACGGCGTAGGAGTGGCTTGCGGAACAGATGCGATCGCCCTGGGACTCCAAGCTTGCGACATTAATCCGGGCGACGAGATTATCGTACCCGCCAACACGTTTATCGCCACCATCATCGCCGTCATTCAAGCCAAAGCAATACCTATCCTGGTAGATTGTGACCCGGAAACCGCCCTGATTGACCTCACAGCAGCCGAAACAGCAATTACCTCGAAAACTAAAGCAATTATTCCCGTACATCTCTACGGTCAAATGGTATCGCCCAGTCAGCTTTTAGATTTTGCCAACCGCCACAACTTAATAATTTTTGAAGATGCCGCCCAAGCGCATTTAGCCGAAAGAGAAGGATACCGCGCGGGTTCCATTGGGAAAGCAGCAGCATTCAGCTTTTATCCCAGCAAAAACCTCGGCTGTTTTGGCGACGGCGGGATGTTAATTACTAACGATGCAGAGCTCGCAAAAACCATGCGTACTTTCCGCAATTACGGAGCTCTTAGCAAATATTTACATACAGAAATTGGTACAAACAGCCGTCTCGACAATTTGCAAGCGGCCATACTCAACATTAAATTGCCATACTTAGAACAATGGAATCGCGATCGCAATTTAGCCGCCCAACATTACAATACTTTATTAGAGCCGCTCAAACACAAAGGCATTGTACCGATCGCCAATCACAGCAGTTTAGGTCACATTTATCACATCTATGCGATCCAAATTACTGAGAAAAGCCCGATCGACCGCCATACCCTCCAGGAAAAACTCGCCCAAGAAGGCATCCAAACAGGCATCCACTATCCCGTACCTTGCCACCTGCAACCCGCCTACCAAAACTTAGGCAATCGCGGCGACTTTCCCCGCGCCGAAACCCTGTGCGAACAGATTTTATCATTGCCAATGTATCCCGGATTGAGTAATACTCAGATTGAGCAGGTGGTAAAGGCGATCGAGCGATCGTTGAATTGCTAAGCTAATTGTTCATAAAAGTTATGCTAAGGGTGTTTCAAGCAGTAGGGTGCAGTTCTAAAAGCGTTGTTGTGGGGAATTAACAAATCTTTAACTCACAGTTCAAAACCGCAAAGCTTTGTTCGCCCTCGCGCCGCAATCTCAACACTTCTCAAACCATGCACATCCAGCGCAGAATTCACATTGTTCTCAAGCGATACATCCTGCCCGAAGGTATCACGGTGCTCCTAGTGCTGCTGTACGCCCCCCTGATAGTACACTGGTACGACGGCTGGTTCAATAAAAACATCAGCATCGAACACGAATATTTCAGCCACGGACTCATTGGCTTGCCCTACGCGGCTTATATTGCTTGGACGAACCGAAAGTGCTGGCATCGCTTGCCCAACTCGTCGCATCCTTTAGGAACCTTTTTGTTGGTATTAGCGACGCTTCTTTATCTAAGTCGCTTGAGCGATTTGGTGAATTTATCCTTACCAGTAATGCTGGTAAGCATTTGCTTGTCTTTAAAAGGAATTCCCGGCTTGAAATTGCAGGCGATGTCCCTTTTATTCATATTTCTGGCATCGCCAAACCACATTCCTTACCTCATAGAACCCTATGCCTTGCCGTTGCAGCACTTCATTGCTGAAATATCAGGCTTGATATTAATTAAAGTTGGTCTCAACGTGAGAGTGGAAGAAATTTATCTGTACGTAAACGATCGCATTGTAGAAGTTGCACCCCACTGTGCAGGCTTAAAAATGCTGTTTACCAGTCTTTATGTCAGCTTAATTTTGTTAGATTGGACGGGAGTTTGGGACTCTCACAAAAGAAGCATTTTGTTTTTAGCAAGTACATCTATCATTAGCATCACTTCCAACATTCTCCGCAACACTTTGCTGACTTACTTTCACGGAACCGACAGAGAGACGCTGTTTAATTGGCTGCACGCCGGATGGGGCGGAGACTTGTATTCTGCTTGTATACTAGGCTTATTGGTACTTCTCCTAAACGGGATGGAAAAGTATTTTCCAAGCCAGTCTGCCAATTAATGAAACAAATGATTTCAGCACGGAAACTACTGCGGCGGCACCAATTATCTAAAATTGTGGTACTGGTGTTTTTGCTGGTACTGGTTGGGGTAGTAGCAATTCCAGGCTACGCGACAGGAAAGTGGCCTTGGACAAACCCGCCACCAGTTGCAAACCTGAAGCAATTGAGAAGTTTGCGCCAAAATGGGATGACAATCCCCGGCTGGGAAGTAGTCCGCGTCCAGAATAACGTCCAAATTGGCGGGCACAGATGGTTAGTTGAAGAAATTAAAAATCATCAAACAATTGCCATTTTATTGTTGTTGCCTCAAAATGGCCCTAAAAACCAGCCCCAGGTAGAATGGCTGGATATTGATGGATTTCATCGGTGGCAAACAGATTTTCACCGCACTTTGAGGTTTACAGTTAAATTAGCGCCAATAGGCGACAAGCCCCCGCCTACCGTCGAGACTAGGTTTTTCCGAAGCTGGACTCCCCAACAAACTTTTGCTGTCATGCAGTGGTACGCTTGGCCTAACGGGGGTTCTCCAGCAACCAGTCGCTGGTTTTGGGAAGATAGCATTGCTAGACTGTCGAACCGCCGGGCCTCTTGGGTTGCTGTCAGCATCATCCTTCCCATTCAACCGCAGGGAGACATTAAGATAGTTGAACCGTTGCTGGAGTCTCTCGGTCAAACTGTTCAAGCTCAATTAATGGCAGAAACTTTCTGAGTTTAATCATGAGGGCGATTGAAATCACTTCTATACAAACAAAGACCGCCTCTGCGGGCTAGAAGAATCAAGCAAATTAAATTGATTTGGTATCAAGAGAAAAGATTTTTAGTTGAGATTTGCTAAACCAAAATGAAATTTAAAAAACAACTAATTATATCATCTCCGATCGCTTACCATAACAAAAACAGTAGGTTCGTAGTGCGGACTAAAGTCCGCAATCCGGGAGCGGACTAAAGTCCGCACTACGAACCAATTTTAGATCGATCGACCGGACACGATATTATTCCAAATAATACGAGATTTTATCTGCTAATAAAAATGCGGGAAAAAATTACAATTAAAAATTGCGTTGCTTTTTCCTTGGCAGGTCTGCACTCAACTGCTTGGACTCTATCTTTTGCTGCTGTATTCTGGGGCTTTAACGGCAAAATTTTTCCAGAAACGGCTTTAGCTCAATCCGTTGTTCCTAGTTCCGAGCTCGTACCACCACAACCATTGCGCGTACCGCCACCGCCACTGCGAGTACAGCCCAACCGGGAAATTAACCCAGCTTTTCGGAATCGGCCCTATCGTCTGGGGCCGGGAGACCAGATTTCTGTTCAAGTTCAGCGTTTCCCAGAGCTGGGTTTTGCAGGTGCAATCAGCCCTGAAGGCATAATTGTACTGCCGCTAATCGGAACAGTAAATGTGCGCGGTCTTACTGTGGAAGAAGCACAGCAGCGCCTCCGAGAACGGTTCACCCAATTCATCAAAAATCCTCAAGTCTCGGCTGCTTTGGTGGTTGGGCGCCCGGTGGTGGTGACGGTGACGGGGGAAGTGGCTAGGCCGGGCTTTTATCCGCTGCAAACCCCCCAGCTTCCGGCGGCTCTGGCGGCAGCTTCTGGGACTAATCCTACGGCCGAACTGCGGGCGGTGCGGGTGCGACGGACTCTGCCGGGAGGTGGTGTCGCGGAGCAAATTGTGGATATTTTGACGCCGCTGCAAACTGGTATTGCTCCGCCGGATTTGCGTTTGGAAGATGGAGATGCGATCGTTGTACCTTATAAACAAGTTACGCCCGATCGCAAATCCGATCAAGATTTAGCATCCAGATACAGCTTAGCCGCTGCCGCTGTCCCCGTCCAAATCACTGTCACCGGAGAAGTCGGCAAACCTGGTTTTTACACGCTTCCGGCTGGTTCTGGTCGAATTTCGGCTGCTTTGACGATTGCGGGGGGAGTCACGGGAAAAGCTGATTTGCGGGCGGTGCGAGTAAGGCGGACGCTGGTGGACGGCTCCTCGGTGGAGCAACCCATCGACCTCTATACTCCCCTAGCCAAGGCTAACGATTTGTTCGATTTTCCTTTGGCCTCGGGAGATGTGATTGTCATCCCGGAATTGGACGCGAGTATCAAAAACCTAGACTACGACAAAGCTCTGGTTGCGCGGTCTACCCTGATTAAGCCGAGAGTGTACGTTCGAGTTTTGAGTTACGCTAGTGGTGGTTTGACCTCGTTCTACCTAGAAAATGGCAGCAAGTTTTTGGATGCTATCAACAACTTACCTGTGAATCTGGCTGACTTGCGGAAAATGGCCTTAATTCGGTTTGACCAAAAGCAAGGTAGAGCAATCAACCGAAAGATAGATGCTAAAGCTGCTTTGGAGGGCAATGTTTCTCAGAACCCGATGCTCGAAGATAATGATGTGATTGTGATCGGTAGGAATCTGGTAGAGCGTGTAAGTTATGCAATCAATACTTTTACTCGACCGTTCCGCGATACTTTGGGATTTATTCTGTTTTTTGAACAATTGAGAAATGGGGTAAACAATCTGTTCGGGCCGACTAATAATAATGGTAGGTAATTATTAGTTATTAGTAATGGTTATTAGTTATTACTTATTAGTTATGATTTACTCAAAATCAACAGTTAATCCGTAGGGTGCGTCGCTACGAGATATTGGATATAACTTGCAAATTATAGATGGCGACGCACCCTACTTACTCAAAATCAACAGTCAACGGTTAACAGTCAACGGTTAACAGTTAACAGTCAACAGTCAACCGCGAACAGTCAACAGTCAACAGTCAAAAATCATTATGACTCTATCCGTTGTTAAACGTTATTTAATTGCTTTCGACCAGTACAAGTGGGTGGGACTGGCCACTCTGGCGGCAACTGTGGGCGTGTCGGGAGTAGTGGCTTTGCAGCCAACTCCGCCGCCAGTTTATGTTGCTTCCGGTACGCTGGCATACCGCAGGCCGAGCGTGATTTTTTCATCGACTACTACCAAAATTCAACAGGAAGGACAAGAAATAAGTAAAGATAAACTGCTCAATCAAGAGGTGATCGAAGCAGCAGCCATAAAACTGGTCAAAGAAGAAAAAAAATTAAATAAAGAAGCAGCAAAATTAGATTCAAAAGAATTGAATGAACAAGTAAAAATATTGACTAAAAAGCTGACAGACGACGTGCAGCTAAAGATGCCGAGCAAGACTAATGACCCCAACGCTTTGATTCAAGTATTGTACAAAAATGCCGATCGCACAAAAGCAGAAAAGAGAGCAGAGGCGTTGATGAAGGAAATGGTGATTTACAGCGAAAATTTTAATACTTCTAGACTGCGAACAACGATCGCCCAAATTAACAAACGCTTGCCGAAAGTAACTCAGGATCTTAGAGAGAGGGAAAAAAAACTTGAAGCTTACGAAAAACGAGAAGGAACTTCAATTTTAGCAGCTCAGAGCGGTGTACTGCCGCAAGCGATTATCAATAGCGAACAGCAGCAGCGGCAGCTCCGCTTGCAGTTGGGAGGAATTGAGGCTCAACTTAAAAGCTTGCAGGAGCGGTTGGGATTGAATGTAGAGCAAGCTTACGTCGCTCAAGCACTGTCTGCCGATCCAATTATTGCACAACTGCGAGTGCAACTATTCTCGATCGAATCTCAGCTCAAAATTCTGCGCAGCGACTTGCAGGAGGAACACCCGAAAATTGTGGAATTGCTCAAACAAAAACCAGCTTTTGAGCAGCAGTTGCAGCAGCGACAGTCGGAGGTGCTAGGGGGTAACGGGGTGGCGGCTCCGCTCAGAAGTGCCGATCGAATTCGGGTAGACTCTTCTTTAGATCCGGCGAGACAGCAGCTAGCTCAAAGTTTGATCGCTTTGCAAACGCAGCGGGATACGGTAGCACAGCAACTCAAAGGAGTCGAGAAAATTGAACAGCAATTGCGCCAGGAATACGCAACAATTCCCAACAAGCAGTTAGAACAAGCGCGGTTAGCCCAGCAAGTGGCGCTGAAAAAAGCTCTCTACGATAAGATGCAGTCGGCTTTGGTAGATGCTGAGGCGGCGATAGCTGAGACAACGGGGAGTTTGATCATCGCCCAAGATCCCAAAACTGATAATGTTGAGTCAAGCAAGAGAGGTTTATCGGTGATGCTGGCGGTGGGCGGATTTGTGGGATTGCTGCTGGGCGGCGGGTTGATATTTTTGTTGGGGATGCTCAACGGCAAGTTTTACAGTTGGGAAGAAGTGCGGGCGGCTTTGGTGGAGAAAGAGGTGCCGATACTGGGAGTTTTGCCTGAAGTGATTGTGTTTGATTCCTATGGGGATGAGATGCCTTTGGCGCTGGAACCCAATTCTCCCTATTTAGAGTTTTACGAGCGGTTGCGGACTAATTTGCGCCGAATTGGCGAAAAACCCGTGAAGGTGGTGTTGCTGACTTCGGCGGCTCCTTTGGAGGGGAAGAGTTTTAGTGCTTATAATTTGGCAATTGCGTCGGCTCGATCGGGTAAACGGACTTTGTTAATTGAAGCAGATTTGCGATCGCCTTCTAATGTGGAATCTTTGAAAATTGCTGCTGATCCTCTGGCGACGGTGGAACCTTTGCACTATTACGGCAATATGAGCGAGTGCGTGCTTTTGGTTCCAGATGTAGAGAACTTATACGTGGTACCGAGTCCGGGCTTTTTGCGGCAGGCTTCGGCGGTACTGGAATCGAGCGAAATGCGGAGGTTGTTTGAGGATGTTCGCAACCGCTTTGATTTTGTGGTTGTGGATTCTCCGGCTTTGAGTGAATGCAACGACGCGCTGACGCTGGAACCTTACACGGACGGTATCATTTTGGTGGCGCGCCCTGGTTATACTCTGTCTAGTATGTTGTCTGAGGCTGCGGATCAGTTGCTGGAATCTGAGGAGGATGAGTCGAACAAATCGGGGCCGCGGCTGTTGGGGGCGATTATTAATGGTGCTGATATTGCGGTGAAGTTCCGCAATGATGTTGATGAGTGGGAGTTGCCTTTGAGTGCTATTGAGGTGCGAAGTGCGATCGAAGTGCGATCGAGACAATTACCCCAACAGTTTAAACCCAACACTTCGACTTCGCTCAGTGACCGGCAGTCACAGTAAATCCAGTTAATTTTACCCCCGCACGAGCTGTTAAGTTCGATCGACCGCAGGAGTTTTGATGCACCTGAAAAATTGGTTTATACCTGCTATTCTTTTGATTCCGGGCGTTTGGAGTGTTTTTTCTGGATGAACTGTTCCAAATCGGCGATCGCATCTTCAAAATCCGACAAATTAATTTTCGCAGGTCTGGTCTTCTTCGGCGGACTCGAAGGCAAGGGCTGAGGCGGTAGAAGTTTAGGCTGTACTGGTTGACTGCTGCTTTCAATATAATCAAACAATTCATCAAGGGACTCAAAAAAAGCTTGAGCCGAGGCGCGGCGGGAATCTTTCAGGTCGTCGTCATCTATCATAAGTTACTCCACAGATAAGAATTCTCTGTTACTCAGTTTATCTCTCTGTCACAATTCCATCACCTACTGACAATTACCGTACTGTAAAAGTCAGGAGTGTTCCACTCAGCTAAAAAAGATTGTGTAATTAAACCTAGTCTAGTCGAGAATAAGGGTACAGGACTGGCACAACTATTGCTGTTGTTCGAGGGTTGCGACTGCCGCAAGCAGCAGATGCGATCGCGGAAATAAGCTGTTGAGTGCGTCCAGGACTAAGATTTCAAAGGCATTAGGAGATTTTAAGGTGACTCAGGGATTTGATTACGATTTAGCAATTATCGGCGCTGGCGTGGGCGGACATGGGGCGGCCATACACGCGGTTAGCTGCGGGCTGAAAGTGGCAATTATCGAAGCAGGCGACATGGGCGGGACTTGCGTCAACCGTGGCTGCATTCCCTCCAAGGCGCTGTTGGCGGCTGCGGGGCGGGTGCGGGAGTTGCGGAATGCCCACCACCTCAAGACTTTTGGGATTCAGTTGGGGAGTGTGGATTTCGATCGCTCTTCGATCGCCAATCATGCTAATACTATGGTTAGCAAACTGCGCGGCGACCTGACCAACAGCCTCAAGCGTTTAAACGTCGATATTATCCAAGGTTGGGGCAGAATCGCCGCTGCTCAAAAAATTACCATCGAAACCGATCAAGGCGAGAAAACTATTACCGCCAAGGATATTATTCTCGCTCCCGGTTCGATTCCCTTCGTCCCTCCTGGGATAGAAATTGACGGCAAAACTGTATTTACCAGCGATGATGCTGTCAGATTGGAATCGCTACCGAAGTGGATTGCAATTATTGGCAGTGGCTATATCGGTTTAGAGTTTTCGGATATTTACACAGCCCTGGGCTGCGAAATTACGATGATTGAAGCTCTAGATCAATTGATGCCAACTTTTGACCCAGATATTGCTAAATTAGCCGAACGAGTGTTAATTGCACCCCGCGATATTGAAACAAAAGTGGGTTTGTTGGCTAAGAAAATTATTCCTGGTTCGCCCGTAATTATTGAATTAGCTGATTTCAAAACTAAGGAAGTTGTCGAAATTTTGGAAGTTGACGCTTGTTTGGTAGCGACTGGCCGAGTTCCGGTTAGCAAGAATTTGGGGTTAGAAACTGTTGGCGTGGAAACCATGCGCGGTTATATTCCCGTTAACGATAAGATGCAGGTTTTGGTAGCGGGAGAACCTGTGCAGAATTTGTGGGCGATCGGCGATGTTAATGGCAAAATGATGTTAGCACATACTGCATCTGCTCAGGGAATTGCTGCTGTAGAAAATATTTGCGGGCGGACTCGCGAAGTTGACTATTTGAGCATCCCGGCGGCGGCTTTTACTCACCCGGAAATTAGCTATGTGGGGATGACGGAACCTGCGGCGAAGGAGTTAGGAAAAACTGAAGGGTTTGAGGTTGCTTCTGTCAAGACTTATTTTAAGGGAAATTCTAAGGCTATTGCGGAGGGTGAAACTGACGGTATGGCTAAGGTGATTTACCGGAAAGATAATGGGGAATTGTTGGGAGTTCACATTTTTGGTTTGCACGCTTCGGATTTGATTCAGGAGGCTGCAAATGCGATCGCCCAACGGGATTCTGTCAACACTTTAGCGTTCCGAGTTCACACGCACCCGACGCTTTCGGAAGTGCTTGATGAGGCTTTCAAGCGGGCGGCTGGGGCGGCGGGCGGTCATTAATTTGGGCGGTGGCTTCCGAAGGCTGTCAATTCAAGTTTTAACCGTTGATTAATTTCGTTTGTAGTTGAGTCTCGATCCCCCTAAATCCCCCTTAAAAAGGGGGACTTTGAAATCCATTTCCCCCTTAAGAAGGGGGACTTTGAATGCTCTTCTCCCCCCCCTTCTTAAGCTACCGTGTACACATCTCTGTGTAAAACCAAAATCCTCGGAGAGCCCCCTAAATCCCCCTTAAGAAGGGGGACTTTGAAATCCATTTTTCTCCCTTTTAAGAGGGGCTTTGAATGCTCTTGTCCCCCCCTTAAGAAGGGGGGCTAGGGGGGATCGAGGGACTCATTGGAGCAACAGGAGACTGAGTTTAATGTATTTTTTGACCTCAATGTGCGATCGCGATCGCCATTTTTGAGAATTGTGTTTAAATGGAACTGAATCAGCGAAAAGAACAATTTAGTAAAGCTTACGTGCGGGCTGTGGCAGCAGTCGCTGGCTGTTCGGTAGATCAACCCGAAAATGATTATGATAGCGTTGACCTCTGTATCAAGGCTGTCGATCGCGATCCAGTACAGCCACACCGTCTCGAATTGCAGTTAAAATGTACGTCAAGAGATGTACTCAATGCCCAATGTGTTCGATATCCGCTCAATGTCAAAAATTACAACGACTTGAGAGTGACTGCCTTTATTCCCCGCCTGCTGGTTGTTGTTTTAGTACCGGAAAATATCGGGGAATGGATACAGCAGTCAGAACAGGAAATGTTGCTGAGGCATTGTGCCTACTGGTTATCTTTGCGGGGAATGCCGGAAACTCAAAATACCAGTCGCGTGACTGTTGAGTTTCCCCGCAGCAATCAGTTTACAGCAGAGGCTCTACAGTCCATTATGCAGCGCATTAGCCAAGGAGATATCCCATGAAAGTAACTGTACGGGATTTTGAAGTTTTTAAGAATTTAGATGTCAATGTAATCATAGCATATTTACAAAAACATGGCTGGCAAGAACACAGCCGAATTTATGACAATAAAGGGGCGATTTGGGTCAAGAAAAATGATGCGGGAGAGTTGTTTGATATCGGATTGCCTCTGACGCGGGACTTTGCAGATTATCCAGCTAGGATGGGAGATGCTGTCAAAAAGCTGGAACTGACAGAAAAACGTTCTCAATTAGAGATTTTAAGCGATTTAATTACTTGTTTGGAAAATACTGAGATTCAAGGATTTATTGTCAAAGTTGATCGGGAAGCAGGGGATAAAATTGGTAAAGTTGCGATGATGGGATTTGTGGTGGGTAAGTTGCAGAAAATTTCTCTCGAATTGCAAGAAAATGATTTGATTTTGGCACTAAAAGCTTATCAGGAAAGAATTCCGGTAATATGCGGCGGCGATTTTGTCAAGGAGGGCAAATATTTTGCAGGAAAAAATCTGCGGGATTTTGCTTTGATGGCAGAGGAAAAAGGGAAAATGGTACTTTGAAGGGCTTGCCATAACTACAAATTACCACATTTTTCCTCCTAGCTCAATCCTGCTTAATAGCTTTTAATGCTGCTAAATATCGCTCTTGAATATCTTTGTGATCTAATTCATCAAAATTTGCCTGCTGGCTGGCGCGATCGGTCAAATCAGCGTGTCGCTTGAGTGCTTTTCGGTGTGTGGTTCGATCGGTGAAACGCGCCACAACTGCGATCGCCTCTAGCAAGCGCATGGTGACAGCTACATTCGATTTTCCATTCTGTCGAATTTGGTTAAAGGCTGCATCGAGCACGTCAGCAAAGGCGATGGGTTCTGCAATCATCCGCAACTGGTTGCTGTCGTCGTAGCGGTAGGGAGAGGGAATCTCTCTTTGGGTTAAACGACAAAGGGCCGCACTCAGTTGGTCAATACAGCGGATAGCCGTAAACGGATCGTTGATTCCTGGGGAAAGAGCGCGTACTGCAATCTCAACGAGTTGGTCGATCGAAAATTCTACATCCTGCTGCTCTGTACGCTGCGAGCCAATCAGAAAGGCATCGTTAATCTTGGAGGCAAGTTC
>PVWI01000487.1 GCA_003003725.1 filamentous cyanobacterium Phorm 6 | reverse complement strand
TCCTTCTTCCTTCTTCCTTCTTCCTTCTTCCTTCTTCCTTCTTCCTTCTTCCTTCTTCCTTCTTCCTTCTTCCTTCTCTTAAAAATGTCGCATCACAAACTCAGCGCTTCCGTCAAAGGCGAAGGATTCCCGATTCTCTGTTTGCATGGCCATCCAGGTTCTGGCTATTGTATGTCTGTCTTCACAGAACACTTATCAAAGCGGTTTCGGACGATCGCCCCAGACTTGCGCGGATACGGGAGCAGCCGCACCTCTGTATCCTTTGAAATGACCGACCACCTCGTCGATTTAGAAGCGCTTTTAGACAGATTGGGAGTCGATCGATGTTTGGTAATCGGATGGTCTTTGGGAGGGATTTTAGCCCTGGAATTAGCGATGAAATATCCGCAGCGAGTCACAGGTTTAATTTTACTCGCATCAGCAGCCAAACCAAGAGGAAGTCACCCTCCGATCTCTTGGCAAGATAACCTTTACACTGGTGTAGCCGGAATCATCAATTGGGCGATACCAGGCTGGAAGTGGAATATCGATACTTTTGGCAGGCGATCGCTCTTTCGCTACTTGATCCAGCAGCATACAGCGACCGCTTACCGCTACCTAGCCGCCGCCGGTACTCCCGCCTACCTCCAGACTTCCAACAGCGCCACCAAAGCTTTAAATACCGCTCTCAGGGCAGGATACGATCGGCTGATCCACCTCGGCGACATTCAATGTCCCAGTTTAGTGCTCGCCGGAGAGGACGATCGGCATATCACCTCAGCATCCAGTTTAGAAACAGCCCGCCACCTCCAGAAGAGTCAGTGGGAGTGCTATCCCAACACAGCCCACTTATTCCCGTGGGAAATTCCCGATCGGGTACTCGCAGACATCGATCGCTGGATTGAAAAATTTCCCCAAGCCGTTAGCGATTAATATCAAATCTGGTAGCATCCGAATTATTATTACCGCAAATTAGGAGACGGCACTCGCCGTCTCCTCGCTTATCATATCTAAGTGCAACCGCAAACGATACAACACTATTGAGTGTTGAGTTGCTAAGCTGTTCTGCATTTAAATTGTATGTTGAAAAAAAATTCAAATCTTGTGGGTGGGCGGGAGAGTCCGCCCTGAATATACAACTGAAATGCACGACAACTTGCTAGCCACTAAAAAACAGGCAACATCCCTTTGTCACCAAACTTTCCCAAATCATCCGCCACTGTCAAATTAATAGGTTTGCAGCGTTGAATCGAAACACTAAGACCTTCTGCACCTTCACTTTCTATGTCTTCTACATATCCTGCTTTTGCAGCTTCCGCCTCTTGAGAAGTCAAGAACGGGCCAAAATAGTAAATGCAGCGCGGCGCTGAAGTTTTAACCTCAACCCACCAAGCCAATCCGAAAAAATTGAGCAAGCTAATCAAGAGTTCTTTCATGTGATTTTCTAATGTATTTTACGGTTTTTTACAGAGTGCTGCGGGCAAGGCCTAAACCTTTGCTATGTACACTTTGTTATACTGTGTTGCATTTTATTTTTCAATCACCGAAAATGGGAAGCTTGGGGGGCTAGAAGCCCCAGACTTTAGGATGTGTAGCTAATCACCGTTACGATCCGTGTACGTGAAACTTTTTGGGCCCGCGCTGGCGGTAAATTTCGTACAAAGCCATTCCTGTTGCTACCGAAACATTCAAGCTAGGAGTATTTCCTCTTAAAGGAATTGAAACTAATCCGTCGCAACTACGCTGTATCAAAAGGCTCAAACCGTCAGCTTCACCGCCCACAACTAAAACAGTCGGGCCGGAGAACTTGACTGTCTCTACTGAATCACCCACGCCTGCGGCAGTGCCGTAAATCCAGAATCCAGCCTCTTTCAATTCTTCCAGCGCCCGGTTGAGGTTGACAACCCTTGCTACTGGCAGGCTTTCCAATGCCCCGGCTGCGACTTTTCTCACGGCTGACGTAATCCCAACAGCCCGGCGCTGCGGAATCACCATGCCCTGAGTTCCCAATGCTTCTGCGGTGCGAATAATCGCCCCTAGATTGTGGGGGTCGTTAAGTCCTTCTGCTACCACAATTACGGGGTCGGCGCAAGCAGCCTTAGCCTGTGCGATCAGTTGGCTCAAATCCAGGTACTCGTGTGCTGATACTTGAGCAGCTACGCCTTGGTGGTTTGCCTTGCGGGTGATGTAGTCGAGGCGCAAATCGTCAACTTCGTCAATGATACTGCCGTTGGCCTTGGCTTCGGTTAGCAAGCTGTGAAAACGGGGATCGTAGCGCAGGTGCGGGACAACCCAGATTCGGTTGAGGACTTGGTTTGCTTCTAAAGCTGCTTGCACCGCATGGCGGCCATAAATCATGTCGTCTGTGTCTGAGTCTGGCTGCACGACACTATTTGAGGCAGTGTCAACAGGGCGAGTGTCTCTGTCTTTGTCTCTGTCTCGGAAATGGTTGCCCCGGAATTCCGGCGGGCTGCTGTTTCTGTCTCTGTCTTTGTCTTTGTAGTAATTGCCCCGAGATTCCTGCGGGCTGCTGTCTCTGTCTTTGTCTTTGTAGTAATTGCCCCGAGATTCCTGTGGGCTACTGTCTCTGTCTCGGAAATTGTTGCGGGCTGGCTGCGGGCTGCCGCTGTCTCTGTCTCGGAAATTGTTACGGGCTGGTTGTGGGCTGCTGTCTCTATCTCGGAGATTGTTGCGGGTTGGCTGTGGGC